>DASYSM010000066.1:0-13994 GCA_036003325.1 Candidatus Limnocylindrales bacterium
CGCGCTGCCGAACAGCGGCGCTGACACCCTGTCGTTCTCGCGCGTCGGCCGCATCGTGATCCCGTTCGCCCAGGGCGCGCGGACGTTGTCGGTGTTCTGGATGGCCGGCTATGCGGGCGGCCTGTTCATCCCGTTCCGGGACGGCACGAACGGCACCGAGACCTACGGCGCGGGCCGCTACCTCGTCGATGGCGCCAAGAGCGCGGACCTCGGCGGCGACCCGGCCGCCGGCTCCCTGACCATCGATCTCAACTTCGCGTTCCAGCCATCGTGCGCGTTCGATCCGCGCTGGGCCTGCCCGCTCGCGCCACCGGAGAATCGACTGGACATCGCCGTCCGCGCCGGGGAACGCCTCGCCTGAAGCGCACAAGACCCGTACAAACGGCCCATCGCGCCTCGGGACGGTCGGCCGGAGCCCGGTTCCGACGGGCGGGGTCATGATGCCCCGGTGAGATTCATCTCGACGCCACGGCGCGGCGCCGACGAGCGGCTGCTGTGGTCGCGCGACATCCGCTTCGTCCGCCGGCTCGCCGCGTTCGTCGAAGGCGGGCGGCTGGTCGAGCTCGACACGGGCTCGGTGCTGATCGGCCCGGCCGATGCCCTGTCCGACGCGACGGCAGCCGCGGTCGCCGAAGCCGCCAACTCGCCCGACTATGGCCTGGTCGCGGTCGATGGCTCGCTCCCCGAGCGCGACCGGTACCTGATCGCCACGTCCGAGGCGGTCCAGCTGTCCGGGCTGGCCGACCGGATCGGGATGGCCCAGTCGACCCAGGTCGTGCAGACCAAGATGCTCGACTACTTCTTCAGCCTGCGGAAGCTCCACGGCATCGCGTTCCAGCCCATCGTCGGCCTGTCGACCGGGACCCTGCACGAGTACGAATGCCTCTTCCGGCCGAACATGCCGATGCTGCCCCAGTCGATCACCTCGGTCGTGCAGGCCGCCATCAGCACCGACCGGGGGGTCGAGCTCGACGTCTACATCATGGCGACCATCCTCGAGCGGGTCGGCCGTCTCGAGGCGGCCGCCCGGGCGGAGGGCCGGCCGCCGCGCCGCTTCGCCATCAACCTGACGCCGTTCAGCCTTCTCCACCCCGCCTTCGAGGCAGGCGTCCTGGCGAGCCAAGTCCGCGACGCCGGGCTCGATCCCCACCAGCTGACCATCGAGTGCACCGAGCAGCAATCCGTCTCGGACGTGGTCCCCCTCCAGCGCCAGGTCAGGGCGCTCCGCCGGCTCGGGTTCGGGTTCGCGGTGGATGACGCGGGCGCCGGCTATGCCAGCTTCGCGCTGATCGCGGCGCTCCGACCGAGCGTCATCAAGATCGACCGAGACATCGTCCACGGCATCGGCCACGACGACGCGAAGCAGGCCCTCGTCGAGGCATTCGTGTCGTTCAGTGCCCGGATCGGCGCGCGGCTGCTCGCGGAAGGGATCGAGCGACGCGCGGACCTGGCCCGTCTCACGGCCCTCGGCGTCGACCTCGGACAGGGGTATCTCCTGGGCAAGCCCGCCGCGGAACCGTCGCCGCCGCGCCGGATCGACGGCCACGCCCACACGTCGGCCGCTCGGCTACCATCGAGGGCATGACCCAGCGGCCCGACCAGGCACGTGAGTCGCCGACTCAGCGGCCCCTCCCCGACCACATCCGGACCTTCCTCGACGACCTGCGGTTCGCGACGATCTCGACGACCGACGCCGACGGACGACCGCGCCAGGCCGTCGTCTGGTACACGCTCGACGGCGCCGAGGTCGTCATCAACAGCGCCATCGGCCGGCGCTGGCCGGCAAACCTCGTCCGCGACCCGCGGCTGTCGTTCACGGTCATCGACGCCGCCGACCAGTACCGCTGGGTCGGGCTGACCGGCACGGTCCGCTCGATCACCGACTGGACCACGACCCAGGCGGATATCGCGGCGATGGCCCGGCGCTACCACGCCGACGAGCCGGACGAGGCGGAGCGGCTCATCCACGAGCGCTTCGAGCGCCAGGACCGGATCTCGTTCCGGTTCCGGGCGATGACCATCCACGACGAACTCGACGCGTGACGCGCTTCGGGCTCCAGCTCTGGTCGCAGCAGACCAGCTGGCCGACGTTCCGCGACGCGGCGCTCGCCGCCGAGGACGCTGGCTGGGACGGTGTCTGGACCTGGGACCATCTCCTCGCGATCTTCGGACCGTGGGAACAGCCGATCCTCGAGGGCTGGATGGTGCTCTCGGCGCTGGGCCCGCTGACGTCACGGGTCCGGCTCGGGCTGATGGTCGGCGCCAACACGTTCCGCAACCCCGGGCTGACCGCGAAGCTGGCCACGACCCTCGATCACGTGTCGAACGGTCGGGCGGTGCTCGGCATCGGCGGCGCCTGGTTCGAGCGCGAGCATGACGCCTTCGGCATCGATTTCGGCGCGAGCGTCGGCGAGCGGCTCGACCGGCTCGACGAGGCGGTCATGCTCATCCGCCGGCTGCTCGATGGCGAGCGGTTCAGCCACGTGGGCCGGTCCTACACGCTGCACGACGCGCTGTGCGCACCGCGACCGGTCCAGCACAAGCTGCCGATCCTGATCGGCGGGTCGGGCCCGCGCAAGACGCTGCGCACGGTCGCGCTCCGCGCCGACGCCTGGAACTACAGTGGCTCGACCGACGACGTCCGGGCCAAGCTCGAGCTGCTCGCGGAGCACTGCGCGGACGTCGGACGAGACGTGGCGACAATCGAGAAGACCATCAGCTTCCCGATCGTCCTGCGCGACCGCCGGGCCGACGCCGAGGCGGCGTACGGGACGCTGCTGGCCGGCAACGGGATCGAGCGGATGGACGAGAGCCCGACCCTGCTCGGGTCGCCGACCGAGGTGGCCGACGCGCTCCGGCCGTACGTCGAGATGGGCTTCGAGACCGTCATCGTCCGGATGCCGGCCCCGTACGACCACGAGACCATCGAGCGGATGTCGCGCGTCGGCGAGCTGCTCGGAGCGTGACCGGGTGAACGTCGTCGCCCTCGCCGGTGGGACCGGTGGCGCGAAGCTCGCGCACGGCCTTCAGCTGGCCCTCGCGTCGGGCGAGCTGACCGTCATCGTGAACACCGGCGACGACATCGAGCGCCACGGGCTGCTGGTGATGCCCGACCACGACGCGGTCATGTACATGCTCGCGGACCGGTTCGACGACGCGCGTGGCTGGGGCATCGCCGGCGAGACCTGGACCGTGATGGACTCCCTGGCCGAATACGGCGAGGAGGCCTGGTTCCGCCTCGGCGACCGCGACTTCGCCACCCACATCGCCCGGACGGCGCGGCTGCGCGCGGGCACGGACCTGACCGCGGTCGTCCGCTCGCTGCAGGAGGCGCTGGGGATCCCGACACCGATCCTGCCGATGGCAGACGCGCCGGTCCGGACCGAGGTCCGCGTCGATGACGGCTGGCTCGAGTTCCAGGAGTACTTCGTCCATCGCCGCCAGGGGCCGGAGGTACGCGAGGTCAGGTTCCGGGGGGACCTGACGCCGACCGCGGCCGTGACGGCGGCCGTTGCCGCGGCCGATGTGATCGTGATCGGGCCGTCGAACCCGATCGTGTCGATCGGGCCGATCCTGGCCGGGCCGATCCGCGGGCTCGTGGCCGCACGGGCCGAGGCGGGCATCCCGGTCGTGGCCGTCAGCCCGATCGTCGGCGGGGCCGCGCTCAAGGGACCGGCCGACAGGATGCTGGTCTCGCTCGGTCACGAATCGAGCGCCCGGGGAGTGGCCCGGATCTACCGTGGCCTCGCCACCGCGTTCGTCCTCGATGCGGTCGACGCCACCCTGGAGGCCGACATCGCCGCCCTCGGCTTCCGGACGCTCGTCACCGACACGATCATGGCCGACCACCCGGGCCGCCTGCGGCTGGCACGGGCCGTCCTGGACTTCGCGGTCACGGGCCCGGGGGTCGGCCGGTGACCCGGGTCGCGGCGATCATCCCGGTCGGCACGCTCGAGGGTGCCAAGACGCGGCTGGGCGAGCTGCTGGACGCCGAGGAGCGGCACGATCTCGTCGAGGGGTTGCTGACACGGACCGTGATGGCCGCCCTGGCCGTGACCAGCCTCGGGGACGTGTTGGTGGTCAGCCCCGATCGCGAAGTCCTGCGGCGCGCATCCGCGATGGGTGCGCGGACCCTCCGCCAGCGCTCGGCCGGGCTGAATGCCGGGCTGCGCGAGGCACGGGCCGATGTCGTCGCCGGCGGCGCGACCGCATCCTGGTCATCCCGATCGACCTGCCGCTGGCCACGACCGAGGCCATCGAGGCGGTCGCCGCGCCCCTCGCCGCGCCGTCCGGCGCCGAAGCCGGCGCCGGTGCCGGCGCCGCGCTCGTCGTCCTCATCCCCGACCGGCATGGCACCGGCACCAATGCGCTCGGACTGCGCCCGCCCGATGTCATCGACTTCGCGTTCGGACGTGGCAGCCGCCAGGCCCATCGCGCCGCGGCCGCGACCGCGGGCGTGACACCGATCGAGCTCGATGGGCCGCTGACCGTCGATCTCGACACCGCCGACGACCTGGTCTTCGTCGAGGCGGCCGAGAGCGAGCGGCCGGGAGGTCTCGGTGTCGGCTGACGGCGACGTCCGCGTCCTGGCGCTCGACGGCATCCCGGAGATCCGCCCCGGCGACGATCTCGGCGTGTTCATCGGCAACGCCATCCAGCGGACCCGCGGCGCCCTGCCGCTCACCGCCGACGACGTGATGGTCGTGACCCAGAAGGTCGTGTCGAAGGCCGAAGGCGCCGTCGTCGATCTGACCACCGTCGAGCCACGGCCCGAGGCGATCGCGTTCGCCGAGCGCTACGAGCGCGACCCGCGCCAGATCGAGGTCGTCCTCCGCGAGGCCCGCCGCGTCGTCCGGATGACCAACGGCGTGCTCATCACCGAGACCGCCCACGGCTTCGTCTGTGCCAACGGCGGTGTCGACGCGTCGAACGTGGGGCCGTCGACGGGTTCGGTGGTGACGCTCCTGCCGGTCGATCCCGACAGGTCGGCCGCCGCGATCCGGGCCGCGGTGCGCGGGCGGTTCGGGGTCGACGTACCCGTGATCGTGTCCGATTCGTTCGGTCGACCGTGGCGCTGGGGCATCGTCGACGTGGCGATCGGCGTGTCGGGGCTGTTGCCGCTCGAGGACCTGCGTGGCTCACCCGACGCCGACGGCCGGATCATGCATTCGACCGTCCGCGCCGTGGCGGACGAATTGGCCTCGGCGGCGGAGCTCACCCTCGGCAAGACCGCCGGCCGGCCTGTCGCGCTCGTCCGCGGCGCCGCCTTCAGCCGAGGCGACGGCTCGATCCGGGAGATGGTGATCCCGCGCGAGAGCGACCTCTTTCCGTAGGCTCGGCCGGGATCGGGCGGGCCCTGGGCCCGTTGGCTGCGCGCCGCGAGCGCGTCCACCTGTCCTGGCGATGCGCGTAGGCTGCATCACTTCTGAGGGCGCGCCAGCGCCGGCCCCGGCCAGCCTCTCCAGGCCCCGGCCAGCCTCCAGGCCCCGGCCAGCCTCCCGGCCCCGACCAGCCTCTCCCGGCCCCGCCAGCCTCTCCCGGCCCCGGCCAGCCTCCCTATGCAGATGGGCTGCATCACGCCGACGGGCGTCCTCGCAGAGGGAGGTCAATCCCCTCTGATGCATGTCGCCTGCATCAACGGCTCGAGAACGGCTCGAGCGACCGATCCCCAAGCGTCGCGCCGTGATGCAGTCCACATGCATCAAGAGTAGAGGTGGTCACGGGCCCGGCGCGCCCGCGACCGGCGCCCGCGACACCCGCCCGCCCAGCACTCGGAGCCTACGCTCCGACCGGCTCCATCCGCTCGACGTACGGGGCCCGCCAGTCGGGTGCGGGGAAGGGGTTCGCGAAGTACTCGGTGACCTTGCGGACCTTGCCGTCGCGGAATTCGGCGATCCCGACGTAGCTGACCGGAGTCCCATCGCCGTAGTCGATCGTGCCCTCGACGACGTAGACATCCCCGGACCCGAGCATCCGACGGAACGTCATCTTCGGCCGCGTGCCGGTGGCACCCTCGTATGCCGCATCCAGCTTGATCGAAGCCTCGCGGCCAACGATCCGCTCACCCGATTGAGGCCACTCCTGCACGAAGTCGTCGGTCGAGGACGACCGCAGGAGCTGTGACAGCTGTCCCATATCGGACGACTCCATGGCCGCCCGGTACTGCTCCATCACCGCGTCGTTGGCGCCCATCGCAAAGCCCTCCAGCTGCCCTTCGGTAGACGGAAGGTGTACTCCTCCACCGACCCCGGCACAAGCCCTCGGCGCGGCCGGCGAGTACTCGAACAGGACGCCACCGGCACCTCCCGCGATAGCCGATCGCGGGAGGATGGCCGGCGCGCCCCCCGACAGGGTCCTACTCCGACAGGCCGACGACGTGACCCTCGGGGTCCGCGACCAGCGCGAGATAGGCGCTGCCGTCCGGGCTGAAGCGCGGCATGATCGTCCGCCCGCCGAGCGACTCGGCCCTGGCCAGCGTCGCGTTGATGTCGGCGACCCGGACGTAGCCGGTGACGAGGCCGGCGGACCCGTCCTGCGTCCCGGCGATGCCGACGACGATGCCGGTCTGGTCGTGATCGGTCATCCCGTAGCCGCCCGGGAAGTTCGTGTCGAGCTTCCAGCCGAACAGGTCGCTGTAGTAGCGCTGGAGGGCCTTGCCGTCCTTGCCGGTGACCTCGAAATGGATCACCTGGCCGATGTCTTCCGCCATCGATCGATCTCCTTCTCCCGGGCCGGAGACACGGTCGCCTCGGTCACCCTTCGACCACACGACGAACGAGAGACGCGCGAATCGACAGGTGCGGCCGGCGTCAGTCGCCGATGGTCGCCACGCACTCGATCTCGACCCGGGCGCCGAGCGCCAGCCCCGAGGCGCCGAACGCGCTGCGCGCCGGCAGAGCCGGACCGAAGTGGTCGAGGTAGACCGCGTTCATCGCCGGCCAATCGGCCATGTCGGCAAGCATCACGGTCACCTTGACCACCCGGTCCAGCGCGGATCCGTGGCGCCCAAGGACCGTCGCGATGTTGGCCAGCGCCTGACGCGTCTCGGCCTCGATGCCGCCCGGGACGAGCGAGCCGTCGGCCCCTGTCCCGAGCGCGCCCGACAGGTACAGCACGTCCCCGACCCGGACCGCCTCCGAGAACGGTGGCGTGATCGGGCCGAGGGATGCGGCGAGCGGGAAGAATTCGACGTCGCTCATACCGGCCAGACTACACTGGGTCCGACAACCGACCGAGGGAGGATCGAATCATGGAACTGCAGCGTGACGCCCAGCGCCTGGCAACCATCGCGACCGTGTTCGTGATCGTCGGCTGGGTGGCGGTCATCTATTCGGCGATCGCCGGCGTCCTGTGGTGGATCGACCTCGCGAGCCGCAACGACATCAACTGGCTCGAGGCCTTCGCCATCTCGTCCGCGGCCATCGGCGGTCCGCTCTTCCTGTCGCTGCTCGTCGCCGGGCTCGGCCACTTCCTCCGCCTGTTCGCCGCCTACGTGGCCAGCCACAGCCCGTCGAACTAGCGGCCGCGCGATCCGATGATGATTCGACGGTTCCTCGCGCTCGCGGCTGTCGCGGTCGCGCTGGCTGCGTGTACGTCGGGGAACGCCGCCGACGCGACGGCCGACGGGGTCGGCGGCGAGCTCCAGGCGACGCACTGGATCCTTGACTCGTATTCCGTCGACGGGGCGCTGACGATCGTCCCGCCCGACCAGTATGCCGACGCCGACTTCCGCGCCAATCGCGTCAAGGGCTTCGCCGGCTGCAGCGATTACGACGCCGTGTACGTGAGCAACGGCCGCCGCATCAACATCGGCTTCCCGCTCACCACGCTCATGTCGTGCGGCGAGACCGCGGACGCATTCCAGAGCAGCTTCATCACGCTCCTTCTCCAGAGTCGGTACTACAACGTTCGCGGCGACACGCTGACCCTGCGCGCGGCCGACCTGTCGATCGTGCTGGTCTTCGAGGCCGCGCCGAACAACCCGTTGCTCGGCTCGTGGATCATCGGCTCGTACGCGACCACACCGGGCAGCGTCAGCGCACCGATCGCCGGGACCGAATTGACCGCCGTGTTCCGGCTCAAGACGGTGTCGGGGTCGTCGGGCTGCAACACGTACCAGGGCCCCTACACCACGAACGGCACGGTCGTCGCGATCGGGCCATTGGCGACCACCCAGAAGGCGTGCCCCGAAGACGTCATGACCCAGGAGCAGGCCGTCCTGGCCGCCCTGACAGGCGTCGGTCGACTGGACCAGCGCGGCGCCGACCAGATGAACCTCGAGGACCTCAGCGGGACCACGCTGCTCATCCTGGTCAGGCCGTCCGCGGTCGAGCCGTCGCCCGGTCCGAGCGCGAGTGCGAGCCCGAGCGCGACCCCCGCAGCGACGTCGACCAGCTCACCCTCGCCGAGCCCGTCGCCGACGGCGACGCCGACGACAGCCCCGACCGCGACGCCGGCCGCCACTTCGGCACCGACCGCGACGCCGGCCGCGAGTGCCAGCCCGGCCCCGACCGTGGTCCCACCGGCGTCGCTGCCGCCGACCGCGACGTGCCAGCTGACCATCCCATCGAGCGTTTCGATCAACGTCGTCTACCCGGCGACCTGGTTCACGACCACGACGCCGGCAGACATCGCCTGCCAGTACTTCGACCCGGCCGCGATCACCGTCCCGGCCGATCCGGCGACCCTCAAGACCGCGGTCATGATCAAGGCGGACCCGGCGGCGACCTACCAGGACGCGCTGACCGCCGCGACCGACCCGGCCGATTGGGACGTCCTGACCAACGAGCCGGTCACCATCGGCGGGCTGCCGGCGACCCGCCTACAGGCGACCGCCACGATCTCGACGCCCGAAGTCTCCGCCGGCGCCACCCGCTACGGCTATCTCATCGATGCCGCCGGACATCCCCTCTGGATCGAGACGACAGGGACCGTCGGCGACCCCACCTTCACGACGAACATGTCCGTGGTGGATCTCATCGCGTCCCAGTCCACGCTGACACCGACCCCATGAGCTGAGGGCGGCGCGGTCGCCACGCCGCGCCCGCGCGCCCCGACTCCTTCGATCGATGCATGTGGACTGCATATCGAGGGCGCCGGGCGTCCGGGACCTGCTTTCCGATGATGCAGCCCACGCGCATCACCGGGAGGTGACTACCTCCGCGTGGGCCGGCGCGGACCTTCCCCGCGCGGGCCGGCGCGGACCTTCCCCGGGCGGGCAGGAGCGCCGCCGATGATGCAGTCCACGCGCATCACCGGAACATGCCCGTCGCCCCGCGCGGCCCCCGCGAACCGCCGCGGTGCGCGCCCCGCTGCGGCCGCCCCGCTACCCTACCCGCATGCCCGCTGAATTCATCTACACGACCTACAAGCTCGCCCGCCACTACCCGCCCGACCGGACGGTCCTCGAGAACATCTCGATCTCGTTCTTCCCGGGCGCCAAGATCGGCGTCATCGGTCCCAACGGCGCCGGCAAGTCGAGTCTGCTCCGGATCATGGCCGGGCTCGACGACGGGTTCACCGGTGATGCCCGCGTGACGCCCGGCTTCAGCGTCGGCTACCTCGCCCAGGAGCCCCAGCTCGACCCGACCAAGGACGTCAAGGGCAACGTCATGGACGGCGTGGCCGAGGTGCAGGCGCTCATCGACGACTACAACACGGTGATGGCCGCCTGGTCCGACCCCGACGCCGATTACGAGGTGATCGGTGCGCAGCAGGCGGCGCTCGAGGACAAGATCGCCGCCGCGGACGCCTGGAACCTCGAGCGCAACGTCGACATCGCGATGGACGCGCTGCGCTGCCCGCCCGACGATGCGAACGTCGCGACCCTGTCCGGCGGCGAGAAGCGCCGCGTCGCGCTCGCCCGGCTCCTGCTCTCCCACCCCGACCTGCTCCTCCTCGACGAGCCGACCAACCACCTCGACGCCGAATCGGTCGACTGGCTCGAGCGCTTCCTCCAGGAGTACGCGGGCACGGTCGTGGCCATCACTCACGACCGCTACTTCCTCGACCACGTCGCGCAGTGGATCCTCGAGCTCGACCGGGGCCGCGGCATCCCGTTCGAGGGCAACTATTCATCATGGCTCGAGCAGAAGATGGAGCGGCTGGGCCGAGAGGAACGCTCGAACGAGGCGCGCCAGCGGACCCTCGCCCGCGAGCTCGAGTGGGTCCGCCTGGCGCCGCGGGCCCGGCAGGCCAAGGGCAAGGCCCGCCTCGGCGCCTACGAGAAGCTGCTGGCCGAGGCCAACGCCGACAAGGACAACACGCGCGAGCTCGAGATCGCGATCCCGTCCGGGCCGCGCCTCGGCGAGTCCGTCATCGACGTCACGGGCCTCCGCAAGGGCTATGGCGACACCGTCCTCATCGAGGACCTGACGTTCTCGCTCCCGCGCGCCGGGATCGTCGGCGTCATCGGGGCCAACGGCGCCGGCAAGACGACCCTGTTCCGGATGCTCATCGGCCAGGAGGCACCCGATCGCGGGACGATCACCATCGGCGACACCGTCGAGCTGAGCTACGTCGACCAGAGCCGCGACGACCTCGATGCCGACAAGTCCGTCTTCGACGAGATCGCCCAGGGCGCCGAGTTCATCAAGGTCGGCGCCCGCGAGCTGCCGGCCCGCGCCTACGTGTCGAGCTTCAACTTCCGCGGCACCGACCAGCAGAAGCCGGTCGGCAAGCTGTCGGGCGGCGAGCGGAACCGGGTCCACCTGGCCAAGCTGCTCAAATCGGGAGGCAACGTGCTGCTCCTCGACGAGCCGACCAACGACCTCGACGTCGACACGCTCCGGGCGCTCGAGGCCGGCCTCGAATCCTTCCCCGGCTGCGCCGTCGTCATCAGCCACGATCGGTGGTTCCTCGACCGGATCGCCACCCACGTCCTCGCCTTCGAGGGCGACAGCCAGGTCCGCTGGTTCGCGGGCAACTTCACCGAGTACGAGGAATACCGGCGCCGCGAGCTCGGCACGGCGGCGGACCAGCCGCACCGGATCCGCTACAAGCGCCTCGCGAGCTGAGGCGCCGAGGCGCTTTAGACGGCGGTCCCGCCGAGGTGCTCAGCTCGCGAGGTCGACCGGTGATCCGAGGTAGGACGCGTATGCCTCCACGGCGGCGGCGAGGGCGCGGCCGAACCAGCGCGGCGGTGGCCCGAACAGCGCAGGCTCGACGACATCCCGGCCGCGACGAGTCACCCGCCGCCACGTCCCGACCACCTCGCCATCGGCCACGATCGTCGGCCGGAAGACGCCGTTGCCGCCGGGCACGATGGCGGCACTATGTTCCGGGGCGAGCACCGCCGAACGGTCCTTGTAGCCGAGGACGTACTCGTCGAAGCCGGGCAGGAGATGGACGCGGGGGCCGTCGGCGGTCGCCGCGTCGGCGGTCGCCGGATCGGCCTCGGTCTCCGCTCCGAGGTGATACGTCGCGCCATCGAGCTCGAGCGTCACCAGCCGGCCGCCGCAGGTCGCGATCCCCGCTCGCACGTCGCGCATCGGGAGCCCGGCCCAGCGCGCGAGGTCCGCGGCGCTGGCCGGTCCGTGGCTGCGAAAGAACCGGAGCGCCAGCTCGCCGAGCGCCTGATCGCGATCGAGCCTCCGGCGGTCGGGCACCCAATCGTCGAGCAGGGCGTACGTCTGCTGCCGACCCTCGGTCGGTCCGAGGACGAGCGTGCCGGTCTGAGCGAGGTACCAGAGCAGGTGATAGCCGCGCTGGCCGGCCGTGCTGACGCCGGCCGCGTCGATCGCCTCGAGCGTGGCGTCGCGGGTCAGCACCCGGCCATCGACCAGGACCCGCTGGACCGTCTCACGGGCGCGTTCGGCATCGGCGAGCTCGAGGCCGAGGGCGGCGCGGCGTTGCGCCGACGAGGCGATCGCCGCGGGCGTGGTCAGGTCGAGCATCCAGCCGATGTCCTCCGCGGCCACGACATGCAGCGTCCCGCGCATCGGCCACGACCGCACGATCTCGCCGGCGGCGAAGGCCGCATCCACATCCCGTTCCGTGCCGCCCGCTCCGCGCAGTCCGATCGACCACTTGGCGCCCGCCAGATCCTGTCCCTGGAGCGCGAGCATCCAGCGAACGGTGTCGAGCGGCGTCGAGGTCGCCCGCCCGCCGATCCGCTGGGCGGTCAGGCGCATCGCAGCCAGGCGCCGCCGGGTCGTGTCGGCTGATGCCATCGACCGGATCCGCTACGCCCGGCCGTCCTCCGCCTCGGTGAACGCCCACAGGTCGAGGGCGTCGAGGTCGATGAGATCGACCCCATTCGTCGCGAGGGCACCGGCGATCTGCGCCCGGTGTTCGGTCGCGTGGTGGATCGCCTGGGCCGCGACCGTCGATCGCTGCCAGACATCGGCGCCGGGCTCGTCGTAGCTGGCCGGCCCTTCGGGCAGGGCCGCCTGGGCGCGGATCCGGGCGTCGTACCCGGCGCACCGTGCCGCGAGGCTGGCCAGCTCCCCGACCGACATCGGAGCCGGCGCCTGCTCGACGCGCGGAAGTCCCTCGAGCCGCGCGGCGTAGCCCCCCGCCGCATTGACCAGGTGGGCCAGGATTCGGCCGGCGGGCCACTCGTTGAGCGGAGCCGTCAGGGCAAGATCGGCGTCGGAGCCGGCGGCCAGCCGACCGAACATGGTCGCGTTCGCCCAGGCCATGTGGCGCAGGAGCCGGTCGAGGGTGGGGTCGCTGGTCGTCGTCACGTCGAAGCCTCCATCGCAGGGTCGGGCACGTCAGGACAGCGAGTATGGCCGACGGGATGCGGGCGCCGCACCCTAGACTGCAGCGGATGGTCGCCTGCTCGGACTGCTCGACGCCCAACCCCGACGTCGCGCGCTTCTGCATGTCGTGCGGTGCCACGCTCGCCGCGCCCGAGCCATCGCGCGAGGCGCGCAAGGTCGTGACCGTCGTGTTCGCCGACATCACCGGCTCGACCGGGCTGGGCGAGCGTCTCGATCCCGAGGCGTTCCGCTCGATCATGGGCCGCTGGTTCGACGCCATGAGCGTCGTGCTCACGGGCCATGGCGGCACGGTCGAGAAGTTCATCGGGGACGCCGTCGTGGCCGTCTTCGGCGTGCCGATCGTCCACGAGGACGACGGCCTCCGGGCGGTCCGCGCGGCCGCCGAGATGACGACCGCGCTCGCCGCGCTCAACAGCGCCCTCCGGACCGAGCGAGGGGTCGAGATCGCGATGCGCGTCGGCGTCAACACCGGTACCGCGGTCGTCGGCGACGCGCGGGCCGGTGGCAGTCGCGCGACCGGTGACGCGGTGACCGTGGCCGCCCGCCTGCAGCAGGCGGCCGAACCCGGGGAGACGCTCCTGGGCGACTCGACCTGGCGACTCGTTCGCGACGCGGTCGTGACCGGCGAGCCCCGTGAGATCTCGGTCAAGGGCCATGACGAGCCGGTCACCGTCCGCAGTCTCATCACGGTCGACCAGGCCGCGGAAGGGTTCCACCGACGCGTCGGCGGTCCGATGGTCGGTCGCGACCGCGAGCTCGGCATCCTGCGCGCGGCCTTCGAGCGGGCCGTCATCGAGGAGCGCTGCGTCCTGGTGACCGTCCTCGGCTCGGCCGGCGTCGGCAAGAGCCGGCTCGTGCATGAGTTCCTCGCCGGCGCGCGGACCGGTGTGGCGACGGCGGCTCGGCCCGACCCGCGTCCGGACGCGACCGTCCTGCGCGGCCGCTGCCTGCCGTACGGCCAGGGCATCACCTGGTACCCGGTCGCGGCGCTCCTGCGATCCGCGGTCGGCCTGGACGAGGAAGCCGAGCCGTCCGCCGTGATGGACGGGTTGCGCAGCCTGCTGGCAGATGTCGAGGACGCCGCCGCGATCCTGGCGCGCCTGGCCGAACCGCTCGGGGTCGCCACCCAGCCGGCCCCGGTCGAGGAGCTGTTCTGGGCGATCCGGCGGTTCCTCGAGCATCTCGCCGACCGCAGCCCCGTCGTGGTCGTGCTCGACGATCTGCAATGGGCCGAGCCGGCCATCCTCGATCTGGTCGAGCACCTGTCCG
>DASYSM010000067.1:0-11843 GCA_036003325.1 Candidatus Limnocylindrales bacterium
CGGTGACCCCGGGTCACCGATTCGGGCACTTCAGGGCCGGGAGCGCCGGCCACGTGCCGAAGTCGGTGACCGTGGGTCACCACGCGTGCGCCCAGCGGCCGTGGGCCTGGAGTCAGGGTCGGAATCGGTGACCCTCGGTCAACGCCGGACCGTCCGAACGGCCTCGCCACGAGCAACCTGCCGAGATCGGTGACCCGGGGTCACCACCGGTGGTCGGGCGGGCGGACGCCGGCACGACCCGGCCCCCCGGCACGACCCGGCCCCCCGGCACGCACCGGCCCACCGACACGACCGGCCTCCCGGCACGACCCAGCCCCCGGCACGACCCGCCGGCGTCGCGTGGCACGGGCCGTCCGCTCGGAGAGCGGCTCAGGGTGTCTATCCTCGGCGGACACTCCGCAGGAGCCGCCATGTCCGCACCATCGAGCTTCGACCCGACCGAGCCGCTGCCCGGCTCGCCCGACCCCTGGAAGGCGGCGCCGACGCCGAGCCTCCGAGCCGGACCCCCATTCCATATGACCGACATGATCGCGGCGGAGCCGGCGATGGCCGGGCGGATCCTGCGACGCCTCGATGGCAGCGGGACCCAAGCCGCCGCACTCGCCGCGGCCATCCGGACCGCGGTCGAAGCGGACCAGCCGGTCGTGGTCACCGGCTGCGGGACCTCCGAGCACGGCGCGCTCGCGGTCGCCGAGATCATCCGCGACGCGGCCCGGGCGACCGGCCTTGAGGATGCGGACGTGACGGCCGCTCAGGCGTTCGAACTGTCGCTGGACCCGCCGCGACGCGGCCTGGTCATCGCGGTGTCCCACGACGGCGGGACTGCCGCGACCAATGCCGCGCTCGAGGCGGCCCGCGGCGCGGGGTGCACGACGGCGGCGATCACCGTCAGCGGACGATCCCCGGTCGCCGCGCTGGCCGATCTCGTGGTCGAGACCGGCGAGCTCGACCAGGGCTGGTGCCACACCGTCGGCTATCTCAGCCCGATCCTGGCCGGCGCGGCGATCGGCGCCCAGCTTTCTGGCCGCCCGCTCGATCCCGCCGCGGTGACCGGGCTGGTCGCCGCGGGCTCGCACGACGAGTCGGGGGCGGAACGGATCGCGCGAGCACTGGCCGACGCGGTGCACCTCCTGGTGATCGCATCGGGCGCCGATCGGCCCGCCGGCCGCGAGCTGACGCTGAAGGTCGAGGAGGCCTCCTGGCTGCCATCCGCGTACCGCGATCTCGAGACGTTCCTGCACGGTCATCTTCCGGCGACGGATCGGGCGACCGGCCTCGTCCTGATCCTGACCGATCGTCACCGCCGTGCGGAACGTCTGGAGCGGGCCGGCCAGGCACTGGCGGCCGCCCGTGCGATCGGACTCCGGTCCGCCGCGATCCTCTCGTCCGACGCCGACGTCGCGCTCGCAGCGGATCTGACGCCGGCCGGCCGCCTCGTCATCCCGGAGGCGTCGGAGCTCCCCGCCCCGGTGGCCGCCCTGCTCTCGACCGCGACCCCGCTCCAGCTGCTGACCGAGCGCCTGGCCCGTGCCCGGGGCACGAACCCGGACCTGATCCGTCGCGACGACCCCACGTATCTCACCGCCGCGACGATGGCCGAGGACTGACCGGTCAGTCGACCGGCGGCGTCAGTCCGTCGAGAAGAAGGACGGTGATCTGGCTGCGCGCCCGCTTGCGCGGCCAGAGATGGCGCTTGCGCAGGTGCACGTAACCCCAGCAAGCGGTGTTGAAGATGACGTCGGCCGCTTCCTCGGTCCGGCCGGCATGCGCGACGGATCCGTCCGCGGCACCCACCTCCAGCGCACCGATGAACGGCCACAGGAAGCCCTTCGAACCAGCCGGGAAGACGCAGCGTTCGGTGGCCCAGTGAAACACCTCGTCGGAGACGGCCAGCAGGTCGAGATGACGGTCGGCGATCTCGAACAGCACGTCCAGCGAAGCGGCCAGCCGCTGCCGCCCCGAGCCGGGTGCGTTGACGACCGGTAGATAGGCGTCGCGAAAGTCGTCGGACAGGCGCTGCAGCAGCCCGGTCACCAGGCTCTCCTTCGTGACCCCCTGGCGCCACAGCGTGACCCGCGAGCGTGACGCGCGTGCGGCGACGCGCTCGAGCGAGATGCCGTCGATGCCACGCTCGATGAGCAGCGACTCGGTCGCGTCGAGAAGGGCGTCGTCGGGTCGGATCGCGTCCATCCATGCAGCATAGCAGTTGCGAAGATGAAACATGTATGTTTCACTGGTCGCGGTAGCGCAAGGAGGCCGCCGTGAACCGTGGACACCGTGAACTGTGCGCCAGCAAGCGATGGGGCAGGCATATCCGCGAGACTCTCGTGCCGTGGGTCATCGGCGAGCGGCCCCTCGGGGGCAGCGTCCTCGAGATCGGACCGGGACCCGGACTGACGACCGACGTGATCCGCTCGCGAACCCGGATGGTGACGGCGATCGAGACGGACGACGCTGCGGCCACACGTCTCGCGCGTCGACTGACAGGCACCAATGTGACGGTCGTCAACGCGGACGCGACGGCGATGCCATTCCGCGGCGGCCGGTTCAGCGCCGCCGTCGCGATGACGATGCTCCACCACGTCCCGAGCCCCGAGGCACAGGACGCGCTCCTCGCCGAGGCCTGCCGCGTCCTCCGTCCCGGTGCCTGGCTGCTCGGCGTCGACTCGCTCGACAGCCCCGGCTTCCGGGGCTTCCATCGCGGCGACGTCTGCGTCCCGGTCGATCCCCCGACGCTGGGCCGCCGCCTCGCCGACGCGGGATTCACCGACGTCGAGGTCGAGGTCGGCGAAGAGGCCGTCCGCTTCGCGGCGCGGCGCCCCCAGGCCACGATCCGGACACGCGGCGACAGGAGGAACTGACATGACGCTTCCCTACCGACAGCCATTGGTCCCGCGCGCACCCGCCGATCCCGTCATCCCGGAACCCCCACGGCGGGGCGAGCCGGGCGGCGAGCCGTGCGGGATCTGTACCGGAGAGGCGTCGTCGGCCGTCTGGTCGAGCGAGCTCTGGACCCTGCATCCGGCGACGAGCGGCAGCCTGCCGGGAACGGTCTGGCTGGCCAGCCGTGATCACGTCGACTCCTTCGCCGACCTGCCGGAGACCGCCGCGGCCGACTTCGGGAAGGTGGCCGCGCGCGTGGAGCGGGCGATCCTCGGCCTCGGCGGGGTCGGTCGTGTCCACCTGTACCGGTGGGGCGACGGCGGAGCCCATTTTCACGTCTGGTTCATCCCACGACCGCTCGGCATGCTCGAGGCACGCGGCGCGATGCTCCCCATCTGGGAGGATGTCCTGCCGTCGATCCCCGACGAGGAGATGGCGGCCGCGGCCCGCCGGGTCGCAGAGGCGATGGGCGACTAGACCTGCCCGACGAGGACCTCGCCCATGACATCGATCATGTCGAGGTCCCAGGGCAGGAAGTCCTGCAGCATGATCCGCTCCACGCCGGCTGCCGCGAACCGGCGCACGGCCTCGCGCGCCTCGTCCGGCGTGCCGGCGATCCAGCGGCCGAGACGCTCCTCGAGCCACGCGTCGGCGTCGTCTGACCCGAGCGCCGTCGCGACCGCGGCGAGACGGGCGTCCAGCTCCGCGGCATCGCGCCCGATGAGCACGCCGGCCATCGTCGAGCGTGCCATCGTCGATGGATCCCGGCCGATCGCGGCGCAGGCGTCATCGAGCGCCGCGAACCTCTCGACCGCCACATCGGGCGAGGACGAGCTGAGGTTGAACTCGTCGGCGTAGCGCGCCGCGAGCCGGTACGAGCGCGGCGAGCCCTGCCCGCCCACGATCAGCCGCGGACGTGCTCCGCCGATCGGGGTTCGCGGCCGGCCCGGGACATCGACCGGCTTGGGGTGGAAACGGGCGTCGCGTACGACGACCTGGTGGCCGTCGTACGACCAGCCATCCGGCTCGCCCCACAGCCCATGCAGGATCGCGAGCTGGTCCTCCATCAGGTCCGCGCGCTCACCGATCGGCGGGAATGGCAGGCCGAGCTGGCTGTGGTCATCCTCGTTCCAGCCGGCCCCGACGCCGACCTCGATCCGCCCGCCACTCATCTCGTCCACCGTGGTGACGATCTTGGCGAAGTTGCCTGGGTGGCGGAACGTGACCGGCGACACGAGGACACCGAGCCCGATCCGGTCGGTCTCCCGGGCCAGCCCGGCGACGACGGTCCACGCGTCCGTCGTCGGCTCGCCGGCGGGACCCGGGAAGCTCTGGTAGTGATCGGAGCGGAACAATGCCTCGAGGCCATTGGCCTCGGCGCGCTTCGCGATGGCGACGTGATCGCCGTAGCTCAGTCCCTGCTGCGACTCGAGCATCAGAGCGAAGCGCATCCGGGACCCTCCATCGATGTCGCGGGCTGGTGCGAGGGTTGTGCAAGATTGTTAACGCGAGTATGATAATTCACATGGCACGAAGCATGGTTGCGGATCTGCAGGCCACGAAGGTCGGAGTCATCGACGACCTTCGGGCCACGTTCGGCGAACTCAAATGCATCGGCAGCGAACGTCTCGTCCGGCAGGGCATCAGCATGTCCCAGTTGCATGTCCTCAATCTGCTGGACCGGCACGGCGAGATGGCGATGAGCCACCTCGCCGACATGCTCGACGTCTCGATGTCGGCGGCCTCGGGCCTTGTCGATCGTATCGAGGAACGCGGATACGTGGAGCGCATCCGGGTACCGAGTGATCGTCGCGTGGTCATCGCCCGTGTCACGGACTCGGGGCGGCGAGTGCTCGATGACGTCGACTCGGTCCAGACGGAGATGCTGAGTCACATCCTCGATCACGTCGACGATGCCCGGTTGACCCGCCTCGCGGCGGCGATGGCCGATCTTCGGACCGCCGTTGACGCGACGGTCACCGACCATGGTGCGGGGGCCTATCACATCCACCAACCCCAGGGGAGGAAGTAGCGTCTCATGGAAGCGTTCCCGGTCGCGCCGGGCGGCGAGGAGTACATCCCGACACTCGAGGAGGATCCGGCCCTCGGGCTGAGCCACCGCGAGAAGATGGAGATCCTCTTCGCGGTCATGCTCGGCCTGTTCCTCGGTGCACTGGACCAGACCATCGTCGGTCCGGCGCTGCCGACCATCGTCACCCAGCTCAGTGGCAACGACTACTACGTCTGGGCCATCACCATCTACCTGCTCACCAGCACGATCAGCGTCCCGTTCTGGGGCAAGCTGTCGGACCTCTACGGTCGCAAGCCCATCTTCATGATCGGCATCGTGATCTTCCTGGTCGGCTCGGCACTGTCCGGCCTCAGCCAGAACATGGCGATGCTCATCCTGTTCCGAGGCATCCAGGGCGTCGGCGCCGGATCACTCTTCCCCGTCGCGCTGGCGGTCATCGGGGACCTGTTCACGCCGAAGGAGCGCGGCAAGTACCAGGGCCTCTTCGGGGCCGTCTTCGGCGTCGCGTTCGTGGCCGGCCCGCTCATCGGCGGCTGGCTGACCGAGAACCTGAGCTGGCACTGGATCTTCTACGTCAACATCCCGATCGGGATCGTCGCCCTGATCGTCATCCAGAGGCTGCTGCCGACGGTCAAGACGCCATCGGCGACGCGCAACTTCGACCTGATCGGCGGCACGATCTTCACGATCTCGATGGTGTTCCTGCTGGTCGGCCTGACCAACAAGCAATTCGGCGATTGGATCGAGCCGACCGTCGGCGGGTTCATCCTCATCGGCGTGATCGGGACCCTGCTCTTCATCCTCGCCGAGGCGCGGGCCACCGAACCGATCGTGCCGCTGGGCCTGTGGAGGAGCCGGACGTACTCGGCCACGATGGTCTCGGTCTTCTTCGCCGCGTTCGCATTCTTCGGTGCCATCGTCTTCCTGCCGCGTTGGTTCCAGGTCGTCGAGGGCTTCTCGCCGACCAATTCCGGCCTGGCACTCCTGCCGCTCATGGTCGGTCTCATCGGCAGCTCGATCATCTCCGGCTTGATCGTCGCGAGGACCGGTCGGTACAAGTGGTTGATCGTCGGCTCGGTCGCGCTGATGGGCTTTGGCGTGCTGTTGATGACCCAGCTGACCAAGGACACACCGGTGCCGGTGGTCTGGCTCTGGATGTTCGTCGCCGGCCTGGGCGTCGGCACGACGTTCTCGGTGCCGACGATCGTCATCCAGAACGCCGTCCCGTTCCGGGAGCTCGGCGTGGCGACCTCGAACCTGACGTTCTTCCGCCAGATCGGCGGGACGATCGCGCTCGCCTTCGTGGGCACGATCTTCGCCACATCGTTCCAGGACAATCTCATCCCGCAGATGTCCGCGGCGGGCGTGCCACAACAGGTCATCGATGGCTTCCAGCAAGCGAGCAGCAGTGGTTCATTCGACTTCAGCTCGCTGACGGGGGTCGGTGATCTCGGTGCGGCCATCCTGGCCGCGATCCCGCCACAGTTCCAGGCGGCGGTCCAGCCGTTCATCGGGGCCATGGTCGAAGGAGTCCACGGGGCGTTCAGCCTCGCGACCGCCCAAGCCTTCTGGCTCGGCGTCGTGGGCTCGATCCTGGCACTGCTGGCCGCGGTCGCGATCAAGGAGATCCCGCTTCGGACGACCAACGAAGCGGCCGTCCCGACCCGTTCGGTCGCCGACGGTACCGCTCCTGCAGGCAAGCCGGAGACGGTGACGGCCAGCACGGCCGTTCGCGACTGACCTCGCTCCTCCTCTCGCACGACGACCCCGGCGGTCCCCGCCGGGGTCGTTGCGTGTCCGCGACGGCCGTGTTCGCCCGGCGCGGGTAGGATGCGAGGGATGGACCCCCGCCCTGCCCCATTTCCCTCACCTCTTCTCGCGACGGGAACGGCGGACGCGCCGTTCGAGGCCGTCGCCCACGCGGCCGATGTCCCGCCTGGCACCCTCCGCAGGGTGAGCCGGGGCGAGCTCGACATCCTGTTGGCGCACACGCCCGACGGCATCGTCGCCACCGACGACCGCTGCCCGCACATGAGCGCGCCACTGTCGATCGGCGAGCTCGACGGCTGCATCGTCGCCTGCCCGCTCCACGAGGGCCGATTCGACCTGGCGACCGGCGAGACCGTCCAGATGCCGACGACCGGCGGCCTCGACGCCGATGGCACGTATCACCCGACCTGGTCACCGGCCGGCCGCGATCCGAAGGTCGACCCGCCCGGCAAGAAGGCCGAGGCACGACGACTGACGCGCGTCCGGCGGCTGCGCTACTACCCGGTCCGGATCGTGGACGGGCGGATCGAGGTCGCGCTGCCACGCGGCTGACCGCTCAGGCGACGTCACCCTCGGCGCGATGCGTCCGGATCAGGTCGACGACCTCGTCGGGGTCATCGGTCACGTGGAAGAGGTCGAGGTCCGCCGCGGCGATGGCGCCGTGTTCGAGCATCGTGTCGCGCATCCAGTCGAGGAGGCCCGACCAGTATCCCCGCCCGACGAGGACGACCGGGAAGTGGCGCACCTTGCCGGTCTGGATGAGCGTCAGCGACTCGAACAGCTCATCGAGCGTGCCCAGACCGCCCGGCAGGATCACGAACCCGTCGGCGTACTTGACGAACATGACCTTGCGCACGAAGAAATAGCGGAACTCGACCCCGAGGTCGACGTACGGGTTCATCCCCTGCTCGTGCGGCAGCTCGATGTTGCAGCCGACCGACAACCCGCCGCCCTCGCGACAACCACGGTTGGCCGCCTCCATCGTGCCCGGACCGCCACCGGTGATCACCGCATAGCCGGTCTCGGCCAGGCGGCGGCCGATCGACCGCGCCAGCTCGTACATCGGGTCCGACTCGACGGTCCGGGCGGAGCCGAAGACGGTGACCGCCGCCCCGACCTTGGCCATGGCGTCGAAGCCTTCGACGAACTCGGCCTGGATGCGCAGCGTCCGCCACGGGTCGGTTCCCAGCCAGGCCGTGCTGGGCGGGCGCTCGAGGAGCTTCTCGTCCTCCGTCGCACCGGCCGCGCCGGAGGCTCCCACGAGCATCCCCTCGGCTTTGCGCGTCACCCACAACCGGCCGGCTCTGCGCGGCGGCGGCGTCATCTCGTCCATCGGACTAGCATGGCAGCCGGGAGGTCTCCATGCGGAATCGCTTGATCATCGCCGCGGTCCTCGTGCTCGTCGGGGCGGTCTGGATGCTCCAGGGACTCGGGATCCTCCCCGGCAACGGCTTCATGGATCGCGACACGCGTTGGGCGGTCATCGGTGCCGTCATCGCGCTGGTCGGAGCCGTCGTCGCCTGGATGGCGTTCAGGGCGCGCCGGGCCGTCTGACCCAGGCGGCCCAGGTCGCTTCGTCGGGTCCGACCGTCACATCGTTCCCGTGACGGGTCAGCGGCAGCCGGAGCAGGCGCGGATCCGTGCGGAGACGCGCCACGATGCCGGCCTCGTCGAGGCTCAGATGGGCGAGGCCCTGGTCACGGTACGGCCGAGACGCCGGATCGAGCAGCGCCGCACCACCCAGCCGCCGGATGAACCGGTCGAGCTCGCCGGGCGCGATCGGGCGCTTCTTCAGATCGACGTAATGCACGACCACCCGGCGCTCACGGAAGAAGCGCAACGCCGCTCGCGTGGCGGCCGAGTCGTCGCGGCCGAAGACCTGGATGTCGGGCATCTTCCGGGTGGGCGTCGTGCCGAGCGGGGCGGGCATGGCCGGGAGCGTACCGCGTCGGCGGGGTACCATCGAAGCCACAGCAGGAGGTGCTCCGTGACGGTCTGGTTCACGGTCAAGCTCGACGATCGACCCGGCTCGCTCGCCCGGGTGGCGACCGCCCTCGGCGAGCGCGGCGTCAACATCACCGGCATCGTCGGCGTGGCCGAGGACACCGATGGCGCCCTCATGCTGACCACATCCGACGCGTCGACCACGCGGGAGGTCTTCGCCGGTCTCGCTCTCCCGTTCGAGGAGCACGACCCGACTGGTGGCGTCGAACCCGACGCGATGTCCGTGAACGACCTCCGACCCGGCGCCGCCGGCCGCGGCGCACTGGGCTGATGCCCCGGCGGCAGACCGTCGAGACCGCGGCGATCCGGTTCGACGTCGTCGATGACGCCTCGGCGATGTCGGCGGTCATCGCTGCCGTCGCCTCGATCGACGGACGCATCCGGACGCTCGCGACCGTCCGCCGTGGCGACGGCACACCGCCCCTGACCCGGGTCGAGCTCGAGGTCGAAGGCGTCACCGACGATGCGCTGGTCGGCGCCGTCGAGGGCCTGGCGGGCGTCCGGGAGGTCCACCTCACCCGGGCGCTCGATCGTGTGTTCGGCAAGCGGATCATCGTCGTCGGCGGCGGGGCGCAGGTCGCGCAGGTCGCGCTCGGTGCGGTCAGCGAGGCCGACCGGCACAACCTGCGCGGCGAGCGGATCAGCGTCGACACGATCCCGCTGGTCGGCGAGGAGAGCATCGCCGCCGCGGTCCGGGCGGTCGCCGACCTGCCCCGCGCACGCCTGCTGGTCCTGGCCGGGTCGATCATGGGCGGCGACATCAGCGTGGCGGCCGAGGAGCTGCGGGCCATCGGGATCCCCATCATCGCGCTCAACATGGTGGGTTCGATCACCGAGCACGTGGACCTCGTGGTGTCCGACCCGGTCCAGGCCGGGACGATGGCCGTGATGGCCGTCGCCGACACCGCCACCTTCGACCTCGGACGTCAGCGCGGCCGGCGCTACTGAGGCGGCCGTGCGGATCGCGACCTGGAACGTCAACTCACTCAAGGCCCGCCAGGATGCGGTCGAGGCATGGCTGACCCGCGCGGCGCCGGACATCCTGCTGATGCAGGAGACCAAGCTGACCGACGCGGACGCCCCGGTCATGTCGTTCGGGATGGCCGGCTACCAGCTCGTCCACCACGGGGAGGGCCGCTGGAACGGGGTGGCCATCGCAGCCCGGAACGGGTTGGACGTGTCGGACGTCGTGACCAATTTCGGCGACGGGCCGGTGCGCGATTCGGGGCCAGGTGGGGCCGGCGCGGCGGTCGCGAGCGAGGACGACTTCGATCCGTTCGACGAGGCCAGGATGGTGGCCGCGACCGTTGCCGGGCTGCGGGTGGTCAGCCTCTACGCGCCCAACGGCCGGATCGTCGATTCGCCGTTCTACGCCGGCAAGCTGGCCTGGTTCGAGCGACTGGCACGCTGGATCCGCGACACGACCTCGCCCGACGACGCGGTCGTGCTGGGCGGCGACCTCAACGTCGCGCCGACCGACGCCGACGTCTGGGACGCAGCCGCGGTCCACGGCGGGACGCACGTCTCGGAGCGTGAGCGGGCCGCGTTCCGGGCGCTGCTCGAGACCGGATTGGCCGACGCGTACCGCTCCCGGCACGATGAGCCCGGCCGTTTCTCGTGGTGGGACTACCGGGCCGGGATGTTCCACAAGAACCTCGGGATGCGCATCGACCACCTGTTGGTGTCGCCATCGGTGGCCGCCCGGGTCGTCGATGCCGAGATCGACCGCGAGGCACGGAAGGGACCGCCGGTGCCGTCCGATCACGCACCGCTGCTCATCGATCTCGACGAGCCCGGTCGCCCGATCGATCCCGATTGGGAAGGCGCTTTGGCCCGGATCAAGGCGAGGACCAAGCCACCGCGCCGCTGAGCGTCCGTTCGGTGGTGGCGGCCGCTCGTGCGCCGACGCGCCCGTGCCCCGTGCCGCGCGCGCGCCGCGCCGCGCCGCGCCGCGCCTGTGAGGAACACATTCCTGATATTCGAGCGTGAACGACCGCCTATTCGGACGAGATCTGTCAGGACTGGCTGGTCACCACGTTCAGATATCCGAAATGTGCGCCTGGTGGGAACGCGCTGGTGTTCACCGCTCGGAACCGAGCGTCACGGCGGCGGACGTTGCCGGTAGAAGACGCCACCGGAACCCGTGACGCAACGTTGCGCAGCCCCCAGCACGCTCGATGTGACCGAGACTCCCTAGATCAGCGCTGCCCGGTGGATCCAGCCCGTCGTCCCATCCGGGACACGGACGTTGAGGAACCCTTCGAACGAGCCCACGATCTCGACCTCGTCGCCGCGATCAAGCCGGCCCAGCTCGGCCGAGCGAATGTCATCAGGCTCGGCGTTGAAGCGAACCAGGCGCGATCGGATGGTCGCCCGTTCCACGCCCTTGCCGGGTGGCGTCGGGAATGTCCGCGCGGCTGATGGCTCGGCCACGGCAGCCTTGGTCGCCGCGTAGGCGGCCGACGTCGCGGCAAGCGGAGCGTCGTCGGAGACTTCCCAGGAGGCCGCGCCGTCCAGATCGACGCCATCAGCGGGTGCGGCCGCGTCGGTCGTCGCCGCAGTAGCGGACATGCCCGTCGATGTGTCATCGGTCACGGCCGCAGCGGCGGCCATGCCGGCGACCGCGGCGGCTTTCGCTTGCCTGCCGCGCGCAGTCGTCTTCGGCTTTCCCGAGGCGGTGCCGGCCGCCTGCGGCGCCGTCCCGCCGCCCGCCGCGACCGAGGCACTGGGCATCGAGGCCGCCGGCATGGCCGAACCAGAACCCATGGCTCCGACCGACGCCCCCGCCGGGACCAGCCCAGCCGCGGCGAAGGGCCGAGGCTCGCCATCCTCGGGACGGCGACGCCGGAACGCGATGAGCAGAACGCCGAAACCGATCATCACCAGCAGAGCAAGCACGCCTGGGAGGAGTGCCGGGCTACCCCCCGGATCACCGGGCGTGTCGTTTCCCCGGGCGGTGACCGCGGCCACCAGCGCAGGAGAGGCGGTCGCCGCCGCGCTGGAGGTTGCTTCCGACGCGGCTGCGGACGCACCGGGGGTCGCCACCTGGCCGGTACCGGGCGCCGCAGTGCGCTTCGGCGGCGAAGTCGGTTTGGCCGTGCGGTTCGGGGCCTTGGTCGCTGCGGCCTTCGCGGTCGGGGTCGGAGTCGGCTTT
>DASYSM010000068.1:0-48402 GCA_036003325.1 Candidatus Limnocylindrales bacterium
CTGCTCCGGATCGAGGGCAGCGGACCGCAGGTCCTGGCCCGGATCGCCATGCCACCGGGGTTCTCCGCGGGAGCGATCGCGGCGGATCCGCAGACCGGGGCGCTCTGGATCGGCAACTGCGGCTGCCCGATCGACTAGCCCTGGCTCACCACCGTGGCGATGCAACGGTCCTCGTCGCGATGGGGTTCTGGACGATGATGGACCTGACGTTGATGGGAACGATCGCATTCGACACTGCGCTGGGGCGCTGCGGCGTCGCCTGGAGCGATGCCGGGATCACGGCCGTCTCGCTCCCGGGCGCTCGCGGCCTGCGGGGGCATCCGGTCGAGGATGCACACGACCTGCCCGCGTTCGTCCGACGGGCGATCGAGGGCATGCGCGCCGTCCTGGCGGGCGCACCCGACGACCTGCGCGACATCCCGATCGACGAGCGCGGCATCGATGACTTCCGCTGCGCGGTGTATGCAGCGACGCGTCGGATCGCTCCTGGCGAGACGCGGACCTATGGGCACATCGCCCGGGCGATCGACCGACCGGAGGCGGCGCGGGACGTCGGGGTCGCGCTCAGCCGGAACCCGACGCCGATCATCGTGCCCTGCCACCGGGTCATCGCCGCGAGTGGCGCACTCACGGGCTTCTCCGCGCCCGGCGGCATCGCGACCAAGCGCCGCATGCTCGAGCTCGAGGGTGCGCCCGGCTACGGCCAGCTGTCGTTGTTCGGCTGAACGGGCCGCGCGGCGAGGCGCGGATAGGGCCGGGTCTTGGTACCGCATACCGGATTCGAACCGGTGATCTCCGCCTTGAGAGGGCGGTGTCCTGGGCCTCTAGACGAATGCGGCCCCGTAGCGCCGGCGGTCCGCCGGGCCGGTCGGCATGATACCAGAGGCAGGTCGGCGGGCCGCCGACCCGGGCTGTGCCTACAGCCGGTTCGCCTCGAGGAAGCCGCGGATCGCGTCGGCGACCTGCTGGAAGCTGTTCTCGCCGATGACCAGGCCGTAATGCGAGTGGGCCGCGAACGGCTCATAGCCGGCATCGAGCCAATCGGCCAGGCGTTCCGAGTCGGCGAGGCTGATCCCCCGGTCAAGGCCGGCCCCGACCACCAGCCGGGGCGTCTCCAGCAACGCCCGCTTGTCGACCGGGACGCCGGCGAGCATCTGGCGGCGCGCCGCCCCCGCCTCGTGCGGCTTCTGGCCGAGCAGGTGACCGATCCGCAGCACATCGGCCAGGGTCAGATCGCGATCGTCGCGCAGCAGGCGCTCTGGGAGCGTCTCCCAGCCGATCATCGACTTGCCGTAGACCTCCGGGATCTCGCGCAACTCGTGCTGCCGGGCCGGGACGCGCAGCTCCCGCGGCAGCTCGGAGCTGAGCAGGACCAGCCCGGCCATCGGCATCCGCTCGGCCGCCTTGAGTGCGAGCAGGCCGCCCATCCCGTGGCCGACGACCACGACCCCGGAGCCGAAGCGGTCGAGGGTCGCGACCACGTCCTCGGTGTAGGTGTCGAACGACAGCGTCGCCGGGTCAGCCGTCTGCGACCAGAAATGGTTGCGCAGGTTGAGGGCGTGGCCCTCCCAGCCGCGTGCCGCGAAGTAGCCGAGGTAGCGCTCCCACAGCCACGAGCCGGCCAGCTCGCCGTGGAGGAACAGCAGCGGCTTGCGGCGCGATCGGCGCTCGGGCAGCCACGACTCGACGTACAGGCCTCGCTCGTCGAGCTCGATCTCGTCCTTGCGGACAGGGCGGCCGTTCGACGGGGGGACCTGGGCGCGGGCGAGGATCTGCTCAGGTGTCGTATCAGTCATTCGGCACTCACCACTCGAGGGGGTTGATGACGAGGCCGGTCAGGGCCTTCGGATAGAAGTAGGTCGATTTCTGGGGCATCACGTCGCCATCGCGCGCGACCGCCGCGACGGAGGCGACCGGGGTGGGCTCGAGCAGGAACGCGGCATCGGCGCCGTCGAGACCGGCGTCGACCAGGTCGATCGCCTCGTCCGCGGACTTGGTGTAGGCGACCGCGCCGCCGGCGACTGCCTCGGCATCGATGCCGGCCAGCCGCTCGAGTGCCACGCCGAGCAGCGTGACATCGAGCCCGCGGAGGGCCTCGCCGCCGTCGGGCAGGGATGGCTCGAACGCCGTCCGACGCGCCGTCAGCAGCGCCCCGCCGGCACGCGTCCAGAGCCCCAAGCGACCTTCGCCGCCCCGTGCCAGGCCTGCCGCGCCGAACCGCTCGCGAAGCTCCGCCGCCGAGACATCACGCCGGACGGAGAACAGCGCGTCGAGATCCGCCAGCAGCCGGTCGACACCGGCGTCCCCGAGGCCGCCGACGATCCGATGCGTCGGCAGCACGGTCAGCGGCTGGCCCGACACGTCGAGGAACAGCATCAGCATGTAGTCGAACGCCGGGTCCTCCTCGCATGACCGCGACATGCGTCGTTCGTCGCGGTAGCGCAGCGCAGTCTCGTAGCGATGATGGCCGTCGGCGATGGTGACCGGGTCGCCCGACGCGGCGGCGATCAGCGGGGCGACCACAGCCGCAGCGTCGCCGTCGGCCGGGACGGCCCACAGCCGATGACAGGTCGCGTCGTCGTCGAGCACCTCGACGTCCGGCGCGCGCCCGGTCAGGCCCTCCAGGACGACCCGGCCGGCGCCATCGGGATCCTCGTACAGGCCGACGACCGGGCTGGTGTTGACGCCGGTCGCGCGGAGGAGCTTGTAGCGGTCCTCACGCGGGGCCGACATCGTGCGCTCGTGCGGCAGGACGCCCGAAGCCGGACCGTATGGCTCCAGCCGGATCCGGGCGAAGAAGCCGCGCTGGGTCCGCGTGACGTCCGTGCCGGGGACGCGGTAGGTCTGCTCGTAGACGTAGATCGAGGGATGGGGATCCTTGCGGAGCGTCCCGTCCGAACGCCATGCGGCGAGGACGCGCGCCGCCCGCCGATAGCGGTCATCGGGCTCGTCGCCCGGCTCCTCGGCCGGAAGGTCCAGCCGCACCACATTGGACGGATGGCGTGACACCAACCGCTCGCGTTCGGCGGCATCGACGACGTCGTACGGCGGTGCGACCACGAGCGACAGGTCGGGTACGGAGGCGGGATCGTAGCGGAGCGCACGGAACGCGCGGATGTCGGGCACGGAACCTCGCGAGGACGGCAGGACGGCAGGCGGCAGGTCGGTTGTTTCGGGACCGTCGCATCGTACGATAGCGGCCGCCCCGACGCCCAGGACCCGGCCACGGGCGTGCCGCGGCCACGAATGGTAGCCTCGGCCCGATGTCCCTCCCCCGTCGCCTCGTCCCGGGTCTCGTCACGCTGCTCGTCGTTCTGGTCGTCACCGGCTGCAACTACGTCGAGACCGTCCCGCCCTCGCCCAGCCCGGCGGACTTCCAGGGCGTCGCGACCGAGCTCGCCAAGCGCGGCATCATCGTCGACCGCGTCGTCTCGGGCGATCCGGGCTGCCCGGACAAGGCCCTCGCCCCGACCGCCCGCTCGTTCGACGCGTCGGGGCTCGACCAGGCCACGACCGTCAGGGTCTACCTCTTCATGTTCGCCGACCGGGCCACCTACGAGCGGCTGCGAACGTCGGTCGACGAGTGCGCCCGCTCGTTCGTCACCGATCCGCAGACCTACCAGTCGGTCGAGCAGTCGCCGTTCGTGCTCGCCGGCCAGGGACCGTGGGGCACGGCCTTCGAGTCGGCGCTCAGGGCAGGGTTGCTGGTCGCCGCGGGGTCGGGCGACAACGCCGGGTCAGACTACCCGTAGGCCGAGGATCTTCCGGGCGACGACGAGGCGCTGGACCTGGCTCGTCCCCTCCCCGATCTCGGTCAGCTTCGCGTCGCGCAGGTAGCGCTCGACCGGATACTCGGTCACGTAGCCGTACCCACCGTGGATCTGGATGGCGTGATTGGTGACGCGCGAGCTGACCTCCGAGGCGAACAGCTTGGCCTGCGCCGCCACGAGCCCGAAGTCGCGGCCCTGGTCCTTGAGCCAGGCCGCCCGCCAGACCAGTCCCCGTGCCGCCTCGATCTCCGTGGCCATGTCCGCGACCATGAACGCGACGCCCTGGAACGAGCCGATCGGCCGGCCGAACTGCTCGCGCGTCTGGGCGTACGGGATCGATGCGTCGAGCGCGCCCTGCGCGATGCCCACGGCCAGTGCGCCGATCGAGATGCGGCCGCCGTCGAGGATCCGCAGGAACAGCTTGAAGCCACTCCCCTGCTCGCCCAGGAGGTTCGCCGCCGGCACGCGCGCGCCGTCGAACAGCAGCTCGCCGGTGGCCGATGCATGGAGGCCCAGCTTGTCCTCGAGCCGACCGACCGAGAAGCCGGGCGTGTCGGCGGGGACGATGAACGCGCTGATGTCGGCCGACCCGTCGTCGCGCGTGCCGGTCCGGGCGGTCACCACGTACGTGCCGGCCTGACCGGCGTTGGTGATGAAGCGCTTGGCGCCGTCGAGCACCCAGCTCCCGCCAGCGGGTCCGTCCTCGAAGCGTGCCGTCGTCCGCGTCCCGCCCGAATCGCTGCCGGCGCCGGGCTCGGTCAACCCGTAGGCACCGATGACCTCGCCGCGGGCCATCGGGACGAGATAGCGCTGCTGCTGCTCGTGGGTCCCGGCCAGGTGGAGCGGGCCGCAGCCGAGGCTGGTATGGGCGGCCACGATCAGACCGAGCGAACCCCAGACACGGCCGATCTCCTCGACGGCGATCGCGTAGGCGAGCGTGTCGAGACCGGTCCCGCCCTCGTCCTCCGGGATCGGGATGCCGAGCCAGCCGAGCTCGCCGATGCGCCGGACGATCTCGATCGGAAAGCGGCGCTCGCGCTCGTGCTGGTCGATGACGGGCGCGACCTCGGTCAGCATGAAGTCGCGGATGGTGTCGCGCAGGAGGGTGTGTTCGGGCGACAGGTCGAGGTCCATCGGGCGAGCGTAGCACCCGGACAGCGCCCGCCGGAAACCGGTGCTACCGTTGCCCGATGAGGGAGCCTGCCCCGCGCCTCGACGCTCACGACCCCGCGCCCGGTGCACTCGCTGGCCGAGGGTCGACCGGAGCGTCAAGCCTCCGGCGCGACCTCCTCCTCCGCCTTCGGCTCGATGGGCCGAGCTCGCCCGATCAGCTCGCGGAGCGCCTCGGCGCCAGCCGGACGGGGGTGCTGCAGCAGCTCCGCGCGCTCGAGTCGGCGCAGCTCGTCAGTCGCCAGACGGTCCGTCACGGGGTGGGCCGGCCACGCCACCTGTACGACGTCACGCCCGATGCGCAGGACCTCTTCCCGACCAACTACGACGCCCTCGCGTCGGGTCTGCTGGCCGCCATCGAGGCCGTCGGCGGCGGTGACCTCCTCGACCAGGTCTTCGAGGCCCGGCGACGCCAGCTCGGCGAGCGGGTCCGCGACCACATGGCGGCTCGGGTCGCACCCGACGCGTCGCTCGCCGACCGCGTCCGCGAGCTGGCGGTCGTGCAGGCCGATCAGGGCTACCTCGCGGAGGCGATCCTCGAGCCGGACGGCACGATCCGCCTCCGGGAGCACAACTGCGCGATCTTCCACATCGCCCAGGGCACGCCGGCGGCCTGTCGCGCCGAGCTGGCGCTGTTCAGCGACGTGCTGGGCGCCGACGTCGTCCGGGAGCAGCACATCGTGTCCGGCGACCGCTGCTGCTCCTATCGGATCAGCGAAAGCTAGCGGGCGCCCGATCGTCGACTCCTGACGTTGGTCAGGCGCCGGTGCGGCCTCGGACGGATCGCCGGGCGAGGGACAGAAGGCTGGGAGCGGCGACATCGTCGGCCTCGCGGTACCAGGACGCGAGCTCGCGGTTGACGATGAGGGTCGAGGCATCCACCACCTCGAGGACGCCGCCGACGACATAAGCGACCGTCGCGTCCGTCAACGGGACCAGCGGATCCCGCTCGGCGAACGCGCGCAGCGTCGTGGCGCCCAGCGGCCCGTGATGGCGACCGAGCACCACGTAGGGCCCGATCTGAGCCTGGAGACGGCGCCGGTCGGTTGCGATCCGCAGCGATCGCCGGCCGCGCGGTCCCCGGCCGACCACCGCGCACAGCTGCGAGCGCTCGATGGTGAATGTCGGCGCCGTCACGCGATGACCGTCGAGGCCATCGAGAACGACGTCGGTCAGGGTGATCGACGTCGCCCGGTTGAGCTCGTCCGTCAGCCGACCCGACCGGAGCTGGAACCGGCCGCCGATGATGCAGTCGCCGGCGAAGCCGGTCAGATCGATGTCCACGTCGACATGGTCGGGCTGCCATCCCGGGCCCGCCGTCGCCCGAACGTCAGTCGTCGAGCGGGACCCCCGGTGATGCGACGCACCCCGTCCACGTCCGCCGCCCGGGTGGCTGGGTGCGGTGCGCTGCCATCCCCGGCGGTGCGGGGCGGTGGCCGCCGTCACCGCCGCTGACCGGTGGGGCAGGACCTATGCCTCTTCGCGCTCCACAGCGACGCGCGAGGCCGGCTCGAGTCTCGGCGCCGGGACGTCGCTGACGTTGGGCACGAACGACGCGGCCAGCGAGGTCGCCGCGACGATCTCCTGGTCGGCCACCGACAGGATGCCGAGCCGGCCGAGCTGTGCCATCTCGTCGCGGATGTACGTCTTGAGCATCTCGGGGCCATCGGTGCTGATGGTGAACCGGACCTCGTTGCGCCGGAACGTGTCGAAGATCCAGCGGAACTCGTCCCAGCCCGACACGACGCGGGTGTTCAGGTTCGAGGTGGGACAGATCTCCAGCACGATCGCCCGGTCGCGGATCATGGCCATGGCGCGCGGATCGTAGGCGGCCTTGACGCCGTGCCCGATCCGGTCGGGCTCGAGCAGCTCGACCACGCGGGCGACCTCCTCGACCGGCCCCGATTCGCCCGTATGGACGGTGAGACCCAGGCCGTACTGCCGCGCACGTCGGAAGAGGCGACGGTAGTCGGCCACCCGGAAGGTCGCCGATTCGGGGCCCGCGATGTCGATCCCGACGACGCCGCGATCATGCCAGCTGATCGCCTTCTCGACGATGATCTCGTTGAGCTCGTAGGGGAAGGCGCGGTCCAGGCAGAACAGCAGCCCGGGCTTGATCGGGTACTCCAGGCTGGCCTTGTCCATCCCACGCACCGCCGCGGCGATGATGTGGTCGAGGTCCTGCTCGCCGCCGCGGTTCCGCTTCATCGGGTTGAAGCGGAGCTCCATGGTGGTCACGTTGTTCTTGCGATAGGCGCCGCCGACGACCTCGTAGACGGAGCGCTCGACCGCGAGCGGGCTGCTCTGGATGAGCTCGGTCCAGTGGAACAGCTGGAGGTACCCGTCGAACGAGCGGTTCCGCCGCTGCGACACGGTGATCATGTCGCGGAACTCCCAGTAATCCTTGGTCGGGAGCTTGATGCCCTGCGAGTGGGCGATCCCCCACATGATCGCCGGGGTGACCGCGCCGCCAAGGTGGCAGTGGAGCTCGGCCAGCGGGATCTTGCGCGACAGGGGGCGCGGCATGACCCGAGCATAGCCGATGCCGCGCTCGTCCCGTCGCTGGCCCGCCCGGGGTCGCGGACCCCGAGCGCGACCGTCATCCGCCTGTTTCGGGTCCGGACACCGCCGCCGGCCCGCCGACAGGCGACCCGGGCCGGAGCTCGACATACCACGTTCCCGCATGTGCTCCGGCCGGGTCGGTCCAGGCCGCCGTGATGGCGTAGACGCCCGGAGCCCAGGCCGCGCCGCCGGTCGGGATGAAGACGAGGTACGGCGTCCGGCCATGGAGCGAGGAGACGCCCCCGAACGCCGGCCCCGCATCGATGAGGCCGTCCGGGGCGAGCCGCTTGACGGTCGCCGAGTCGATGACCGCGTGCTCGGTGAACATGACGCCGAGGCCGGTCGCGCGCGGCAGGTGGGCGACGGCCACGGTGGGTGCGGCTGACGGTGAGCCGCTCGACGCGAGCGCTGCACGCCACTCGCCGGCCTCGTCGAGCGGCGGCCCTGGCGTCGCCGGGAGGTCGACGCTCACGCCGTCGACCGTCGCGAACGGACCTTGGCGGGTCACCGTCGGGTCGCCCTTCCGGGCCGCGACCAGATCGGCCAGAGCGGGCGGCCACGGATCCGGACCGGGCACGTTGCCGAAGCGGCCGGCGATGTCGAGCGCGATCCGGTGGATCCCGTCATCGGTCAGGACGTCGATCCGATAATGCCCGCCGTTCCACGAGGTGTAGGCCAGGCCGGCGCTCGGGGGCTGGATGAGGAGCAGCGTCCCAGCCGGCCCGCGGCCGCCGACCAGATGGGCATCGATCCATTCGAGACGGTCGTCGTCATGGATGCGCCAGATCCGTGCGTCCGCGGCCCCGGCCCCGGCGGGGACCGTGACTCCCAGCGCGACGATCGACTGCTGGTCGCGGGCGAGGAACGCGCGGTCACCGCCGCCCGACTCGGAGACGGCTGGTGACCAGAGCTCCACGAAGCCGGTCGCAGGCGGCGCGTCCGACGCGGGTGGCGGCCCGGCCACCATGGCGGCGATGCCCCAGGCCGCGTGATCCACGAGAGCCGGCGCCATGTCCGACCATGTCGGCGGCGGCGGGCCGGGTGGAGGCACAGGCTGCGGCACGATGCCGACCGGCGCGGGCCTGATCGCCTGCGTCGCTGCTGCGGCCGGCGCGGGAGGGCTCGGGGCGATGGCGATGCCCTGCCGACCGCCCTCCCAGGGCTTGACGATCGCGGCCGCGATCCCGACGACGACAACGACGATCCCGACGACGACCGGGTCGATCCGCCGTCGGTTCGGACGGAGCCTGACCGGATCGAAGTCGACGCTCACCGGTCTTCCTCCCGCCGGTCGCCCGGTCCTAGCCCGCCAGCGGGACGACGCGGCCCTCGGCGTCGAGGGTGGCCTGGCGACGGAGCCGCTTGAGCTCGGCGCCCGGGACCTGGTCGCGGGCGTGGTAGCTCGAGCGGACGAGCGGGGCCGACTCGACGTGCTTGAAGCCGAGCGCCAGGGCCTCGCTCTTCATCGCGGCGAACTCGTCGGGGTGGTAGTAGCGCTCGAGCGGCAGGTGGGCGAGGCTGGGGCGCAGGTACTGGCCGACGGTCAGGATGTCGACGTCGACCGCGCGCAGCGCCGCGAACGCCTCGTGCAGCTCGTCGCGCGTCTCGCCCAGGCCGACCATCAGCGAGCTCTTGGTGTGGACCGGGTAGCCGATCTCGGCGGCCATCTCCTTGGCCCGCCGCAGGACGTACAGGCTGCGCTCCCAGCGGGCGCGCCTGCGGACCGGCTTCTGCAGCCGCTTCACGGTCTCGAGGTTGTGGTTGAGGATGTCGGGCCGGGCATCCATGACCGTCTGCAGCCGGGCGTCGGCCCCGTCGAAGTCCGGGATCAGGACTTCGATGCCCATCCCGGGCGAGGTCGCGCGCATGGCGCTGATGGTCTCGGCGAAGATCCGGGCGCCGCCGTCAGGCAAGTCGTCGCGCGCGACGCTGGTCACCACCACGTGCTCGAGCCCGAGCGCGCCGACCGCCTCGGCGACCCGCCGCGGCTCGTCGTCGTCGAACCAGCTCGGGCGGCCGGTCTTGACCGCGCAGAAGCCGCAGGCCCGGGTGCAGGTGTCGCCGAGGATCATGATCGTGGCGGTCCGCTGGTCCCAGCACTCCCCGATGTTCGGGCAGCGGGCCTCCTCGCAGACGGTATTGAGCGACAGGCCGCGGAGCAGGCCCTTGAGGTCGTGATAGTTGTCGCCCGACGGCATCCGGGCGCGGATCCAGTCGGGATGTCGGCGCAGCGCCGTCGTGCCGTCCGCGGCCGGCTCGCCGACGCGGCCGCCGCCGAGCGCGATCGACGGCAGCTCCACCGGATGGGCATGGTCGCCACCGGGCGGGGTGAACATCGGGAGGTCGCGCGCCATGTCAGGAGTGTACGTCGTGGCCCGTTCGAGGGACTTACCCGGGGCCGAAGGCGTCGCGGGCGCCGGTCTCGAGATCGCGCGGCGAGTAGCCCAGCTCGGCCGTGGCCTTGCCGTGGTTCGCCCAGTAGGTCACGCCATCGGACGCTCTGATGAGCTCACCCAGATTCGGTCGGACGCCCAGGAGGCGGCCGCCGCCGGGCAGGATCCGGGCGGTCAGCCGCAACAGGCCAACGGGGACCGTCAGACGCGGAAGGCGCCGGCCGCCGGCCGCCGCGGCGATGGCCATCGCCTCGCCCAGCCGCATGTTGGTCCCGCATAGCACGTATGCCTGCCCGATCCTGCCGTGGTCGAGGGCGGCGACGATGCCGCTCGCGATGTCGTCGACGTGTGCCGGCGAGATCCCGAGGTGGGTCATCGCGAGGTACCGCGCGGTCCCGTCGAAGGCGGCCTTGAGCTGCGCCCCGGCGGCCGAATGATCGCCCGGCCCGTAGACCGTTCCGGGCATGACCACGACGATGGGTGCGCCGGCGGCGATCCTCTTCTCGGCGGCACGGTGGGCCAGGTACTTGGTCTCGTCGTAGTAGCTGACAAAGCCGTCGGCCGGGTCGCGCTGGAACGTCTCGTCACGGGGGATGCCCCTGGTGTCACCGAACGCATTCACCGTCGAGAGATGGACGATCCGCCCGACACCCTCGGCGATCGCGGCATCGAGGACCCGCTCCGTGGCCGCGACATTGGCGTCGTACATGGCCGGCCGTTCCGACACCGGGATCCCGATGTGGTACACGCCGGCGCCATGGATGACGGCGCCCGCGCCGGCAACGACCCTCCGGATGTCCGCCTGGTCGCTGAGGTCACCCGCCACGAGGCGGACGCCGAGGTCGCGCAGGGCGTCGGCGCGGGCCGGATCGCGGACGATGGCCACCACCTCGTCGCCACGCTCGTACAGGCGGCGCGCGATACGCGAGCCGATGAAGCCGGCGGCGCCCGTGATGACGATTGGGGCCATCGGTCGGCGATCGCCTAGTAGATCGGGGTCTCCGCGTCGACCGCCTCGAGCCAGGCCTTGATGTCGCGCAGCAGCGCGGCGCCACCCGCGCCATCGTTGGCGCGGTGGTCGACACCGAGGACCATGTTCATGATCGGGCGGATGGCGATGACGTCGCCGTCGGGCGTCGACAGGACGACCGGTCGCTTGGTGATCGCCTCCATCGTCACGATGCCGACTTCCGGCACGTTCAGGATCGGCATCACGAGGTTGGTGCCGAGATAGCCGGTGTTGTCGACGGTGAACGTACCGCCGCCGAAGTCGTCGACCTTGAACTTGCCGAACCGGGCACGGTTCGCGACGTCGGCGATGGCGACGTTGAGGCCGTGGATCGACAGCGTGTCCGCGTCGCGGATGACGGGCACGATCAGGCCGTCCTCGACAGCGACCGCGACACCGACGTTGACCCGCCGCTTGGCCATGAGCCCCTGCTCGGTCCAGTGAGCATTGAACGTCGGGTTGCGCTTGAGCGCCTCGGCGACCGCCTTGACCACGAAGGGAACGTAGCTGAGCCCGATCCCCTCCTTCGCCTGATACGCAGCCTTCGCGCTGTCGCGCGCGGCCATCAGGTGGGTCACGTCGACTTCCATCTGGACGTATGCGTGCGGTGCCTGAAGAGCCCGCGTCATCTGCGCGGCGATGCCCTGGCGCATCTTGGTCGTCGGGACGAGGACCTCGTCGGCGCCCTCGGGGAACGCGAGTGTCGTCGGTGACGGGAGCCCGGCACGCGAGCCGGCGGGTGCGGGCGACGGCGGCGCGGGCGCCGCCGTCGGGGCTTGCGGCGGTGTCGCCGGTGCGGCGGGCACGGCTGCCCCCGTCCTGATCGCCTCGACGACCTTGAGCACGTCCTCGCGGGTGATGCGGCCACCACCGCCGGTGCCGGTGATCTGCGCCGGCGAGAGATCGTGCTCGCGCAACAACCGCCGCACGGCCGGGGTCATCCGGGCATCGGGATCGGCCGACGCGGGTGGCGCGGAAGGCGCGGTCGCGGTCGCGACCGGCGGCGCCGATGCCGCCGCCGCCATCTCGGCCGGGCCACGTTCGTCGCTGCCGGCCGGCCCGGCGGCGACCGTGGGGGTCGGAGCGGTCCCAGGGTCGGTCGGCGGCGACGGGGTCGCATTCTGCTTTGGCGCATCGGTCGCGGCCGGCTCGGCGACGGCGGTCGGCGCGGCGGGAGCGGCCGAGGCAGAGTCGGTCGCCCCGGCCCCGTCGTCGGCGGTCTCGATCACCGCGATCTCGGCATTGTTCGGGACCGTCGCGCCCTCCTCGACGAGGATCTCGCGGAGGACGCCCTCGAACGGCGACGGGACCTCGGCGTTCACCTTGTCGGTCACGACCTCGACGAGCGGCTCGTACTTGTCGACGTGGTCGCCCGGCTGCTTGAGCCACTTCCCGATCGTCCCTTCGGCGACGCTCTCGCCGAGCTGGGGCATCGTCACCTTCGCCACGTTCGCAGGTCCTCCGGGTCGGTCCGCTTCCGGCGGGTTCGCGCTGGTCGTCAGGCGTAGTGTCGCGCATCTCGCCCGGCTCGGTCGAGTCCGGTCCCGAAGCGTGCCATCGGAGGCAGGTCGATAATCCCACGATGGGCCGAACAACCGCGCTGGTCCGGCTGGCTGTCCTCGGGCTGCTCCTCGCCGCGTGCTCGGCCTCCACGGTCGGCACGACCCCGAGTCCGGCGACGACCGACACGGCGATCGCGTCGGCGCCGCCGGTCGTGACAGACGGCCCGTCGGCAAGCCCAGTCGCGAGTCTCGCCCGACCATCGCCTTCGGAGGTACCGCCCGTGGCATTCACGATCACAAGCACGGCCTTCGCGGACGGCGCGGCCATCCCATCCAGATACAGCTGCGACGGTCCGGGGATCTCGCCCGAGATCGCCTGGTCGGGAGCACCCGCCGGGACGCAGGCCCTTACGCTGACCGTCATCGATCCGGACGCGGGCGGCTTCGTCCACTGGCTCGCCTATGACATCCCGGGCGCATCGGACGGTTCGCTCGCCGAAGATGTGGGGACCGGCTCCGGTGCACCGCCACAGGGCAAGAACGGCCGTGGCGCTCGCGGCTACACCGGTCCGTGCCCCCCGTCGGGCACGCATCACTATGTCTTCACGCTGTCCGCCCTGGATGCGCCGCTCCGACTGACCGGGACTCCGAGCCGCTCGGAGCTCGAGGCGGCGATCGCGGGTCACGTCCTGGCGACCGCCGTCCTGACCGGCACGTTCAAGCGGTCCTGACGGCGGCGGCCGACCTCATCACCCGCCTGCGTCTTCTCTGCGCCACGTACGATCGCCCGGACACCGTCGGCGACGAAGGAAGGACCCCATGCTCGGAGACCATCTCGTGTTCCCCATCCTCCTGTCGAAGGACCTCGGCGCCAGCCGGGCCTTCTACAACGGCGTGCTCGGCCTGGAGATCCTGCGAGACGACGGCGAACGGATCGTGTTCCGCTGCGGCTCCGGCTCGCAGCTGTCGGTGACGCACAGCACGGTCGGCACCGCGGACACGCAGACGCAGCTCGCCTGGCGTGTGCCGGACATCCACGCCGAGCTCGAGGACCTGCGGACCAGGGGCGTTCGCATCGAGTCGTACGTCGAGCCCGACCCTGTCACGGACGAGGACGGCATCGCCGACATGGACTATGTCTGGGCGGCCTGGTTCATCGATCCGAGCGGGAACGTCCTGTCGGTCGTCCAGCCGAAGACGGGACCGACCCCACCCAGCCGGCAGACCTGATCGCGGTCAGTGGCGGCGCGCCCGTTCGGCTCGGGCCGACAGCTCCCGTTCCGCTCGCCCTGACCGGCCATACTGTCATCGGGACCCGGGCGTCGCCAGCCCAGCGTCGAACGATCGACGGGGCGTCGTCGGGGAGGTGTGTCAGATGATGGCTATCTTCGGGGCGATCCTGCCCCGCTTCGCGATCCTCGCGGGATGGGTGAACGATCAGGCAGCGTGGCAGTCGCTGTTCGGATCAGAGGTCTGGCTCCTGTTCGGTTTCCTCTTCTTTCCGTGGACGACGCTGATCTACGCCTTTGCCGCGCCGAATGGCCTGAGCCTCCTCAACTGGATCTTCCTGGGCTGCGCCTTCCTGATCGACCTCGGCACGTGGGGAGTCGGGTTCTTCGCAGGCCGGAAGGAATACTCGGCCTATCGCGGAACCTGACAACCCCTGTCGTCGACCATCTGTCCGTCATGAAGAGGGAACCGTGAAGCGACCTTTCGGTGTCACCATCCTCGCGATCATCTTCGGAGCGGCCGGCATCGCCTACATGATGCTCGGCTTCCAGCTGACCACCGCCGTCACGTTCGGCCCGCTCCCGGCCGGCCAGGGGACCTGGATCTGGGGCTGGCTGATCGTCCTGACAGGCCTGGCGTTCTGGGCCGGCGGTCTGGCCGCGTGGCGCCTCCTGCCGTGGGGGTGGATGCTCGGCCACATCCTGGCCATCCTTGGGATCCTCGAGGCGATCTTCGTCCTGCTCGGGACCGGCGACCTGGGTTACGCCCTGGCCTCGACCGCGTTCCCGTTCCTGCTGCTGTGGTACCTGAACCGGGCCTCGGTCAAGACCGCCTTCGGGATCGTCGAGGGATAGCCCGGCGTCACGTCCCAGTCGTCCCCAGCCATGTCCGAAGGGTCGCCCGCGTCAGCGAGCGGCCCTTCACATCTCCCCGGTCCGTCCACGGCTGCTCCACAAGTCGGAGCGATGCTGCCGTCGAACGCGGGCGCAGGACTCGCGGATGGACAAGTCAAGCATCGGAGGACGACGTGACTGACAGAACGGGCGACCGAGGGCCGAACGTGGCTCTGCTGCTGCTCATCCCGGCGGCGCTGATCGTGGCCAAGGGCGTGGCCCATCGCCGCGCGATGTGGGAGTCGGGCTGGACGCCGCAGGGCGACGCCGGTCCGGGGCACGGACATGGCCACGGGCGCGCTCGAGGGTTCGGCGGCATGGAGGCGGGCTCGTTCCGGCTTCCGCCGCGGATCGAGTGGATGCTGGACACGTGGCATGCCCGCGCCCACGAGCAGGCCGACCTGGCCGACACGACGACGCCGGAGACGGGGACCGCCTAGTACGCCGCCAGCTTGCGGATCCCCTCGGCGATCTTCTCCGGGTTGACCATGAACCAGTCCTCGAGGACATGGTTGTAGGGCACGCCCGGGACCTCGGGGCCGGCGATGCGCGTGACCGGCCCGTCGAGGTAATCGAATGCCTCCTCGGCGACGATGGCGGCGACCTCCGCCCCATAGCCGCCGAACTTGTTGTCCTCGTAGACGACCAGGCACTTGCCGGTCTTGCGGACCGAGTCGAGCAGCGTCTCACGGTCGAGCGGCCGGAGCGTGCGCAGGTCGACGACCTCGGCGCTGATGCCGTCGTCGGCGACACGGTCGGCCGCCTCGAGGGCGTAGTGCGCCATCAGCCCGTAGGCGACGACGGTCACCTGCGATCCCGGATGCGTGACCTTGGCCGACCCGAGCGGCACGGTGTAGTCGGTGTCGGGGACGTCGCCCCGGACCGAGCGGTACATCTTCTTGTGCTCGAAGAACAGCACCGGATCCTCGTCGCGGATGGAGGATCGCAGCAGCCCGCGCGCGTCGTACGGCGTGGACGGGACGACGACCTTGAGCCCCGGGACATGGGTGAAGAAGGCCTCGACCGACTGCGAGTGGTACAGCGCGCCGTGGACGCCACCCCCGTACGGCGCGCGGATGGTCATCGGCACGCCATAGCCATCGTTCGAGCGATAGCGCATCCGCGCCGCCTCGGAGACGATCTGGTTGAACGCCGGGAAGATGAAGTCGGCGAACTGGATCTCGGCGACCGGTCGGAGCCCGTTGACCGCCGCCCCGATCGATGCGCCGACGATCATCGATTCGGTCAGCGGCGTGTCGATCACCCGGTCCTCGCCGAACTCGGCCCACAGCCCGTCGGTGGCCAGGAACACGCCGCCCTTCTTGCCGACGTCCTCGCCCAGCACGATGACCGACTCGTCGCGACGCATCTCGTCGGCGAGCGTCTCGCGGATGGCATCGATGAACGTGCGCGGCGGCATCAGCCGGCCGCCCCCGGGTCCTCGGCGTAGACGTGGTCGGTCGCGTGCGCGGGATCGGGATCGGGCTGGCTCTCGGCGTAGTCGGTCGCGTCGTCGACGGCCGCGGCGATGTCGGCCGTCAGCCGGGACTCGATCTCGTCGGTCAGGATGCCGGCGTCGCGCAGCTGCCCCCGGAACCGCGGCAACGCGTCGTGGCCACGCTCCGACTCCAGCTCCTCGGCCGACCGGTACTTGGTCTGCTGGTCGTCCGAGGAGTGCGCGGTCAGGCGGGTGACCTTGGCCTCGATCATCGACGGCCCATCGCCGGCGCGAGCGCGGGCGACCGCGTCCCGTGCGGCCGCATAGCAGGCCAGCACGTCGGCGCCATCGACCACCACGCCGGGGATCCCGTAGCCGGAGGCACGATCCGCGACGTCCGCGACGGAGATCTCCATCGCCGCCGGCACGCTGATGGCATAGCCGTTGTTCTCGACCACGAACACGAACGGCAGCTTGTGGATCGCCGCGAAGTTGAGGCCTTCGTGGACATCGCCCTGGTTCGACGACCCCTCCCCCATCGACGTCATCGCCACCTGGCCGGTCTTGCGGATCTTGGCCGCCAGCGCGATGCCGACAGCGTGGAGCAGCTGGGTCGCCACCGGCGACGACACCGACACGAGGTTGTGCTCGTGGCTCCCGTAGTGACCGGGCATCTGGCGCCCGCCGGACGATGGGTCGGACGCCGTCGCGTACTGGGCGGTCATGATGTCGCGCGGGCTCATCCCGAAGGTCAGACAGGTCGCGATCGAGCGATAGAACGGCGCGATCCAGTCCTTGCCGCGCTCGAACGCCCAGGCGATGCCGACCTGCGCGCCCTCATGGCCCTGCCCGGAGATGACGAACGGGATCCGGCCGGCCCGGTTGAGGATCCACATCCGCTCGTCGACCGCACGGGCGAGGGCGACGTAGTGGTACATCTCGAGCAGGTCTGCGTCGGTCAGGCCGACGCTAGCGCCGAGATGGGAGTCGCTGCCGCGGGTGACCGCCATGCTGCGGGTCCGGCCTCCTTGTTGTCGCCGGGCCGTGCCCGGCCTGGCTGCCTAGAAGTTGAGCGATCGTCCGTCGACGGCCATGGCGGCCTCGCCGATGACCTCCGACAGCGTCGGGTGCGCGTGGGTCGCCGCCCCGATCTCCCAGGGCGTCGCGTCGAGCTCGAAGCCGAGCGATGCCTCCGCGATCAGGTCGGTGGCATGCGGCCCGACGACGTGGACTCCGAGCGTGTCGTTGGTGTCGGCGTCGGCGATGACCTTGGCGAAGCCGTCGTATTCGCCGCCGATGATCGCCTTGGCGATCGCCTGGAACGGCACCTTGCCGATCTTGAGCGTGTGGCCGGCCGCCGTCGCCTGCGCCTCGGTCAGCCCGATCGAGGCGATCTCGGGGCGGCAATACGTCGCGCGCGGCTGGCTCGCGTAATCCATGTCGTGGACGTCGGGGTCGCCCGCGATCGTGTGCGCCGCGGTGAGCCCTTCGTGCGCCGCGGTATGGGCCAGCCACAGCCCGCCGATGGCATCGCCGATGGCGTAGATGTGCGGCTCCCTGGTCCGCATCCGGCCGTTGACCTTGATGACCCCGCGGTCTGTCTCGACCTTGGTCGTCTCGAGCCCGATGTCCTCGATGTTGGCCGAGCGGCCGGTGGCGACGAGCATGACCTCGGCGCGAAGTTCCGCCGGTTCCTTGCCTTCGGGACCGACCATCAGGCAGATGCCGCTGTCGTCGGCGGTGACCGACCCGGCGTCGAACCGTGCGTTTGTCATCACGGTCATGCCGCGCTTTGTGAAGCTGCGCTCGACGACCTTGCTGACGTCCGCGTCCTCGAGCGGGACGATCTGGGGCAGGTACTCGAGCAGGCTCACCTTGACCCCGACGTCGGAGAACATGCTGGCGAACTCGACGCCGACCGCACCGGCACCGACGATGACGACGTCCTTCGGCAGTGTGTCGAGCTTGAGGATGTCGTCACTGGTCAGGATCCGCTTGCCATCGGGCGTCAGGCCGGGCAGCGACTTGACGCGCGAGCCGGTGGCGAGGATGACATCGGTGGCGTTGAGGACGCGCTCGCCGCCACCCCCCGGGGTGCCGTCCTCGCCCGGCTGGCTGACCTTGATCTTGCCCGGGCCATCGAGACGTCCGCGGCCGGCGACCCAGGTCACCTTGTTCTTGTCGATCAGCGTCTTGAGGCCGGTCCACATCCGCTTGACGACGGCGTCGCGACGGGCCGCCATCGCCGCGTAGTCGACGACCGCCTCGCCGGGGAGCACCAGTCCGTAGTCCTTGGCGTGGCGCACCCTGTCGGTGAAGGCGGCCGACTCGAGCAGCGCCTTGGTCGGGATGCAGCCTCGATGGAGACACGTGCCGCCGATCTTGTCCTCGTCCACAAGGGCGACCTTGAGCCCGAGCTGCGCGGCACGGAACGCTGCCGAGTAACCACCGGTGCCCGCGCCGAGCACGACCAGGTCGAAGTCATTGGAGGAGCCGACGGCCATGGGTCAGGTTGCCTCGGAGCGCCACGGGGCCGTCGTCGATCGCCGGCTGGGCAGGTGGGTCATCGCGACCGATGGTACGCGCGGCATCGCGAGACGCGCAACCGAGGCGAAGCGTGCCGGATGCTAGACTCGGGCGGTCGGGCGTCCCTGCGGCCAGGGCTCGCCGATCGCCAGTGGAGCGTGCTTGGTGGACCCCGCGATCGTGCTCCGGACCGCCGTCCTGGTGCTCATCGCCTACCTCATGGGCTCGATCCCGATGGGCGTGGTCGTCGCCCGGATCACCGGCGGGACGGATCCGCGGACGATCGGGTCGGGCAGGACCGGCGGGACCAACGCACTGCGCGCGCTCGGACGTGGACGAGCGGCCATCGTCGTGACCGGCGATCTTCTCAAGGGTGCCGTGCCGGTCCTCCTGGCGCGCTACGTCAGCGGCGGCGATCCATTGGTCGAGGTGCTGTGCGGCGCGGCCGCGGTGGCCGGCGCGATCTGGTCTGTGTTCGCCGGGTTCCGCAGCGGGCGTGGCGTCGGGACCGGTGTCGGGACGATGCTGGTCATCCAGCCCGTGGCGGTGCTCCTCGCCACGCCGGTCTTCATCGGGGTGATCCTGCTGACCCGCTACGTGTCCCTGGGTTCGCTGATCGGATCGGCGGCGATGTTCCCGGCGATGCTCCTGGTCCTGCTGGTCGTGCCCGACACGCCGCTGCCATACGTCATCTACTCGGCGGTCGGGGCGGCTTTGATCTGGCTGGCACACGCCGACAACATCGACCGACTGCTCCACGGCACGGAGCGAAAGTTCGACCTGGGATTGCTGGCGGGCAAGCGACCGAGCGGGTGAGGGACGTAGCCGGGGTGCGCCTCGGCGGCGTGCGCACGGGCCGGGTTCGGGAGCCTTTCGGGCGGCCAGGCCTTGGGGCGAGGGATCGATGTCGCGGGGAGAGGCAGCTCGGCCGGCCGGCGAACCGACCTCGACAGGCGCGTTCGCGGGGGGTCGGCTGACCGTCGGGTCGGGCCAGGTTCCTCGCCGGGCCCCTGCCTCCGCGGACCGTTGCCTCACTGACGACGGATCGTCCGCGGCACCGATCCTCCGAGCCCGGCACGCGGCAGATGTGGGCACGACCCGTGACGTCGTCGCATGACAGGCGACGAAACGCGCCTGGTACGTCTCCGATCCCAAGGCCGAGGCTGTCGCCGGCGAATCGTTGCCTGTGGGACGACGCCCCGCGGCCACGCCCCGCGGCCACGCCTCGCGGCCACGCCCCGCGGCCACGCCTCGCGGCCAAACCTCGCGGCCACGCGCCCGACGCCACGCCCCCGCGCGCCGCAGGCGTGCCCCGCCCCACCGGTCCCCCGAAGAATCGAACGACCCGGGTCGGCTGACGGCCCGGGTCGAGATCACGCTGGTTCGGCGGGCCGTGGGTCGGCCCGCGCCGAGAGGACTGGATCAGCCGCCGCGCATGCTCCGGAAGCAGTCGCTGCAGTAGACCGGCTTGCCGCTGGTCGGGCGGAACGGGACCTGGGCCTCGCGCCCGCAATTCGAGCACGTGGCGCTGAACATCTCGCGCGGGCCGCGATCGCGGGTGCCGTAGCCACCGCCATATCCGCCGCCCGAACCCCCGGCGGAATACCCGCCACCGGCACCGTAGCCGCCGTACGAGCTGCCGCCGCCGTCAGCGTTCCGGGCGGCCTTGCGGCTGGCCCGGCACGAGGGGCAACGGCGGGGCTCGGTGAAGCCACGCTGCGCATAGAAATCCTGCTCGGAGGCAGTGAACACGAATTCCTGTCCACAGTCCGCGCAGGTCAGGGTCTTGTCGCTGTACACGAAGTCGAAACTCCTCTCGGTAGCCAACGCGAGCCCGTCGGGTTTCTCGCGTCAGCCGTGAGAGGAGTCCGAGTCGTGTCGAGCTACATATCGGGCCACGGACCCTTCCGTGGCGTTTTCAGGCGGGATGGTACGCGGTTCCCCAAGGCTTGCCAATACCTGACTTTCGGGCCGCCGTGAGCACGAAATAGCTCCTCCGGACCGACTCGCCGCCCCCCCGGCCGGTGGGTCAGTCGTCGGCCCCCGTCCCTTCGTCCGCGGGGGCCGGGCCGTCGGGCGGGGCGACCGAGAATTCGGTCCTCGCGGACGCCAGGTAGGCGTCGACCTCGAGACGCTGACGCGCCTCGCCCCAGCCCAGATCGCCGCCCAGGATCTGCGCGACGCGCGGCGCGATCGCCGCCCCCCGATCGGGCAGCTCCTGGGCAAGTCGCGTCCGGCGTGCCAGCACATCGTCGATGGACAGCGCCAGCTCGCTTCGCGCGGCCCACGCCACCTCCGCCTCGAGGAAGAAGCGACCGTCGACGAGCGGACGCAACAAGTCCGACTCGGCGCCGAGAGCGACCACGGCCGGCGCCTCCGTCCCGTGCCGGGCGACCAGCCGGGCCGCCGTCTCCGGTCCGACCGCCCGGACCGCCTCGATGGTCGAGAGCTCGCCGGCGATCCGGGCCAGGGCGTCGCTGTCCGCGGCCCCGACCAGCCGCCGCTCCGCGGTGTCGCTCGGGCGGCGCTTCGCCTCGTCCCGCCCCAGGACCGCGTCGATCACATCGCGGGCCATGACCCGATACGTCGTGTACTTGCCACCGCCGATGCGCACGACGCCATCGGGCCCCACCGTGACCCGATGCTCGCGCGAGGCCTTGACCGTCGAGCCGCCCCGCGGGGCGATCAACGGCCGCAGACCGGCGTACGTGCCGACCACGTCGGCCCGGGTCAGGTCCACGTCCATCGTCGCGTTGACCGTGGCCAGCAGCCGGTCCACCTCCCAGCCGGCGGCCGACGGGCGCTCGGCAGGGCCGTCGAACGGCGCATCGGTCGTGCCGATCAACCAATGGTCCGGCCAGGGCACGAGGAAGACGATCTTGCCCGGCACCCGGATGGTCAGCCCCATCGTGTTCGGGATCCGTTCGCGGCGGACGACGAGATGGGCGCCGCGGCTCGGCAGGATCGCCATGGGCCCGGCATGGAACGGGTGGTCCGCCTCGGCGGCCCACACACCGGTGGCGTCGACCACGGCTCGCGCCCCGACCTCGAACGTCGAGCCCGACACCCGGTCCTCGGCCTTCACCGCGACGATGGCGCGTCCCGTCTCGTCGAGACGCACGCCCGTGGCACGGACCCTGGTGAGTGCCACCCCTCCGGCCGCGACCGCGGTCCGAGCCACGGCCAGGGTGTAGCGCGCGTCGTCCTCGACCCCGTCGTGGTAGACGAGCCCGCCGCGCAGCCCGTCGCGCCGAAGCGTCGGGGCGAGATCGAGGGCGTCCGCCCGTGACAGGCGCCGATGCCAGCCCCCATCGTGGCGCGCCCCGAGGAGGTCGTACAGCGTCAGACCCGCGTCGTAGAACGCCTTCGAGGCATAGGGGATGCCGTAGATCGGGAACAGCAGCGGCTGGATGGTCACCAGGTGTGGCGCCAGCGACAGGAGCCTCGAACGCTCGGCGAGGGCCTCACGGACGAGCCCGAAACGGAACTGCTCGAGGTATCGAAGGCCGCCGTGGATCAGCCGCGAGGAGCGCGATGAGGTGCCGGCGGCGATGTCGTCCTGCTCGACCAGCACGGCGCGCATGCCGCGCGAGACGGCGTCGAGCAGCGCCCCGGACCCGACGATCCCGCCCCCGACGATGACCACGTCCCACGTCTCACCCGCCACCGTCGCGAGATCGAGGGCACGTCGCTCGAGGGGAGGCACGCGGCGGGGCGGCGACTCGGACGGCTCGATCATCCTCCGGCCGAGCCGGGCGGCTGGCGCGCGATCCGCCACAGCAGCCAGCCGGTCCCGACGATGAGGACCAGGATCGCGAGCGGCGTATGGAACACGATCTCCTGGAGGCTGGTCGGCAGGACGCTGGTCAGGACCGCCAGGCCGAGGACGACGGCGACGGCCACGGCGGCCACGAGCAGGACCTCTCGCCAGCCGGGCTGCCGACCCACGCGACGTGGCTCAGCCATGGTGTCCCCGCTCGGCCCGCCCGGCCTGCTCGGACCGGGTCGGGTCAGCCACGGTCGGCCTCGGCCGGGATGCCGATCGGGGCGACCAGGATGCGCCCGGCGTAGGCCGCACCGCGGCGGGTCAGGAGGCCCGTCTTGGGGCGATGGAAGGTGACCGTCAGGTCGGCGCTGACCGCCGGGTCGGACGGCTCGCCGCTCGACAGGTCGACCGCGGTCGGGGTGTCGACGGCGACGACGGGCACGCCCGCGGCCCTGGCCCGGCCGATGACCTCGACTGCGGCCCGGATCGGCTCGCGGAGGCCGCCGCGCACCCCGGTCCCGAGCAGCGCGTCGACGACGACTGCCGCCTTCTCGACCCCGTTCGCGAACAGGGCCACGTCGCGCGCCGTCGCGAGATGCACCTTGACGATGCCCTTGTCGCGCGCGACACGATCCCAGTTGCGCGCCGACGAGGGCCCGCGCGGCCTGGCATCCGCGGCCACGACCGCGACGATCACCGACGCTCCGGCCAGGGCGAGTCGTCGGGCAGCCACGAAACCGTCGCCGCCGTTGTTGCCGGGGCCGCACAGGACGACGATGGGGCCGCTGCCCCATCGGCCGACGTCCGTGGCCAGCGCCCGGACGGCCGCGGCGACCGCGGTCCCGGCATGCTCCATCAGCCGCAGCTCGGGGTAGCCGAGGGCCTGCGCGCGCCGGTCGGCACCGGTCATCGTCTCGGCCGAGATCGGTGGCAGATCCGCTCGCGCTGCCCAGTGCCGGCGGAGACCCCGCAGGTCCATCTCGAAGATCGCCGGATCGTCGGCGGGCAGCGGCGGGGCGGCGTCGGGGGTCGACGGATGGGCAGTGACGGGCATCGCCCGCGAAGCGTAGCCGAAGTCAGGAGGAGGGCTGGGGCTCCCGGCGACGCTCGACGGGATGAGCCGGCCGAGACGTCACTGGCGCACGCGCGCGAGGCCCGCGTGCACCTCGAGGAACCCCTCGCGCTCGAGGTTGCGCACGGCCCGGGCGATGGCCTCTCGATCGTGGTCGCCGAGACGATCCGGCAGCGGCACCCAGTCGCCAGGCGATGCCGCCGTCACCCTCGCGATCAGGCGGCCCCGCAGCCACCGGGTCGTCCTCGGGAACGGCTCGGTGACCGACGTGGTGCGGGCGACGCCGGAGGTGCCCCGGCTCGCGCAGAGTGTGGCGAGCGGACATCGGTCGCAGAGCGGAACGCGGGGTGTACATGTTCCGGACGCCAGGTCCATGACGGCGTCGACCCATCGGCCGGGCCGCCGGCGGGGGACGAGATCGTCGGCGACGGCCTGAAGACCCTGATCCGACGGCGCGATGCCCAGGACGCGGGAGACGACGCGTCGCACGTTCACGTCGAGTGGGGCGACCGGGATGCCGAAGGCCGAGGCCGCCACGGCGCGGGCCGTGTACGGCCCGATCCCAGGCAGCGCCTCGAGCGCGGCGACCGAGGCGGGCACCCGCCCGTGGTGGTCGGCGACGATCGCCCGCGCCGCCTCCCGCAGCGCGAGTGCGCGCCGGTTGTAGCCGAGACCTGCCCACGCCCCAAGAAGGTCGTGGGTGTCGGCGTCGGCCAGGTCGCGTGGTGCCGGCCAGTGGTCCACGAATCGTCGCCACGCCGGACCGACCCGCTCGATCCCGGTCTGCTGCGACATCACCTCACCGACCAGCACCTCCCACGGGTTGGCGGCCTCGCGGATCAGCAGTGGACGACGGTTGCCGGCGTGCCAACGCATCAGGCGCGCGTCGAGCCTCCGCCTGCTGACGCGCGTCATGAGCGCGAGGATAGCCGCTCAGCTGGCGACGGCGAGCAGGCTTCGGCGCGTGACGGCCTCGAGCGCATCGATCAGCGCCGGGTCCGTGTTGAGCGAGCGGATACGGCGGAACACCAGGCCGGCGGCCTCGGCCTGGGCACGGGCGCCGATCTCGACGTCGTACAGGATCTCGAGGTGATCTGCGAGGAACTGGATGGGCGCGATCAGCACGGACCGGTGGCCAGCCGCCTTCAACGTCGGCATCAGGTCGGCGAAGTCCGGCTTCATCCAGTCGCCCGGCTCGTGCCCGGCGCTTTGCCAGCAGAAGGTCCACCGATCTCGGTCGAGACCGGCCGCGGTCGCGACCAGGTCGGCGCTGTCGGCCAGCTGCGCGATGTAGGCCGGCTCCTCGCGGGCGACCCGCAGCGGCAGGCTGTGCGCGGTCAGCAGGATCGGCACGGAGTCTCGCTGCTCGGCCGGGAAGCCGGCCAGCGCGGTCCGGATCCGTTCGGCAAGCGCGTCGACGAGCGCCGGCTCGGCGAACCAGGCTCCGGCGACCTCGACCCGCGGCGCGTCGTCGCCGATGGCGGCACGCGCCGCGTCGATCGCGCGCCCGTAGCCACCCATCAGCATCGGCGAGTACTGCGGCGAGAGGACGATCGCGGCGACCGGGCCGACGCCGTCCTTGACAAGCTCCCTGAGCGCGGTCTCGATGCTCGGCTCGGAGAAGCGCATCGCGGCGCGGACGAGGACGTCACCGCCGAAGCGGGCCTCGAGCGCGGCCGCCTGTGCCCGGGTGATGGGGATCAATGGCGAGCCACCGATCGCCTCGTATCGGCGCCGGAACTCGGCGACGAGCTCGGCGTCGGCCGGCCGACCGCCACGGACCGCGGCCAGGTAGCGCGCCACGTCATCCGGCGACGATGGTGAGCCATAGGTCATCAGCAACACGCCCGCCCGGGCCTCATCCGTCGCGGTCACGAGGGCACCTCCTGTCCATGCCGGCCGGCCGCCGCCGCCATCTCGCGCGCCGATCGGTCATGGACCATGGCGACGATCGAGCGCAGCGCGTCGGGCGATGTCTCGCGGGCGATCGGTCCACCCGTGTTGAAGATGTGGCCCGGGGCGCCGTCAGCGGCCTCGAGGACCGCCGTCACCCCGGACTCGATGGCCCGCGGGCCTGCCAGAAGGCGCGCGGGGTCGAGGTTGCCCTGCACCGCGCGATCGGGCCCGAGGCGCGCCCGTGCCACAGCAAGCGACTGTCCAGCGTCGACGCCGACGACGTCGGCTCCGTCGGCGAGTCGCTCGAGCAGGGCCGCACCGGACGCCGCGTAGTGGATGGACGGCACACCGGCGTCGCGGATGGCATCGAGGACGCGGGCCGTCCATGGCCGGACCGCGCGATCGTAGTCGGCGGGTCCGAGCGAGCCCGCCCACGAATCGAACAGCTGGATCGCCTCCGCACCCGCGGCGACCTGCGCCCGGACGTAGGCGACGGTGGCGTGCGTGATCCGATCGACCAGCGCATGCCAGACCTCGGGCGCGGCGAACAGCATCGTCTTGGCGACGGCATGGTCGCGCGACGGGCCGCCCTCGATGAGATAGGCGGCCATGGTGAATGGGCCGCCGGCAAGGCCGATGACCGCCGCGCTCGAGCCGACCGCCAGCCGCGTCGCCCTGATGGCCTCGAGGATGAACCCAAGATCCCCCGCGGGATCGACGACCCGCAGGCGCTCGACGTCGGCCAGCGAGCGGATCGGGTGCTCGAGGTGTGGGCCGTCCGACCGGAGCTCGAGCGCGACGCCCATCGCCTCGGCCAGCAACATGATGTCGGCGAACATGATCGCGGCATCGGTCCCCAGGGCGTCGGCTGCGCCGGCGCTGACCTCCGAGCAGAGGCGGGCGTCCCGGGCGATCTCGATGACGCTGTGGCGCTTGCGGAGCGCGAGGTAGGCCGGCAGCGACCCGCCGGCCTGGCGCATGAACCAGACGGGCGTCGCATCGACCGCAGCGCCCCGGCAGCCGGCCAGGAACCGCTCCGCTCCGGTCATCCAGGCACCACGATCCGCGCGGTCCGAGCGTGGACGCGGTCGACCAGACGCCGCAGGTGATCCGGGTCCGTCCATGGCAGCACGCCGTGGCCGAGGTTGAAGATGTGTCCCGGTCGACCGCCCGCTTCATCGAGGATCGCATCGGTGGCGGCCTCGGCCGCAGCGTAGTCGGCCAGGAGGACGGCCGGGTCGAGGTTGCCCTGGACCGCCCGGTCTGGCACGCGCGACCAGCCGTCGGCGAGCCCGACCCGCCAATCGAGCCCGATCACGTCGCCACCGGCGGTCGCCATCTCCTCGAGCAGCCCCGTCGTCCCCGTCCCGAAATGGATGATCGGCACACCCAGACCGGCAAGGCCCTCGAACAGCCGGCGCATGTGCGGCGCGACGGCGATCCGGTAGTCGCGAGGACTGAGCGCCCCGACCCACGAATCGAACAGCTGGATGGCCTGCGCCCCCGCCCCGACCTGGGCCCGCAGATACGCGACATCGAGATCGACGAGTCGTTCGAGCAGCGCCGCCCAGAGCGCAGGCTCGCCGAGCAGCATCGCCTTGGTGCGCTCGAAGCGACGCGACGCGCGGCCCTCGACGAGGTAGCTCGCCAGCGTGAACGGCGCCCCGGCGAAGCCGATGACGGGGACGGGGGACGCACGCCGGATGAGGCCGATCGCCTCGAGCAGCGGCCCGACCGCGACGGCGGGCTCGAGTGGATGCAGGCGGTCGAGGTCGGCGACGGTCCGTATGGGGCGGTCGACGAGCGGGCCGACGCCATCGACCAGATCGACCGCGATCCCGGCCCCGGGCAGTGGCGTCGTGATGTCGGCGAAGACGATCGCGGCATCGACACCGAGGCGGTCGACCGGCTGGAGGGAGACCTCCGTGCACAGAGCCGCGTCGCCGACGATATCGGCCAGCGTCGCGCGCTCGCGGATCGCGCGGTACTCGGGCAGGCTCCGACCGGCCTGGCGCATGAACCAGACCGGCGTCGCATCGACCGGCAGGCGGCGACACGCCCGCAGGAAACGATCCGCTCGATCGGTCACGCGGCGAAGGCCGCCCGCGCGGCCTCGAGCGTCTCGTCGATGACGGCGCCGTGGTGGGCGAGCGAGACGAACCACGATTCGAACGGCGACGGCGGGACGAGAACGCCGCGCTCCAGCATCGCCCGGAAGAAGCGCCCGAATGCGTCGCGGTCGCCGGCCAGCGATTCGGCGGCATCGCGCGGGGGCCGGTCGGCGAAGAAGACGGTGAGCAGTGAGCCGACCCGGGCGATCGCCACCGTCTGTCCGGTGGCGCGGGCGGCCGACGCCAGGCCCTCGGCGAGCCGGGCACCGGATGTCTCGAGTCGTTCGTACGCGGCGTCATCGAGGGCGTCGAGCGTCGCGATGCCGGCCGCCATGGACAGCGCGTGACCGGACAGCGTTCCCGCCTGGTAGACCGGGCCATCCGGTGCGACGAGCGCCATCAGGTCCCGTTGCCCGCCGTACGCGCCGATCGGCATCCCACCGCCGATGATCTTGCCGAGGGTCGTCAGGTCCGGCCGGATGCCGAAGCGATCCTGGGCACCGCCGCGCGCGACACGCAGGCCGGTGATGACCTCGTCGAAGACGAGCAGCGCCCCGTCGCGTGCGGTCAGCTCGCGGAGCTCCTCGAGGAAGCCACGGGCGGGGGCGACGACACCGACGTTGGCCGCGACCGGCTCGACGACGACGGCCGCGATCCGTTCCGGGTGCGTTCGGAACGCCACGCCGGCCGCCGCGGGATCGTTGTACGGCAGCACGATGGTCCCGGCCGCGACGGCCGCCGGGACGCCGGCACTTCCCGGGATGGCCTGCGTCGCAAGCCCGGAGCCGGCCTCCACGAGAAGGCCGTCGCTGTGGCCGTGATAGCCGCCGGCGAACTTGACGATGAGATCGCGGCCGGTGGCCGCACGGGCGAGCCGGACGGCACTCATCACGGCCTCGGTCCCCGACGACGTGAAGCGGAGCCGCTCCATCGATGGCATGCGCTCGCGGATGCGCTCCCCGAGCTCGATCTCGAGCGGTCCCGTCAAGCCGAGCGCGAAACCCTGGCCGGCCTCCCGGCGGATGGCCTCCACGACCGCCGGATGGCGGTGCCCGAGGATGGCCGGCCCCCAGCCGCCGATGCAGTCGATGTACCAGCGGCCGTCGACATCGCGGACGCGCGCGCCGTCGCCCTCGCTCAAGACGATCGGCTCGGCACCCACCGCGCGGAACGCACGGACCGGGCTGTTGACGCCGCCCGGGAACAGGTCCGCCGCCCGACGGCGGAGCTCGACCGACGGACGTGCCGTGACCGAGCCCGTCACGCCACCACCGCGGTCCGGGCGACCAGCCGGCCGAGCAGCTCGGGCAGGGGCCGATGGACCCCGAGCAACAGCGGCGTGTCACGGACGGTCGAGCGCCGGCTCTCGGTACCGCGCAGGTCGCGAACGAGCGACCCGAAGGCAGCCAGATCGTCGGTGTCATAGGCGACCACGAAGTCCTGGTCGTCCAGACCGAACGAATAGGCCAGCAGCTGGCGGACGGTCGGATACCGGTGTCCGATCCGCATGTGCTCGTTCATGATCGACTGGCGCTCGTCGCGGCTCTGGAGGTACCACTCCGTGCTCTTGGTGAACGGATAGACGACCAGGTAGGCGGCCGGCTCCCCGTCGAGGACCGAGCGCTCCTGGCTGGTCGGCTTGCGGACGTACTGCGACGGCCCGATCAGCCCGAGCAGGCTGTGGCGGATGGTCAGCCAGCGGCCGAGCCCGGACCGGGCGAGCCGCGCCCCTGCCGATTCGAGCGCGTCGACCGACGGCGCGAGCCGGAACAAGAGGATGTCGACGCCCGGCTCGAGACCGACCGTCGAATAGGTCAACGTGCGGATCCCGAGGCTCGTCGTCTCGGTCTCGGCGTCGAGCATCGCGACGATGTCCGCCTCCTGGGCCCCGGTCGGGAGACGCCGCCAGGCGGGATCGAGACCGAGCGCGACCGCCTGGACATAGATCGTGTCGTCGCTCATGGCCTCGCGCTCCCCCGCTCCTCGGCGATCCAGGCCGCCACGTCTGCGGCGGCGTAGGTGATGACGATGTCGGCCCCCGCCCGGACCATGGACGTGACCGCCTCGGTCATGACCCGGCGGCCGTCGATCCAGCCGCGCTCGGCCGCGGCCGCGATCATCGCGAACTCGCCGCTGACCTGGTAGGCCGCGACGGGAAGGTCGAACGAGGCGCGCGCCGCAGCGACGAAGTCGAGACACGGCAGACCGGGCTTGACGAGGAGGATGTCCGCTCCCTCGGCGACGTCGAGCCGCATCTCGCGAAGAGCCTCCCGAGCGTTCGCAGGGTCCATCTGGTAACCGCGACGGTCGCCGGTCGAAGGCGCGCTGTCGGCCGCCTCGCGGAATGGACCGTAGAACGCCGAGGCGGTCTTCGCCGCGTAAGCCATGATCGCCGTGTCCACCAGGCCGGCCGCGTCAAGGGCAGCCCGGATGGCCGCCACCTGGCCGTCCATCATCGCGCTGGGAGCGACGATATCGGCGCCCGCGCGTGCCTGGCTGACGGCCGTCCTCGCCAGTCGCACGAGCGCCTCGTCGTTGTCGACCGAGCCATCCGCCCGCAGCGGTCCGCAGTGGCCATGGTCCGTGTATTCGCACAGGCAGGTGTCCGCGATCAGCGCGAGCGGCAGATCGCGCCCACGGATCGCCGTGAACGCGTCCTGGACGACGCCCTGCTCGCTCCAGGCGCCGCTGCCGTCGGCGTCCTTCCAGGCCGGCAGCCCGAACAGCAGCACCCCACCGACACCCAGGCCGGCCAGCCGCTCGGCCTCGCGAACGGCCTCGTCGACCGACAGCCGCGCGACGCCCGGCATCGAGGCAACGGCCTCGCGGATCCCGTGACCAGGGCGGACGAACAGCGGCGCGACCAGCATCGATGGGTCGAGCCGGGTCTCGCGGACGAGGGCACGAAGCGCCGGGGAACGCCGCAGCCGGCGCGGCCGGATGGTCGGCGGGGACGAACGGCCCGTGTCGATCGTCAGATCCATCACGCTGCGACCCCGGCCAGGACGGCCGTCGCGACGGCGTCCGCGATGCCGGCCGGATCCTGGGTCGCCGGCTCGCCGACCACGGTGAAACCGAGCCGGATCGACTCGGCGGCTGTGGCCGGTCCGATCGGGATGACGGGGATGGTCCGGACCAGCTCGTTCGCACCGATCTGTTCGGCGAGGGTCGCAAGACCCCGGATCGTCGAACCGCTGGTCGCGACGACGGCGGCCGGCATCGCGGCGAGGGCCGCCTCGAGGAGCGGGATCGATCCGGCCGGTGCCTCGACGGTCCGGTAGGTGACGATCGAGCGGACGACGGCGCCGCGCGTCCGCAGCGAGGCGGGCAGGATGTCGTCGGCGAGATCGCCGCGCGGCACCAGGATGCGCGTCCCCGGTTCGACCGGCAGGGTCGCCCCGAGCGCTGCGCCGCTGGCGTGCCGCGGTCGGAAGTCGACCTCGATCCCGACGTCGCGGAGGGCGTTCGACGTGCCGCGGCCGATGGCGGCCCAGCGGACGCCCGCCGCGCCGGTCGCGACGAGATCGACGCCCAGTCGATCGGCTGCCTCGCGCAGGGCATCGACGGCGTTCACGCTCGTGAGCACGACCCATTCGGTCGTATCGCCGGCCTCGAGCCCGCGCAGCTCAACGTCGAGCTCGTCGCTCGGCGCTGGTTCGATCGCGATGCACGGCACGAGCCACGGCGCCAGCCGGCGATCGACCAGAGCGAGCGACGTTGCGGCGGATCGATCGATGGCCCGCGTGACGAGGATCGGAGGCGCACCCTCGGCTCGCGCCGCGATCGTCGCCTGCCCGGCCAGCTCGTTCACGACCGATGCCGCGGACGAACGCCCGGACGCGACCGGTACGCGTCGGACCGCGGTGACGACGAGGTCGCCGCCGGCCCGGGCGTAACCCGCGGTCACCGTCAGGAACGCCCCGTCGATGGTCGCGCTCGCACCGAGCGGCGCCCGACATCCGCCGCCCGACTCGGCCAGGATCGCGCGCTCCAGCTCGACCGCGAGGCGCGTCGGTCGGTCGTCAAGCCGGGCCACCAGATCGCGGACCGGCGCGTCGTCGGTCCGCACCTGGACCGCGAGCGCACCCTGGCCGGGTGCCGGCGGGACGATCGCCGAGTCGAGGAGGGCATCGATCCGGTCCGGCAAGCCGAGTCGGTTCAGGCCCGCCGCGGCCAGCACCAGCGCGTCCGTCTCGCCCTCGTCGAGCCGGCGCAGCCGGGTGTCCACGTTGCCATGGATCGGATGGACCCTCAGGTCCGGACGGCGGGCGAGAAGGAACGCGCTCCGGCGGGGACTGTCGGTACCCACGCGCGCGCCGACCGCGAGCCGATCCAGACCCGCGCCCGTGCCCGCGTCCGTGCCCGTGCCCGCGGACCGCGACCGGGCAGCCAGGACCAGCGCGTCACGCGGCTCCTCACGCGGCAGGTACGCGGCGATCGCCAGGCGCGGGTCCGTGTCGGTCGGCACGTCCTTCGCACTGTGGATCGCGATGTCGATCCGGCGACCCACGAGGGCGCCCTCGATGGCGGTGACGAACGCGCCCTCGCCCCAGGCGGTGTCTGCCGCACGGATGTCCCCGTCGGTGGTGATCGTGACGATCTCGGAGGCCACGCCCAGGCCGGCGAGCGTGTCGTGGAGGATCCGCGCCTGGACGAGCGCCAGGGCGCTCGCCCGTGAACCGATCCGCAGCGGGGTCCGCGTCGTCACAGGTCGAACACCTGGCGGACGGCGCGCCCGTCCGGCCCATCACCGTCGGCGGCCAGCCGCTCGAGGGCGGAGCCGAACAGGCGATCCGTCAGCCGGACCGTCATCGCCTCGATGGCGGCCTGGTCTCGTGGCGCCAGATCCGGGCGGCCGCGAAACAGCGCGGCCAACGCCGCATGGCGCTCGCGCTCGACGGTCGCGGCCAGGGCTCGGGCCGCGCCTGCCGCCCGACGTGCCTCGGCTCGGACGCGGAAGGTCTCGATGGTGCGGTCGCGCAGGCCGACGAGTCGATCGCGGTAGCGGGCGTCCTCGCCGGCCCGGACCGGTGACGACGCCGTATCCACCTCGGCGACCGCCAGGTCATCGATCCCGATGGACCGGCGGCCGAGCGCCGCGACCACATCGGCAGACAGGGCCGCCGGCATCGACAGGTCGACCACGACCGGACCGGCCGTGAGTGCCCGGACGGACTCGGGCCGCAGGTCCCACGTGCCGCCCAGGGCGATCAGCACGATGGCGACATCCGCCAGGAGGAGTCCCGGGTCGGTCGGCCACGGCGCGACGCCGAGCGTGGCCGCCGCCTCGCGCGAGCGTGCGCCGTTGCGGGATGCGAGCGCGACGTCGGCACCGGCCGCTTGCGCGGCACGCACAGCCAGCCGACCCATCTCGCCGGTCCCGACCACCAGCACGCGTCGGTCCCGGGCAGGGCCGGCCATGGAGACAGCGCGGGCGATGGCCACGTCCGCGATCGACTGCGACCGGACCGAGCGCCACGTCCGCCCGAGCCGGCCGGCGTGGAGCGCCGCGTCGAACGCGAAGGCCAGCTCGCCACCGAACGGGCCGGCCGCCCGCGCGTCGATGACGGCCTGCCGGACCTGGTGGAGGATCTGATCCTCGCCGAGCACGACCGAATCGAGCCCCAGGCTGACCGTGACGAGCCGTCCGACGGCGTCGAGGCCCGATGCGATCGTCGTCCCGTCCGGGATGACCGCGCCGTGACCGACCAGCAGGTCACGCGGGTCCTCGGGGCCCTCCCGATACCACTCGACCCGATGGCAGGTTCGGATCACCGCACCGCCGTGACGCTTCGCGGCAGGGAGGATCGCGGCCTCGAGCAGCTGCCGCGCCGCATGCGGGACGTCGGGAGCCGTGGCGGCCACCGCCCGGATGTCGGCCGCGACGTCGCTCACGCCTGCAGGCCCCCACTGCCCGGGATGCGAACGCGGCGGCGCGGGCTGCGAGCGAGACCGTGGCCCGACATCGTGGCCACCAGGAGGTGATCGAGCGCCTGCTCCGCGTCGTCGAACAGACCGGTCACCTCGTCGATGTCGAACCCGCGCCGCCGGGCAACGACGACCGCCTCGGCGAGGAACGGTCGGCGGAAGGCCAGGAACCCCTCGACGACCTCGCCCATGGACAGGCCTGCGGACGCGCCGAGACGTCCGTACTCGGCCGATAGCGACGTCGCCTCGGCCAGGTGCTGCGTTCGCGTCGCAGGCTCGACGGCATCGAGATGCTCGACGAGGGCGTGTGCCAGCCGCCGGCCAAGCTCGCGGAACGCGACTCGATCGGTCTCGGTCAGCACGGCGCCCCAGGAGCCTTCGGCCGGAGCGGAGGAAGATCGTCGATAGGCACTGGCCAGCCGCGCCGGCGTCAGCCCGCTCAGGCCGAGATGCGGTCGCTGGTCACGCTCGGCGGGCAGAAGGCGCTCGATCGCCTCGCGTGAGAAGCGCCGATGGCCGCCAGGGGTCGTGAAGACACGGAGCCGCCCGTCGTCGGCCCATCGCCGCAGGGTCCCCTGGGAAACGCCCAGCAGCCGGCTGGCCTGGCCGAGGCTGAGCCATCCGGGATCGGCAGGTGGGCGCGAGGAGGGGGTCAAAATCTACCTAAATCTGACCAAAGATGATCGAGTCTCGATACCTTACACGACCAGCGCCCGCCCTGCCCGGCACGTTATGTTGGTGGCCGTCGCCGGCCGGACCTGGAGGAAAGCGTGCGTCTCGGAGCGGCCTTCTGGGTCAACCGCACGAGTTGGCCGAGCCTGCGCGGCGCCTGCCAGGCCGCCGAGCGCGCCGGCTGGGATTCGCTCTGGATCGACGATCACCTCCTTGCCGACGAAGGTGACTGGACCGACGCCAAGCTCGAAGGCTGGGCGACCGTCGCGGCCCTGGCGTCAGTGACGCATCGGGCGCGGCTTGGCCTGTTGGTCGCGGCCAACACCTTCCGTGCGCCGGGTCTGACCGCGAAGCTGGCCACGACCGCCGATCACCTGACCGCCGGCCGGTTCGTCCTCGGGATCGGCGGCGGCTGGTTCGAGCGCGAGCACGACGCCTTCGGCATCGACTTCGGCTCCGGCTTCGGGGAGCGGCTGGATCGCCTCGATGAGGCGGTCGAGCTCATCCGCCGGCTGCTCGATGGCGAACGGATCGACCACGACGGTCGCTTCTATGCGATGCACGACGCCCTGTGCGAGCCGCGCCCGGTCCAGCCCCGGCTGCCGATCCTGATCGGCGGCTCGGGGCCGACCAAGACGCTCCGCACGACCGCTCGCTACGCCGACCTGTGGAATGGCTACGGACCGCCCGAGCGCATCGCGGCGACCAGCGAGGTCCTGCGCGAACGATGCGGCGAGGCGGGCCGACCGTTCGAGGCGATCGAGCGGACCGTGACCGTGGACGCCGTCATCCGCGACACGCCTGCGGCCGCGCGCGCCGCGTGGTCCGAGATCGCAGCCCGCCACGGCATCGAGCACCAACGTGCGTCCGACGGCTCGGCGCGCGACCTCGACGTCGGCGGACCGATCGCCGACGTCGCCGACTTCCTCGAGGGCTACGCGCGGCTCGGGATCGGCGAGGTCATGTTCACCTTCCGCGACCCGTTCGACCTCGAAACGATCGAACGGGTCGGCGAGCTGAGGTCCGCCCTCAGATCTTGAGCATCACGTGCTTGACGACCGTGTAGTCCTCGATCGCGTACATGCTCTGGTCCTTGCCGTAGCCGGATTCCTTGAACCCGCCGTGCGGCATCTCCGATACCAGCATGAAGTGGTCATTGATCCAGACCGTCCCGAACTGGATGGCCTTGGCGACCCGCATCGCCCTGCCGGTGTCACCGGTCCAGACCGATGCGGCCAGCCCGAACCGCACGTCGTTCGCCCAGGCGATGGCCTGGTCCTCGTCGCTGAATCGCTGGACGCTGACGACCGGGCCGAAGACCTCGTCCTGGACGATCTCGCTGCGCTGGTCGGGGCCGGCCACCACGGTCGGCTCGAAGTAGGCGCCAGGGCGGTCCGGGCGATGGCCACCGGTGACGATCTCGGCACCGGACTTCGCCCGCTCGACCATGCCTTCCACCTTGTCGGCCTGGACGGTGGCGATGAGCGAGCCCATCTCGATGTCGTCGCCCTCGGCCGGGTCTCCCCACTTGATGGTCTTCACCGCGTCGGCCAGGTCGCCCACGAACTTGTCGTAGATCTTCGGGCCGGCGATGACGCGGCAGGCCGCCGTGCAGTCCTGCCCCGCGTTCCAGTAGCCGAACAGCTTGATGGCCTCGATGACCGCCTCCATGTCGGCGTCGTCGAAGACGATGACCGGCGCCTTGCCGCCGAGCTCGAGGTGGAGCCGCTTGACCTTCTCCGCCGCGGTCCGGGCGATGTGCTTGCCGGTGTCCGTGTCCCCGGTGACCGAGATCATCCCGACCTTGGGATGAGCGACGAGCGGATCGCCGATCGTCGCGCCGGTCCCGGTGATGACGTTGAGGACCCCGGGGGGCAGGATGTCGGCGGCGATCTCAGCCAGCACCAGCGCGGTCAACGGGGTCCGCGCGGACGGCTTGAGGACGACCGCGTTGCCGGCGGCCAGCGCCGGCCCGATCTTCCAGCCGGCCATCATGATCGGGTAGTTCCACGGCGCGATCGATGCCACCACTCCGACCGGCTCGCGGCGGATGAGCGAGGTGTGGCCGGCCATGTACTCGTTCGCCGCCTTGCCCTCCATGACCCTGGCAGCGCCGGCGAAGAAGCGGAGATTGTCGGCGACGACCGGGACCTCCTCGATGGCGGCGCCGACCGGCTTGCCGGCGTTCTTCGACTCCAGCCGGCCGATCTCGTCGCCACGCGCCTCGATGGCATCGGCGAGCTTGAGCAGCATCGTGCTGCGCTCGGCCGGCGTGGTGTGCTGCCACGTCTCGAAGGCGGTCGCCGCGGCGTTGACGGCGCGGTCCACGTCCTCGGCACTCGATGCCGGGACCTTGGCGATGACCTTGCCGTCGGCGGGGTTCTCGACGTCGAGCGTCGCGCCCGATGCGGAGTCGACCCACTCGCCCCCGATGTATTGCTGATACGTCTTGACACGCTCGAGGACGTCGGTCATCGGGGGCCTCCTGGGTGGCTGGTGTCGGCTGATCTCTTCGTGCTGGGCATCGTACCGCGATGCGTGTCCGCGTCCCGCCCCGTGGGTCAGCCGCCGCCCGTGTCCGCCAACAGGTCGCTGAACGGTTCGGGCGGGCCGACCGTGGTCGCGGATGTCCCGCGGCGCACGGACTCGATGCCCGCCGGCCACCGGGCGAGGAACTGATCCCCGGTCGCATCGTCGTAGCGGATGACGGTGACATCGTCCAGGTCGATCCAGAACAGGTGGAACCGCCCGGGCACCGGGTCCCAGCCGAGTCGATCACGGACGACGGACGCATAGCGGGTCTGGACCTCGGGATCGCCGACCGGGATGGCGCGGCCACGGACCTTGCATTCGCCGTCTTCGCCGTTCCGGCTGGTCACGATGCTGTGCACGAGGATGCGCGGGTCGCGGGCGAGGTCGCCCGCCTTCTGCGATCCCCAGAGCATCGACAGCCACAGATCACGCTCCCAGAAGAGCGGCTCGACAGGGCTGATCCGGGGCGCGCCATCGCGGCGGACCGTGCCGACCAGGACCACGCCCGGCCCTCCGAGCGCCTGGTGGCAGACACCAGCGAGGCGGGGCTGTCGGGCGGTGAACTCATCCCAATGCATCGGCACTCCCGCTTGACTGCGCGGCCGCCACGATACGACCGGGCCACCGTGGATACCAGGGCCGACCCCGGGAGCGCCCCTGCCCGGCACTGGCGGGTGACGCCCGATCAGGCGGGAAGTCCGGGACTCCCCCGCCGGGTCGCGGGCGACCACGGCACCACGATCCGCTCGACGACGCCGACGGCGACATACAAAGCCACCGACACGATCGCGGTCAGCAGGATGGCGGCGAAGACCAGGTCGGTCCGGAAGCTGGTCTGGGACAGCTTCATCCAGATCCCGAGACCGTCGGTCGCTCCGACGTACTCACCGAAGATCGCTCCGATGACCGCGTAGACCACGCTGATCCGAAGACCGGTGAACAGCGACGGCAGGGCCGATGGCCAGCGGAGAGCCCAGAACGTCTGACGCTGGGTCGCCCCGAGCGAGCGCATCAGCAGCGTGGCGTCAACGTCGACACGGCCGAAGCCGTCAAGCAGCGCGACGGTGACCGGGAAGAACGTCACCAGCACGACGATCAGGACCTTGGGCAGCAGCCCGAACCCGAACCAGATGACGAACAGCGGCGCGATCGCGACGATCGGGATCGTCTGGCTGGTGACCAGCAGGGGCTCGACCGCGCGGCGCACCGGCGTCCAGCGATCGAGCGCGATGGCGGTCGCCGTCGCGAGCACGACTGACAACGCGCAACCGACGAGAGCCTCGAGCAGGGTCGGCACGAGGTTGGCGAAGGCCGCCTCGCGCGAGTCCCACAGGGCAACGAGCACGCGCGACGGCGATGGGAGGGTGATCGGATCGAGGTCGGCCAGACGGACATACGCCTCCCAGGCCAGCACGAGCAACGCGATGAGCGCCAGCGGCGGTCCCCAGCGAGCCAGCCGCTGCCGGCCGTCGGTCACGGCAGGTAGTCGTTCGTGAACAGCGCCGCGTAATCGGGCGGCGCCGTGAGCGGCTTGCCGTCGGCCCCGGCCAGCAGCTTGTTCTGGTACAGGAAGCCCGAGTAGCCCTGCCATTCGGCCAAGGTCTGCCGCCCGACGACGCCCTGCGTGTCGCGCAGGAACCCGCCCGACGCGAGGAACTCCTGACTCGCCCTGGGCAGATCCGGGTTGCCGTCGAAGACCCCGGGGTTCTGCGCGACGAGGATGGCAGCCGCGGCGTCGGGGTCGTCGGCGCCCAGTTCGAAGCCGCGGACGGTCGCCGCGACGAAGGCCCGCGCCAGATCGGGTTTGGCTGCCAGCCAGCGGCTGTCGCAGGCGATCACGACCTGGTAGAAGTCGGGGAAGCCGTAGTCCCCGAAATCGAACGTTCGGAGCTTGATGCCGCGTTGCGCCGCCTCGATCCCCTCCCAGGCCGCGAAGGTGATGACGAAGTCGGCGCGCTTGGCGTAGAGCGCCTCGTAGGCGGCGGTATCGAGCGTGACCGTCTTGAACGTGCCGGTCCCGCCATCGGCCTCGATCACCGACTTCAGGGTCGGCTCCTCGTTGGGATACCCGAACCCGGCGTAGGTCTTGCCGTCGAGGTCGCGCGGGCGCTCGATGTCGGATGAGTCGAGGACCGCGATCTGCTGGGCGGTGTGTTGGAGCACCGCCATCACCGACACGATCGGCGCGCCGGCCGCGACCGCGAATGTCAGCGAGTCCTGGAAGCTGATGCCGCAGTCGGCCTGGCCGGCGGTCATCAGCGCCTCGGGCGTCGTGGTGCCATACGGAAGGATCCGGACGTCGACGCCCGCGTCGCTGTACCAGCCCTTGGCCTGGGCCACGTAGATCCCCGTATGGTCCGTGTTCGGGGTCCAGTCCAGCGCGAACCGGACGGTCCCGAGGGCGGTCGGGCTGGCCGAGGCGGTCGGGGAGGCCGGAGCGGCCGAGCTTGCCGCGGGGATGGCCGCGGTGGCGGACGGCGACGCCGAGGGCGTGCTCGGAGACGGTGTCGCGCCGGGCCCGCACGCGGCCAGAGCGAGCGCGAGCGTCGATGCGACGACCAGGAGTCGTGGCCATGGGCCGCGCGAAACGGTGTTCAACGAAGCTGCTCCGATCTCGATCTCGTACATGGAAAGACGCCGCCATCGGTCCCGGGGCGGCGTCAGACGAGTCGAGGGCCTGCTTCCTTCGCCGGTACTAGCCGGATCAGGTTCCGCGGGTCTGTGGCGACGGCCACACTCTCAGCGCAGTTGCGCTCCCCGGAGGCGGTATTCGGTTGTCGCAGGATGGTACACCCGTGCGCATGTCACCTGGAAACGGGCCTTTCGGCCGGTGACGGCGGGGTCTGCCGGGACCACCATCGACTCGTTGGAATCTGTCCGCATCTCCGGAGGTGGCCCCCATGAAACGACTCTTCCTCGTCATCGCCACGGTCGCGATCCTGATGGGCCTCGCCGCACCAGCCGTCCTTGCCGCCGCTCCGACCAACGCGGGCGGTGAAGTGCTGATGGCCTTCAACGGCGACATCACGGTGCCGGCCGGTGAGCAGGCAGACGCGGTCATCGTGACCAACGGACGCGCCACGATCAGTGGCGAGGTCAAGAACGTCGTCGTCTTCAGCGGCTCGGCGATCCTCGACGGCGCCACGCTGGAGAACGTCTTCGTCACCAGCGGCACCGTCACCATCGGCGCGGGCACGACCATCTCGGGCGACGTCCGGACGATCGATGCGACCGTCACCCAGGATCCGACGGCCGTCGTCAGCGGCACCGTCCGAGCGGCGGACGCCGACCTTGTCGCGTTCGGGGCTGCCGTGCTCCCGCTGATCATGCTGTTCATCCTCGGCTTCGCCCTCGTGACGGTCGTTGCGGGGCTCGCCCTCGCAGCGCTCGCGGCGCGACAGGTGCGAAGCGCCGAGGAACTCATCACTCACCAGCCGGCGGAGACGTTCGTGTTCGGCCTGGCCGGCCTCGTCGTCATCCCCCTGGTCGCGGTCCTGTCGATGGTGACGATCATCGGGGCGCCGCTCGGCCTCGCGATCCTTCTGATGGTCTGGCCTGCGGCGGCGATGGCCGGCTACCTGGTGGCCGCCATCTGGGTCGGTGAATGGCTGCTCTATCGGGGCGACACGCGACGACCGGAACGGCCGTACCTGGCGTCAGTCCTGGGACTGCTCGTCCTGCAGGTCGCCGGGCTCATCCCGTTCGTCATCCCGATCGCCAGCCTGTTCGGCTTCGGAGCGGTCCTGTTCCTTGCCTGGCGGACCTTCCGCCAGCACGGCGCGACCCCGGTCGTGACCCCGCCGGCCGCCCAGCCGCTTGGCGTCTGAGGCTGGTCGATCTCACACGCGTCGGCCGGCGTGCCCGCTGGGCGCGCCGGCCGCACGTTCCCGCAGCCAGGCGATGATCTCGTCCACGATGGCCGGTCCCTCCGGCTCGTTGTGGAGCTCGTGTCGGAGGTCGGGATAGGTCCGGCGCTCGACGAGCGGAGCGTCGGCGAGGATCGCTGAGGCACCTGCCGGGACCAGCCGGTCCGCCTCACCATGGAGGACCAGGGTCGGGACCCCGAAGCCGTTCGGCGCCGCCGCCCGGACGCGTGCCTGCTCGACCAGCCCGAGCGCCCCGAACCGGGCTGTGCTGACCTTGACGCACAGGGGGTCGTCGGCGGTTCGGGCCGCCACCGACGGGTCGCGAGACAGCCACGTGCCGTCGATGCCGTTGGCGATCTCGATGGTCGGGCCGACCCGCGCCAGCATCGGCGCCAGCCTCTTCTTCCAGCCCGGCAGACCCGAGTCGAGCGCGGGCGACGAGAGGACCGCGAGATCGGGCTTCGGGCGGTCGTCCACGAGGTAGCCGGCCGCGATCAGTCCGCCGAGTGAGTGCCCGTACAGGACGACCGGCCGGTTCCGGGCGCCGGAGCGGACGTCCACCAGCCGCGCCTCGAGGTCGTCATGGTATCGGGACCAGCTCTCGACATCGCCCCGGCGACCACCCGAACCACCCATCCCGCGGTGGTCGTATGCCGTCACGTCCAGGCCGGCGGCGGTCAGCTGGTCGCCGACGCGCTCGTAGCGCCCGGAGTGCTCGCCGAGGCCATGGACCAGCAGGACCGAAGCCCACGGTGGGCCGGCCCACGCGCCGCCCGCCTCGGCCTCATCTGCAGGCCAGTGACGGACGAGCAGGTCCGTGCCGTCGACGGCCCGGACATGGCTGACGATCGACGGCACGCCGGAAGCGTACGCGAACGGGCCCGGGCGGCGAGGCCCGGGCCCGTCTCAGTGCGGCCGATGCGCCCGTGCGTCGCTATCGATCGATCTCGGCGTACGCGAACGCGGGTTCGGGCGCCAGCTCGGGGAACAGCTCCCCGTCCGGACGCCGGGCCGTGTTCCGTGCCCCGGCGCGTGCCGGGATGAACAGTGCGGCGACGGCCCCGAGCCCGACGACGATCGCGCCGAGCGCGATGGCCGGCTGGAGTCCGGCCACGTAGGCGGTCGGGTCGTTGTAGCTCCCGTTGGCCGTGAACACCGCGGCAAGGACCGCGACGCCGAACACGCCACCGACCTCGCGGATCGTATTGGTCGCGCCGGACGCCTTGCCCTCCTGCTCCGGGCGGACCGCGGACAGCACCACGTTGGCGATCGGTGCGAAGAAGAGTCCCATGCCGACGCCCGCGAGGATGAACGGGACGACCATGTTCTCGTACGGGACGGTCGGCGTGACCACCATGGCGAGCCATCCGAGCGCGACGGCCTGCAGCGCCATCCCCGTTGCCAGGATCGGCCGCCCGCCGATGCGATCGGCCAGGACGCCCGCGATCGGTGCCACGATGATCGGCATCCCCGTCCACGGCAGCGTTCGCAGGCCGGCCTGGAACGGGCTATAGCCCTGGACGACCTGGAAGAACTGGGCGAGCAGGAAGACCGAGCCGAACATCCCGAAGTACATCAGCAGCGACACGAGGTTCGCGGCACTGAACGCCCGGCTCCGGAAGAAGCTGAGCGGCAGCATGGGCTGGGACTGGCGCGATTCCCAGGCCACGAAGCCGGCCAGCAGGGCGAACCCGGCGACGATCGCGCCGACGATCGACGGGCTCGTCCAGCCGTGATCGTTCCCGTTGATGACGCCCCACACCAGGGCGAGGAGTCCGGCGCTGATCAGGCCCAGTCCCGGAACGTCCAGCTTGCTCTCGGGGCCATAGGTCTCGCTGAGACGAGCCGCGGCCAGCGGGATGACGACCAACCCGATCGGCACGTTGAGCCAGAAGATCCAGTGCCAGTCGAGACCCTCGGCGATCGCACCGCCGACCAGCGGGCCGATGGCGATCGCCAGGCCGGCGATGCCACCCCAGGCACCGAGCGCCACGGCGCGTCGCTCCGGCGGGACGGCCGCTGACAGGATGGTCAGCGTCAGCGGCGTCACGATCGCGCCCCCGACACCCTGGATCGCGCGGGCCAGGATCAGCACGTTCGTCGAGGGCGAGAGAGCGGCCAGCGCCGAGCCACCGATGAAGATGCCCATGCCGATGATGAACACGCGCTTGCGGCCGAACCGGTCGCCGAGCGCAGCGCCGGTGATGAGCAGCACAGCGAACGTCAGTGTGTAGGCGTTGACCATCCACTGGAGGTCTTCCAGGGACGCGCCGAGGTCGTGCTTGATGACCGGGAGGGCGGTCGTCACGACGAGGTTGTCGAGGGCGACCATGAACAACGCGAGTGAGCTGATGATGAAGGCCCAGGCGGGCTTGGACAGGGTTCTGGTCACGGCAGGTGCACTCCTCTGACTGATCGCTCACTAAGTTGACGGACGAAAAAAGGGGGGACGATGCGGAGGTTGCTCAGGAGGCGCTCCCGGCATCGAGGATCGGCTTGGCTTCGAGCAGCGTGCTCAGGGACCATTCCTCGGGCGTGCCGGCCAGCTCGAGCGCAGCGGCAACGTTGAGGAGCATCCCCTCCGCGAAGAACCGATGGATCGCGTCGTTCGAGGCTCCGCTGTCGCGCTTCACCTCGGCATGCAGCGCCGCGAACTCCTCACGCACGACCTGCCGGACATCGTCATCAGAGCAGGCGGCGTACGCCTGGAGCTGGACGCGCAGGAGGTCGCGATCGGCCAGCAGCCGGCAGTACGCGGTGCCCATCAGGTCGAGGACCGAGCAGAACTGATCGTCGTCCGGCCCGCGTCGCGATGCCGCCTCGAAGACCCGTCGCGTCCGCTGGAAACCGTGTCGGACGACAGCGAGGAACAGCTCCCGCTTCGTGCCGAACAGCTGGAACAGGTATGGCTGCGAGACGCCGACCGCGCGTGCGATCGATTCGGTCGATGTGCCCGCATAGCCGCCCTCGGCGAACTGATGCAGGGCGGCGGCGATGATCGCCTCGCGGCGTTCGTCGGCGGTCAGGCGGGTCGTGGTCGCGGTGTTCATGGGCGTAACTTAGTGAGTACTAAGTCGCATGTCAACCCTCCAATGTCGTCGCGTCGCTCGGTACCATGACTCCGTGGATGATTGGGTCGAGCTCGGCGATCGCGTGTTCGTTCGGCGCTACGCCTTCTTCGACCAGAACATCGGGGTCGTCCTGGGGGACGATGCCGCGCTCGTCATCGACACCCGCTCGACCCATGCCCAGGCGCGCGAGATCGTCGCCGACCTGCGCCGCCTCACCCCGTCGCCGGTCAGGGTCGTCGTCGACACCCACGGCCATTTCGATCACGCCTATGGGAATCACGTCTTCCGGCCGGCCCCCATCTGGGGCCATGAGGGCTGCGTCGGGTTCATGGCCCGGACCGGCGAGGCGCGTCGTTCGCGGATCGCCGCCGACAATCCGGAGATCTCCGCGGATCTTCCCGAGGTCGTCATCGATCCGCCGGACAAGACGTTCAGCGAGACCGCCCATGTCGAGGTCGGCGGACGGCGTGTGGTGCTCCGCTTCCTCGGGCGCGGCCACACGGACCACGACATCGTCATCGAGATTCGCGACGCGGGGGTGCTGTTCGCCGGCGACCTCCTCGAGAATGGCGCGGTCCCCTCCTTCGGCGACGCCTATCCGCTCGACTGGCCCGAGACGGCCGCGCGAGTCGCCGAGCTCACGACCGGCGTGGTCGTCCCGGGTCACGGCGATCCAGGCCGCCGCGAGTTCGCCGACGCCCAGGCGGCCGCCATCGCCGAGCTGGCGTTCCTTGCGCGGCGGGTCCGAGACGGCGACCTGACACTCGACGAGGCCGTCGCCCGGACCCCTTTTCCGGCCTATCCGGCCGAGGACGTCCGGAAGCCGCTCCTGCGAGCCCTCAGCCAGCTCCGCGGGGAGCTTTCCTAGCATGCACTCGCTCCGGCGCAAGGTGCGCTGAACGATTCGGTTCTCACCCGCGCCATCCCTTGTGAAGCGCGACCACGGTGGCCGCGCCGGCAGCCGAGGCGAACGTGGACCAGCGAGGACTCGTCGAGCGGGCTCGGAAAGGCGATCATGACGCCTTCACCGCGCTCGTCGACCTGACCCTCGTGCGGCTGGACTCGGTCGCTCGCCTGATCGTCCGGGACCCCGAGCTCGCACGCGACGCGGTCCAGGACACCTACATCCGCGCCTGGCGTGATCTCCCGGGCCTGCGCGACCCGGACCGGTTCGATGCCTGGCTCCACCGACTGATCGTCCATTCCTGTCTCGACCAGGTCCGGCGACGGCGCCGTCGGGTCATCGAGGTCGAGCTGACACCCATCGACATGCCGGCCGCGACCGATATGGCCGGCGAGGTCGCCGATCGCGACATGCTCGAGGGGGCGCTGGCGCGCCTCGACCCGGGGCATCGAGCGGTCGTGGTCCTGCATTACTTCCTCGGCATGCCGCTGCCCGACGTGGCGGCTGCCGTCGGCATCCCGCTGGGCACCGCCAAGTCCCGCCTGCACTACGCGCTGGTGGCGATGAAGGTGGCCGTCCTGCGAGAGCCCGTCACGACCGGTTCCTCAGTCGTCGGAGGACATCTCGCATGACCTCGGAACGACGTTTCGACCAGGACCTGCCGGACCTCCTCGCGCAGGTCGCCCAGGCGCCCGCGCCCGGGTACCGAGACCTCATCGTCGAGCGGACCGCCCGCACTCGGCAGCGGCCCGCCTGGACCTTCCCCGAAAGGTGGCTTCCCATGTCTGCCGTCACTTCGCGGACGGCCACGATCCCACGGCTCCCGTTGCGGATCGTGGCCGTGGCCGCCCTCCTGCTCATCGCCCTGGTCGTCGGAGCCGTGCTCATCGCCGGCTCGCAGCAACGGGTGCCCGCTCCGTTCGGACCGGCCGACAACGGCCGCGTCGCGTACGTCGCGGGCGGTGACATCTACACCGCCGACCCGGTGACGGGCGCCGCGACCGCGCTCGTCACCGGTCCCGAGACCGATGCTCATCCGGTGTGGTCGCTGGACGGCACGCGCGTCGTCTTCGAGCGCAAGGTGGCCGGGCCGGAGGGCAACGGTCGGCTGTACGTGGCTCACGCCGACGGCACCGGCCTCGTTGCCATCACGTCGACACCGCAGGACAAGCTCGCGAGCTACGCGTTCTCGCCCGACGGGTCGGAGGTCCTGTTCATGGTCGGGTCTGACGCGAGCTCGGAGCTCTGGATCGCGAAGACCGATGGCAGCGGCGCCCGACGCCTCGACGTCGGCATGAGTGTCGATTCGCCGGCCTACCGGCCACCGACCGGCAAGGAGATCGTCTTTGCGGGCGACGCGGGGAACGGAGCCGGGATCGGGCTCTTCGCCGTCGACGTCGCCAGCGACAAGGTCCGAACCATCGTCCAGCCTTCGCCCACGATGGGGATCGGCTGGGTCAGGGTCGCGCCGGATGGTTCGCGAGCCGCTTATTCGGCTTCCACGCAGGATGATTCGCGAAACACCTTCCGCGTCCAGGTGAGCGCTCTCGACGGATCGCGGACGGTGACGCTGCCGATGCCTCAGGGAGCGACGTTCCAGGACGCCCCCGCCTGGTCGAATGACAGCACCATGCTGGTCGTCACTCGGGGCTACTCAACGAGGAACCAACAGATGACGTTGGCCGTCGTGCCAGCCGACGCGACGTCAGTCGGCATCGAGACGGCAAGAGGATTGACGGGTTGCTGCGACACCGTTCTCGCGTGGGCGCCCGACGACAGGTCGATCCTGATGAGCCCCGAGGATATCAACGGCACGTTCACGGAACAGGTGCTGATCGACCCGGACACGGGCTCGACCAAGGCCGCGCCGTGGTCGGCGACCGGGGAGGCTGCCTGGCAACGGATCGCGCGCTAGGGCTGGTCAGTCGGCGGCGGCTGGCCCGCGGCCGGTCGTCGCCGACTACTCCCCGATCCGGACGATCCAGCGCCCGCGCGCGGCCCCTGAGACGATCGCGTCGAGGGCCTCGCCGAGCGTGGTGAGGGTCACCTCGGTGCAGTGCACGCCGACGTCGCGCGGGCGCAGGTCGGTCGCCAGGCGGTCCCACAGATCGCGGCGGCGGGCGATCGGCACGTTGACCGAATCCATCCCGAGCAGGGCGATGCCCCGGAGGATGAACGGGAAGACCGTGGTGTCGAGCTTCGCGCCGCCGGCGTTCCCGGACGCGGCCACGGCGGCACCGGTCTTCAACGTCCGCAGCACGTACGGGAGTGTCGCGGCCCCGACGGCATCGACCGCGCCTGCCCACCGTTCCGATTCGAGCGGGCGCCCATCGCCGGTCACCTCGTCGCGCCCGAGGATCCCGACGGCGCCCATCGAACGCAGGCGTGCCTCCTCGTCGGGCTTGCCGGTCGCCGCCCAGACCTCGTAACCGCGATCGGCCAGGATCGCGAGGGCCGTCCCGCCGACGCCGCCCGAGGCCCCGGTGACGAGGATCGGCCCGTCCTCTGGCTCCAGCCCACGTTCCTCGAGGGCGGCGACGGACATCGCGGCAGTGAAACCGGCGGTCCCGATCGACATCGCGTCACGCGGCGACAAGCCGGGAGCGAGCGGCACCACCCAGCCGGAGGGCACCCGTTCGTACTCGCTGAAGCCACCGTGGCGCGACACCCCGAGCTCATATCCGTGGGCCAGGACGGACGAGCCCACGGCGATCGCCGCGTCGTCGCTGGCGATGACCTCGCCCGCCAGGTCGATGCCGGGGATGAGGGGGCTGATCCGGGCGACCTTGCCATCGGCGCGTGTGGCGAGCCCATCCTTGTAGTTGACGCTCGACCAGCCGACCCGGATCTCGACCTCGCCGGGCGGCAGGTCACGCTCCAGGAACTCCTGGACGCCACGCTCCACGCGGTCGTCGACCTTCTCCGCGACGAAGGCGCGGAACGCTGCTGGGATCGCGGTCATCGTCACAGCCTACCCGGTCACGCGATCCGCGCGGGGCCCCGGGGTGGTGGTGCGTGCGGCGGCCCGCGACCTGGCGGTGCGCGATCCGGATCGCGCGGGTGGTGACCGGCGGTCACCGATCCGGGGCGCAAGCGGCGCGGGCGGGTCGGCCGGGCGCCCGGTGGTGACCGGCGGTCACCGATTCGGGACGCAAGGGGCGGACGTGGGTCGGCCGGACGCCTGGCGGTGACCGGCAGTCACCGATTTCGGGGCTTGGCATACCGTCGGGACACCGTCGCGCCGATATTGGTGACCGCGGGTCACCAGGCGCGCGCGTTTGACCGGTCGGACGCTTCGACGGGCCGGGATCGGTGACCGTCGGTCACGATCGGGGCGGTACGGGCCTCTTGCTCGCCCCCTCCGGTCAAGATCGGTGACCGTGGGTCACCACGGCCTCGGTTCGTGCGCGCTCCCGCGCGGCCATCGGCCTCATGACCGTCGGGCTTTTGGTCAGCCCGGCTCCGGGGCGGCAAGTGGCCAGGTCCGCAGCGTCCCGTCTCTGGAGAGGTAGGAGCCGTCGGGCAGGAGGCTCCAGTCGTCGTCCGGGTCCATGTAGGCCGAGGCCTCCCAGCCTTCCGGCCCGAGGGCCACGGTCGAGCCGGGTTCCTGGGCCTCGATCTCGTCCTCAGCGCGGTCAGCGACCGTGATCGGATCGTCCATGCCACACCTCCTGCCGATTGGGAGCGAGGCTCCCATCCGCCACACGCAGAGAGCTGACACGGAATCGTAGACCGAGGGGTCAACGACGAACAGAGTCTGTCGGCAGGTGACCGGGCGCGCTGGGCTCCGGACCGATCGGCCCGGAGCCCGCGCCCTGTCCCCCCGGCGGCGCCCCCCTTACGGACCGATGGTCGCCCCCAGACGACCATCGGCCACGCCAGCAGTCAACAGTCGTCCCCCGACGACCGAGAGTCGAAGCGTGGATGAATGGCACGACTTGCGCCATCGACGGAAGTGGGCTCGATCGACCGTCATCCGTCCGTCTCGTCTCGGCCGAATGTCGTAGGTCCACCGGGTCAGGAGCCGGGCGAGGCCTCCGCGTCGCTCGAGTCCGGGGTCGGGGTGGGCGTCGGCGTCGGGGTGGGCGTCG
>DASYSM010000069.1:0-7179 GCA_036003325.1 Candidatus Limnocylindrales bacterium
GCCAACCGCATCTGGAAGAAGATGCTGGCCGAGTACGAGGCACCGCCGATCGACCCCGCGGTCGACGAGGCGCTGCTCGACTTCATCGCCCGGCGCAAGGCGTCGATGCCCGACTCGGAGGTCTGATGGCCTCGCTCCTGACGCGCCGGCGCGGGCTGGACGACGCGGGCCGGGCGGCCGTCGCGTCGGTCCTCGCCGACCCGATCTTCGAGCTCCTCCCGCTCAAGAGTCTGCCCGACCAGATCCCGCACCTGCCCCCCGGGGCCCGCGTGTCGGTGACCGCGTCGCCCGCCAAGGGCATCGACGCGACGCTCGACTGGGCGGCCCGCCTCCAGGCCGACGGTTTCCGGGCCATCCCGCACCTGTCCGCACGGATGATCGCCGATCGCGCGGTCCTGGCCGGGCTGCTCGGGCGTGCCCGCGAGGCGGGCCTCAGCCACGCCTTCGTGGTCGGCGGCGACGCCGACGAGCCCGGTGAGTACCTCGACGGCCTGTCGCTGCTGCGAGCCATGACCGCGATCGGCCACCCGTTCACGACCATCGGTTGCCCGGCCTACCCGCAGGGCCATCCCGACATCCCCGATGCCGCGCTGGCGCAGGCGCTCATCGACAAGGCGCCATACGTCGCCCACGTCACGACCCAGATGGACTTCGACCCGAAGGCCGTCGCCGGCTGGGTCCGCGACCGCCGCGCCGAAGGGTTCGAACCGAGCGTGGTCGTCGGCGTCCCCGGCGTCGCCGACCCGCAGAAGCTGCTGTCGATCGCGGCCCGGATCGGGGTCAAGGACGCCAAGCGGTTCCTGCTCAAGAACGTCCGGTTCGTGACCGGGATGGCCCGTTCGGGCGGCTTCTACAAGCCCACCGGCTTCGTCGAGGACCTGGCGCCGCTGTTCGGCGACCCCGTCGCTCGGGTGACCGGACTCCACCTGTACACGTTCAACGCGGTCGAGGCGTCGGAGGCGTGGCGCCAATCGATGCTCGAGAGGCTGGGCGAGCGGTGACCGACGAGCGCACGGCCCTGGTCGAGGAGTTCGCGGGCTTCCCCGCCCGGCTCGCGGCGGCAGCCAAGGCCCGCGTCGCCGAGTGGCGCCCGTTCCCGGCCGGCGAATGGGGTCCGATCGAGACCGTGCGCCACCTCATCGCGGTCGAGGACGAGGTCCATCGGGCGCGCCTGGCCCAGGTCGCCAAGCAGGACGACCCGCACTGGACGTGGACCGAACCCGGGCTCGCCGCCGGCTTCGATGACGCGTCGCTGCTCGAGGTCCTGACCGTGTTCGCCCGGCGCCGGGCGAAGACGGTGGCCACCGTCCGGGCACTCGACAACGCCGGCTGGGAGCGCTTCGGGACCCACGCGACGTACGGTCGCCTCGATGTCGCGGGGCTCCTCCGGCTCGCGTCCGACCACGATGCGGAGCACCTCACCGGCCTCGCCGGCGCCGGGAGGCCCTGACCCGGTTCGGCGCCATCGGGAGCTCGGGCCGTGGCCGCCGGTCGCTCGCCGTTCACGTTCTTGGCAGGCGGGTACGGCTGGCGGATGATTGGCCGATGGTCGCACAGCCGTCGGGGACGATCACCCTGGTCTTCACCGACGTGGAGGGGTCGACACGACTGCTCCGCGAGCTGGGTCCCGAGCCATATCTCGATGCACTGAACGAGCATCGACGGATCGTCCGGGCCTCCTTCGCTCGGCACGACGGATACGAGGTCGACACCGACGGGGACGCGTTCTTCTATGCGTTCGTCTCCGCCGATGGCGCGCTGGCCGCGGTCGAGGAGACGATGGGCAGGCTGGAAGCGACGCCCATCCGCATCCGTGTCGGGATCCACACGGGCGAGCCGCACCTCGATCCGCCCCGCTACTTCGGCCTGGACGTGCACAAGGCGGCGCGGATCATGAGTGCCGGCCACGGCGGACAGGTCCTGCTCTCGCTGGCGACGCGCGAGCTCGTCGGCTCGAACACGCTCCACGACCTGGGCGATCATCGGCTCAAGGACTTCGACGAGCCGGTCCGTCTGTTCCAGGTGGGCGATCGGCAGTTCCCCGCGCTCCGGACGCTCAACCAGACGAACCTGCCGATACCCGCATCCACATTCATCGGACGCAGTCGGGAGCTCGCCGAGCTCACGTCGCTCCTGCGCAACCCAGGCGGGCGGTTGATCACCCTGTCCGGACCCGGCGGCTCCGGAAAGACCCGCCTGGCGATCGAAGCCGCGACCGACGTCGTCGGCGACTACCCGGACGGCGTCTTCTGGATCGGCCTGGCGAGCCTCCGGGACCCGGTCCTCGTGGCCGAGACGATCGCTCAGACGCTCGGGGCGAGAGAACCGCTCATCGACCACATCGGCAGCCGTGCAACGCTTCTGGTCCTCGACAACTTCGAGCAGGTGATCGACGCCGCCACGGACATCGCGGCGCTGCTCACGGCCTGCCGCAACGTCCGCCTGCTCATCACCAGCCGAGAGATCCTGCGGATCCAGGGCGAGGTGGAGTACACCGTGCCGCCGCTCGCGCACGCCGAGGCCGAGGAGCTCTTCTGCACCCGCTCGCAGCTTCCCCTCGACGAGGACATCGCCGATCTGTGTCGTCACCTCGACGACCTGCCGCTGGCGGTCGAGCTGGCTGCGGCACGAACGACGGTCCTCTCGCCGAAGGAGATCCGAGATCGCCTCGGACGGCGGCTCGACCTCTTCAAGGGCGGCCGTGACACCGATCCACGCCAACGAACCCTTCGGGCGACGATCGACTGGTCCTGCGACCTCCTGAGCCCGGGCGAGCGGCAGCTGTTCGCGCGGCTTGCCGTCTTCGCGGGCGGTGCCACTTTCGACGCCGCCGTGGAGGTGGTCGGCGCCGACGTCGACGAGCTGCAATCGCTCGTCGACAAGAGTCTCGTCCGGAGGACCGGGGGGCGGTTCTGGATGCTGGAGACGATCGCGGAGATGGCCGCGGAGCGCTTGGCCGCGGAAGCCGACGCCAGCAAGATCGGCCGCCGCCATGCGGACTTCTTCCTCGCCTACGCCGAGTCCGCCGAGCCCGGACTGAAAGGTGCCGACCAGTCGGCCTGGCTGGGCCGCCTCGAGGCAGAGCACGACAATCTCCGCGCCGGACTCGAATGGTTCTTCGAGCACGATGAGGCGGAGAGAGCGATGAGGCTCGCGGCCGCCCTGTGGCTCTTCTGGTATACCCACGGCCACGTGACGGAAGCGCGTCGCTGGCTTCGACGGGCGCTGGATGCAGGGCCGGATGAGCCATCGGACATACGGGCACGGTTGCTCGCCGGCGCGGGCTACCTGGCCGCCGAGCAGTACGACGACGAGGCGATCGGCCTGCTCGAGGCGGGCCTTGCCTGCGCGAAGGCGATCGGGGCGCCTGCGACGGCGGCGGCAGCAGCAGCCCAGCTCTGTGGCGTCCGCGCGGAGCTCGAGAGGGGCGCGTCCGCCGGGGAGATCCTCGCCATCGGCGAGGAGGCAGTGGCGCTCGCGCGCGAGGCCGGAGATGACTTCATCCTCGCGATCGCACTGAACAACCTCGGCGTGGCAACTCATTCTCTGGTCGGGGACGCCGAGCAGACACGAAGCTATTACGAGGAGAGCCTCGAGCTGCGCCGACGGATCGGCGACATGTCCCGGATCGCCCTGTCGCTCGTCAATCTGGGCTGGCTCGCGCTTCTGGATGGCGACACGACCCGGGCCGAAGCGCTGTACGCAGAGGCCGCCGATATCGCGGTCACGCTCGGCGACAAGCGGAACATCTCCCACGCACGCGGCGGGCTCGGCTCGGTCGCCTACTTCGAGGGGCGCTGGGACGATGCGGAGGAGCACACGTGGGAGAGCCTGCGCCTGTACCGGGAGATCGGGATGAAGCTCGGGATGGTCGAAGGGCTCCTCGTCCTGGCCGGCATCGCCGCAGCCAGGGGAGATGCCGAACGAGCGGCTCGACTCGCAGCCGCCGGCGAGCGCCACCACGCGCTGATCGCACCCGCGACATCGATGGATGTGTATCCCCACCGACCGAACATCGAGCGCGCCCGGGCGGCGTGCGACGCGGAGACGTGGCGACGAGCGTCAGAGGCTGGTCGGGCGATGGACCTTGACGAGGCGGTGGAGCTCGCTCTCTCGACTGCCCCATCAGGATTGACGCTCTCTCCCGGCGCCGCGTAGACTCATATCCGACGAAATCACTCGGATATCGAGGCCACGACGCTGACCACCCCTGCGACGGCCCCCGCGCCCGTCACGACCCACCGCCTCGCCTACCACGGCAGCGGCGCCATCGCCTTCTCGACGAAGGGCGAGTACGGCGTCCGGCTGATGGTCCAGCTCGGGCGGCACTACGGGACGGGCCCGGCCTCGCTGGCCGAGATCGCCGCCGAGGAGGACCTCCCGCGCGCCTATCTCGAGCAGCTCGTCGTGAGCCTGCGCGATGCCGGGCTCGTGTCGAGCACCCGCGGCGCGCACGGCGGCTACGAGCTCACCCGCGCGCCCGAGGCCATCTCGATGGCCGACGTCCTCCGCGCCCTCGAGGGCCCGATCGCCCCGATGCTGTGCGCCACCGACGACCCCGAGCACGGGATCCTGTGCGATCGCTCGGCCCGCTGCACCGTCAACGTCCTGTGGGTCCGCGTCCGCGACGCGGTCACCGGTGCGCTCGATTCGATGACCCTCGCCGACCTCGTCCCGCCTCGCACCGACCCGGCGACCGCGACCGCCGCGATCGCGCCCATCCAGCCGACACCACTCCAGGGAGCCTGACCGACCCGTGACCACCGACACCGCCGACGACCAGCAGCTCATCATCCGCGGCCTGCGGGTCGCGCCCGTCGCCGCGCCCGACCACGAGATCCTGCAGGGGATCGACCTGACCGTCGGCAAGGGCGAGGTCCACGCGATCATGGGCCCCAACGGCTCGGGCAAGACGACCCTCGCCTACGCCCTGATGGGCCATCCGGCGTACGTCGTCAAGGGCGGCGAGGTCCACTGGAAGGGTCGCGACATCCTGAAACTGTCGCCCGACAAGCGTGCCCGGCTCGGCCTGTTCCTTGCCTTCCAGTACCCGACCGCCATCCCGGGCCTCAGCGTCGCGTCGTTCATCCGCTCGGCGCTCAACGCCAAGCTCCAGGGCATCGACAAGAACCCCGACGTCGATCCGACCGACTCGGTCAAGGGCGGCGTGTCGATGCGCGACTTCCGCAACAAGATGCGCGAGAAGATGGCGCTGCTGCGGATGGACGAGGGCTTTGCCAGCCGCTACGTCAACGACGGCTTCTCGGGCGGCGAGAAGAAGCGGCTCGAGATGCTCCAGATGGCCGTCCTCGAGCCCGAGATGGCGATCCTCGACGAGACCGATTCCGGGCTCGACATCGACGCGCTGCGCATCGTCGCCGAGGGCGTCAACGCGATGCTCAACCCGGACCTTGGCGTTCTGCTGATCACCCACTACCAGCGGCTGCTCAACTACATCACCCCGGACTTCGTCCACGTGCTCGCCCAGGGCAGGATCATCACCTCGGGCGGCAAGGACCTCGCGCTTCGCCTCGAGGACGAGGGCTACGGACCGGTCCTTCGCGAGAACGGCTACGAGACCGAGCTGCCCGACGAGGCGCTGCTCGTGCCGCAGGCGCCGGCCGGCGAGGAGCTCGAAGCCGTGGAGGCCGCCCGCTAGCGGGCGACGGCCATGACCATCACCAGCGAGCCGACCACGACGACGCCCGCGCTTGACGCCGAGGCGATCCGCGCCGACTTCCCGATCCTCGCCCAGCAGATCAACGGCCACCCGCTCGTCTACCTCGACTCGGCGTCGACCAGCCAGAAGCCGCAGGTCGTCATCGACGCGCTCGACGCCTACTACCGCGACTACAACGCCAACGTCCACCGCGGCATCTACACCATCGGCGAGAAGGCGACCGCGGCGTACGAGGCGGCGCGGGTCACGGTGGCGCGCTTCATCAACGCCCCCGACAGCCACGAGGTCATCTTCACCCGCAACGCCACCGAGGCGATCAACCTCGTCGCCTACGCGTGGGGCCGGCGCAACATCGACCGCGGCGACGCGATCGTGCTGACCGAGATGGAGCACCACGCCAACCTCGTCCCGTGGCAGCTCCTCGTCCAGGAGCGCGACGGCGACCTCGAGTTCATCCCGATCACCGATGACGGGATCCTCCGCCTCGACGTCTTCGAGGTGCTCCTCCGGCTCAAGCCCAAGCTGGTCGCCTTCACCCACGTGTCGAACACGCTCGGCACCATCAACCCGGTCCGCGACATGATCGACATGGCCCACGCCGCAGGCGCGCTGGTGCTGGTCGACGGCGCCCAGGCCGTCCCGCACGTGCCGGTCGACGTCCAGGCGCTCGGCGCCGACTTCTACGCGTTCAGCGGTCACAAGATGCTCGGCCCGATGGGCTCGGGCGCGCTGTGGGCCCGGCGCGAGCTGCTCGAGGCGATGCCGCCGTTCCTGTCGGGCGGCGAGATGATCCGCGAGGTCCACCTCCGGCGGAGCGACTTCAACGACATCCCCTGGAAGTTCGAGGCGGGGACGCCGGCCGTCGGCGACGCGATCGGGCTCGGCGTCGCGGCGGACTACCTGACGGCCATCGGCATGGACGCGGTCCGCGAGCACGAGCGTGACCTCGTCGCCTACGCGCTCGAGACGCTCCCGCGCGAGGTCCCGGACATCGCCCTGTACGGGCCGATGGATCCCGCGCTGCGCGGTGGCGTGGTGCCGTTCAACCTGCCCGGCATCCACCCGCACGACGTCGCCCAGGTACTCGACCGGTTCGGCGTCGCGGTCCGGGCGGGCCACCACTGCACGATGCCGCTCCACGAGCGGCTCGATCTGGCCGCCACGGCCCGCGCGTCGTTCAACGTCTACTCGACCCGCGACGACATCGACGCCCTCGCGGCCGGCCTCCGGGAGGTCCAGCGGGTCTTCAACGGCTGACCGACGGTCGCCGTCGTCAACGTCGTCCTCGCCTTGGCACTCATCACTGCGGCCGATGCCCGGCGGAACGGACGAGTTCATCCGCGAGATCCGTGGTCCGGGTCCGGAAGATCGTGGCACTTGACCACCGACGCCGGCGCGTCTCGGACGGCTGATCCATCACAGCTCACATCGACACGGCGTCGTTGAGGGCGTGAGGATCGGATTGGCGAGGAGGCCCGGTATCGTTCGGTGTGGAACGA
>DASYSM010000070.1:0-18420 GCA_036003325.1 Candidatus Limnocylindrales bacterium
GCCGGTGAGCAGCGCACGCTGCGGATCGCCGCGAAGCACGCCGACATGACCCACTGGTTCTCGCTCGGCCTCGATGGTGTCAAGCACAAGACCGAGGTCCTCGAGCGCTATTGCGAGGAGATCGGTCGCGATCCGTCGACCATCGAGCGGACGATCGGGGCGCCCGTGATGGTCGTCGAGTCCGAAGCCGCCGGCCAGGCACTCCTCGAGCGCATGCCGCCCGAACGGCGGGCCCTCATCAAGGTCGGCACGCCCGAGCAGGCGGCCGAGATGCTCCGGCCGTACATCGACGCCGGGTTCACCGGCTTCACGTTCAACAACAACCTGTACCGGACCGTCGAGGACATCACGCGTCTCGGCGACCTGTTGATGCTGGTCGCAGGCGAGACACCGGTCGCGGCGCGCTAGCCTCGCCGCCGGCGACGACCGCCGCGTCCGGCTGTGAGGTGATGGACGCGTCGGGCTGATTCTGACAACGTGCGCAGCATGGACGTGCTCGACCGATCGTCCGGATGACGCCGGTGATCGATATCCGCCTCCTGGGCGAGGTCGAGGCACGTCGCGACGGGCGCAGGATCGAGCTCGGCGGTCGCCGCCAGCAGGCGCTCCTGAGTCACCTGCTGCTTGCGTCCGGATCGGTGATCTCCACCGACCGCCTGATCGACGAGCTGTGGGCCGGAGAGCCACCGGACGGCGCCGCGGCCACGATCCGCTCCTACGTGTCGCGTCTGCGGACGGCCCTTGGCGAGGATGCTTCGATCGTCGCTCGGGCCGGCGGGTACGCGATCGAGCTGCCATGGGACGCGGTCGATGCCCACAGGTTCATGCGACTCGTGGACGACGGTCGAGCGGCGCTGGCCGATGGCGACATGCGGATCGCCGCCGGACGGCTCCAGGCCGCGATCGATCTGTGGCGCGGGCCCGCGTTGACGGGCCTGGCGAACGACGGCGACCTGCGCGCCGCGGCCCAACGCCTGGAGGAGCTTCGCCTCTCCGCGCAGGAGGATCGGTTTGCGGCGGCGCTGGCGCTCGGAGAAGCCGCGGGTCTTGTCGACGAGCTCCAGCGCCTCGTCGCCGAGCATCCCTATCGCGAGCGCCTCTGGCACCACCTGATGCTCGCGCTCTATCGGACCGATCGCCAGGTCGACGCGCTCGCCGCGTATCAGCGGGCCTGGGCGCTCTTCCGCGACGACCTCGGCCTGGAGCCCGGCGAGGAGCTTCGGGCGCTGGAGGCGGCCATCGTCCGCCAGGAGGTGCCGTCCGTCCGAGCCCCGTCCGACCGCAACGCCCTCCCGGTCCCGATGACCGCATTCGTCGGTCGCGAGGCGGAGCTGGCCGGGATCGACGGCCACCTCGAGCGGGCGCGCCTCGTGACCCTGACCGGGATCGGCGGCGTCGGCAAGACCCGGCTGGCCCTCGAGGCGGCGCATCGCAGCGCCGAGCGATGGCGGGACGGGGCGTGGTTCGTCGACCTGTCGGCGCTGCGGGATCCGACGCTGGTCGGGCGTTCGGTCGCGGGCGCGGTCGGCGTGGTCGAGCAGTCGGAGGTGCCCGTCGTCGACCGGCTCGCGGCGCGGCTCCGCGACTCGACCGCGTTGCTCGTCCTCGACAACTGCGAGCACCTGCGGGACGCCTGCGCAGACCTGGTCCGGCGGCTGTTGAGCGTCGCGCCACGGCTGCACGTCCTGGCCACCAGCCGCGAGCCGCTCGGCGTGGCCGGCGAGGTCGACATCGCGGTGCCGCCCCTCGCGACCCCGGCGGCGCACGACGACCCGTCGGTGGTCGAGGCATCTGACGCGGTCCGGCTGTTCCTGGCACGGGCCGACGACGCGCGACCCGGGATCGGCATCGACCCACCGACGCTGGCGGCGGCAGCGGCCATCTGCCGCGATCTCGATGGGTTGCCGCTGGCGATCGAGCTCGCCGCGGCACGGGTGAAGGCCTTCTCGATCCCGCTGATCGCGGATCGGATCGACGACCGGTTCCGGTTCCTCGTCTCGTGGCGCCGGCTGGCACCCGACCGCCACCGGACGCTCAAGGAGGCGATGGACTGGAGCTACGACCTCCTCCACGAACGGGAGCAGGAGCTTCTGTGCGGCGTGTCCGTCTTCGCCGGCGGCTTCACCTTCGATGCCGCCGCGGCGGTCTGCGTCGCGGGCGATGACCAGGCCGCGATCGACCTGCTCGGCCGGCTGGTGGACGCGTCGCTCGTCATCGCCGAGGAGCGTTCGGGCTCGATGCGCTACCGGCTGCTGGAGACGGTCCGCCAGTACGCCGCGGCCCGCCTCGCGGACGAACGCGACGTCGATGAGGTCCGGGCGGCGCACGCGGCCTGGTTCCTTCGGCTGGCCGAGGAGACCGAGCCGCAGCTCACCGGCAAGGGCCAGGCGACAGCCTTCGCGACGCTCGAGACCGAGCACGACAACCTCCGCGCCGCGCTCGCGTTCTTCGATGCGACCGGGGATCGGGGGCGTCGTCTCCGGCTGACGACGGCTCTCTCGCGTTTCTGGTACGTCCGCGGGTACATCGCCGAAAGCCGGCGGAGGCTCGACCAGGCGCTCGAGGACGCCGACGAGCTGTCTCCCCTGCTCCGCCGCCGCGCGCTGACCGCAGCCGGAGCGGCCGCGTTGCTCCAGGGCGACTACCCGGCCGCCATTGCATCCATGGACCGCAGCCTCCAGGCCGCGCGCGAGACCGGTGACGCACGCCTGATCGCGAACGGGCTCAGCAACCTGGGCGCCATCACGGTCGCCGCGGGCGATCGCGAACGGGCTCGGGCCCTGCTCGAAGAGGCCGTCGCGCTGGCCAATGCCGTCGATGACCGCCGGATCGCCGCACTCGCCATCAACAACCTCGGCGACCTGGCTTTGACCGAAGGCGACTATGAAGGGGCGCGGCCGCTGTTCGAGGAGAGCCTCGCCCTTCTGCGCGCGCGCGGCGACACCGCGAACATCGCCCGAAGCCTGTTCAACCTGGGCTCCGTCGAGCTGATGCTCGGGTCGACGGCCACGGCCGCCGAGCGCTTCCGCGAGAGCGTCGCCTTCGCCGAGGAGGCGGGCTCGAAGGAGGATCTGGCCTGGTGCCTGCTCGGCATCGCCGGTGTCGCCGCACGGACCGGCGATGGGGCGCGCGCCGCGGCGCTGCTCGGCGCGGGTGCTGCCCTGCTCGAGGAGATGGGCGCGGTCCTCAAGCCGTTCGAGCGCCATCTCCACGACGACACCACGGCCCGAGCGCGCACGATCGTCGGCGCCGACGTCGTCGAGCGCGAGCGCCTGCGCGGGACGACCCTGTCGCTCGAGACCGCGATCGACGAGGCACTCCAGGTCGTCGGCGACGAGGGGGCTGCCGGCCGCTGACGGGGCGGTTCGCAACATCGAGCCGCGGGAATGCAACGCCGACCGGCGAAGGTCCGTGGCGATGCACGAGCGAACGGATCCCGAGGGGCTGGGATCGGCCGTCGACGCGGCGAACCGGCGGTTCGTCGAGGCGATCCGTACGCGTGACCCGGGCGCGGCGGCGTCGGGCTACGCCGCGAACGCCCGGCTGCTGGCGCCGTCGGCCGACCTGATCGAGGGCCGCGCCGGGATCGAATCGTTCTGGCGCGCCGGGCTGGACGCCGGCATCAGCGCCGTGGATCGCGTGCCGATCCGGATCGAGCGCCACGGCTCCGTGGCGTACGAGATCGGCCGATACGCGATCTGCCTCCGGGCTCCGGACGGCGGCGAAGTCGTGGATCGCGGGACGTACGTCCTCGTCCACGAACAGACCGCGGACGGCCGGTGGGCGTGGGCCCTCGAGACCTTCACCCCGGAGGGATCGCCACAGGTCGCCTCGAGAGCGGCCGGGGGAACGGAAAGAGAGGTGGGCCACGGAGAGTGACCGATCGGGGGAGAACGACGTTTTCGGACAGGACTGAGAAGGGGAAGTCATGAAGCGCAACCTGGGTCTCACGGGTCACGGACGGCACCGGCGTGGCCGGTGGGCGTTCCTCATCATCATCGCGCTCGCTGCCAACCTGGCGGCCTCGGTGACGCCCGTCGCGGCGGCCAGCCAGACGAAGACCACCGGCATCACGCTGGCCGGCGGGACCGACGTGGGCATCGCCTACGACGTGACCGAGACGTGCGACACGTGTGTGCCCGACGATCTCGCCAACACCTTCACCGGACACTCGGGCTGGACGTTCGCGTTCGGTGCCGCCGTCCACACCGTCGTCGATCGGCTCGATTGGTCGAGCGCCGCATCGGTCGGCATCAGCTATGACGACACCCTGCTGCGACAGGGCCAGACCGTCGTCCTCGGCGACCTCCTGACGACGACCGGCGGGACGATCACCGCGACGGGCGCCATCTCCGGCTCGTACGGCCTGTTCGCGGATCCGTCCGGCGGGACCGACTTCGTCGCGACCAACGAGACCAAGACATTCGCCAAGGACCTGTCCTGGACCTTCTCGTGCATCGTGCCGCTGCCCGGCGAGAGCCCGCGGTCGTGCACGTCGGGAACCCAGACGGTCGACATCGATTCGTACACGTTGTTCACCGTGCCGTTCGTCGACCCGATCGACCTCGACGTCGTCTTCAAGGTCGGCGTCGCACTGACGGCGAGCGTGTCGAGCGACGGGATCGTGTCCCTGCGCAAGATCGACGTCACCGGCGGGGGCGGCAGCCAGGACGCCTCGCTGAGCTGGGGCGGCTCGTCGCCGTCGCTCGTCACCGATCCGGCTCACATGTCATGCACCGAGCCGGCCGGCAACGAGGTGACGTATGCCCTCACCGGCGTCGCCGCCGACTCGCCGACCCAGACCCTCGCCACCCGGACAGGCCTCAGCGCGAAGGTCGTCGCATCGCCCGCGGTCGGGCCTGATGTGACCATCTTCGATCTCGGCGAGTTCGGACATATCGACAATCCGGCCGCGGATATCTCGTTCGCGCTGGCCGGTCCGGACACCAGCGTGATCCTCGGCACCCTCCAGAAGAACAACGTCCCGCCGATCGCCGATGCCGGTGGCGGCACGACCCACACCTACTCGGGCGACCAGGGGACGCCGATCACGTTCGACGGCGGTGGCAGCTCGAGCGTCTGTGGCTTCCCGACACTTCGCTGGGACTTCTCCGACGGCGGCGTCGCCTTCGGCAAGAACCCCGAGCACACGTTCCAGGGCAGCGGCACCTATTCGGGTCTGCTGACCGCGACCGACGCCACGGGCCTGACCTCGACGACGACGTTCTCGATCGTCGTGGCGAACCTGGCTCCGGTCGTGTCGGCCGGACCGGACACGACCGCGGCCTGGGGTCGCTCTGTCGCGTTCAACGGCTCGGCGGTCGATCCGGGCGCCGACGATCAGTCGACGTTGACCTACGCGTGGTCGTTCGGCGACGGCTCGCCGAGCGCCACCGGTGGCCCGTCCGTGTCGCATGCCTATGCCACGCCCGGTTCGTATGTGGCGACCCTGACGGTCTGTGACCTGCACAACGCGTGCGCGTCCGACACGCGGACCGTCGACGTCCGGAAGCGGACCGTGACGATCGGCTCGCTCGGCGACACGGCCGGGACGTACGACACGGCCGGCTCCCGCCGCGCATCCGTGCTCGACGAGTACGGCGCGGTCGTCAGTGGTCGCGCGATCGATTTCACCGTCGACGGTGCCGCCGCCGGATCGTCGGTCACCAATGCGAGTGGCGTCGCCCAGGTCGCCTGGACGCCGCTCCTGGGCGCCGGTACCTATGCGACCGGCGCGTCCTTCGCCGGCGATGCGCTGTATGAGTCGGCGACCGGATCGAACAGCGTGGTCATCGGCCGCAAGGCGAGCACCGTGACCTACACCGGATCGACCACCGGCGGTCCGAACAAGACCATCACCCTCAGCGCGATCCTCAAGGATGCGACGGGCAAGGCCCTGGCCGGCCGCCAGATCGCCTTCGTCCTGGGCAGCCAGCAGGTGCAGGCGACGACCGGCTCGTCGGGCATCGCCTCGGTCGCGCTCAAGCTGACCCAGAAGAACGGCACGTACCAGCTGACGGCGACCTGGACGCCGTCGGGAGCGGACGCTGACGACTACGTCGGCAGCGCCGCATCCGCCACGTTCAAGCTCCAGGCCAAGTAGCCCGGGTCGGGCGGTGGGCACGGCGACACAGGCCGTGCCCGCCGCCCGTTACTCGGACGGCTGGTACACCCCGAGGACGTTCCCGGACGGGTCCGCGAAGGTGAACCGCCGCCCGCCCGGATAGTCGTGCATCGCCACTCGCACCTGGCCACCCGCCTCCACCACGCTGGCCAGGACGGTGTCGGCATCGTCGGTGCGGATCAGCGCCAGGACCCCTTCGCCGCGCGTCGTGACCGGGTGTGGCGACAGGCCACCGAACTCGACACCGCTGGTCGGGTCCTTGATGCCGGCGTAGTCGGGGCCGTAGTCGTTGAAGGCCCACCCGAGCGCCTGCGCGTAGAACGCCTTCGACTGCTCCAGGTCGTCGACCGCGAGCTCGATGTAATCGATCACGTGCGCCATCGCCAGATCGTACGCGAATGGTCGTGCGGCGTCAGTCCCCGGCGTTGCCGAAGGTCGCTCGGCCGGCCGGCCGATAGGTCTGGAGCATCACGCCGGTCGCGGTCGATCGCGTTTCGACCAGCTCGAGGCCGTGCGTCTGGCCGCGCTCCGGGAAGAGCCGGAGCCCGTCGCCCACCAGGACCGGGTAGATCCGCAGGTTGAGCTCGTCGACGAGGTCGCGCTCGAGAAGCCAGCGGAGCAGCTCGCCGCTGCCGTGCACCTGGAGCTCTCGGCCGGGCCTCGCCTTGAGATCGCGCACTGCCGCCTCGACGTCACCGTCGATGACGTGGGTGTTCTGCCAGGTCGGGTCCTTGAGCGTTGTCGAGGGCACGTACTTGGGCAGGACGTTGATGCCGTGCGAGACCGGATCGCCCCCATCGTGGAGCGGCCAGTACGGCTCCCAGATCTCCCAGGTCTTGCGTCCGAGGAGGAACGCATCCGCGCGCTCGAACCAGGAGGTGAGGAAGCCCCAGCCCTCCTCGTCGGCATACGCGGCCGTCCAGCCGCCCCGGTCGAACCCGCCGCGGCGGTCCTCATCGGGGCCTCCCGGACCCTGGTACACGCCGTCCACGGTCAGCATCATCGATGCGGTCAGCTTCATGCTCTCGTTCCCTTCGGTCCGGGCGGTGATCGGGGTCCATCATCGCAGTCGCTGCGGGAATCGGCGACGATGGGGGCAATCCCCTGCCGCACGCCTTCATCGCCGGAAGCCGTCGGCGCGGGACATCCGCCGACGCGGCCCACTAGTCTTGGTCCGTGAAGCTCGTGGTCACCGCCTTCGTGACGCTCGACGGCATCGTCGAGGCGCCCGGCTTCGATGAGCACCGGTCCGGCCGCAACGCCTGGGCCCTCACTGTCCAGACCGCAGAGGACGAGGTCTACAACAAGGGCCAGGTGATGGCAGCCGATGCGCTGCTGCTGGGTCGCCGGACGTGGCAGATCTGGGCAGCCTTCTGGCCGACGGCCAGCGGCGGCGACCTGGAGATGACCGAGAAGATGAATGGCATCCCCAAGTACGTCGTCTCCAACACGTTGAAACGCGCGGACTGGAACAACACGACCATCCTGTCGGGCGATGTCGCGGGGCAGGTCGCCAAGCTGAAGGCGCAACCCGGCGGGGACCTCATGGTCTACGGCAGCCCGGACCTCGTCGACGAGTTGCTGCGGCACGACCTGGTCGACGAGTACCGCCTGCTCCTCTACCCCGTCCTCCTGGGGAGCGGCAAGCGCTTGTTCCGGGATCGGATCGACATCCACCATCTGCGGCTTGTCGATACGCGCGCCTTCGGCTCCGGTGTCGTCCTGCTCACCTACACGCCAGGAGGCACGGTCCCGACGAGCCCGTTCGTCGAGCAGTATCGATGGACGCATGAGCAGATCCGCTCGCTCCAGGCGGCCGAGGACATCGACCGGACTCTGGCGACCGTGTTGTTCGCCGACATCGTGGGCTCCACCGGTCGCGCAGTCGCGATGGGCGACCGCGCCTGGAAGAAGCTGCTCGAGCAGCACCAGCGCGACGTCCATGCCGCCGTGGAGCGTTGGCGCGGCGGCGACCTCGACTTCGCCGGCGACGGGTTCATCGCCACGTTCGACGCCCCGACCCGGGCGCTTCGCTGCGCATTCGAGCTGATGGCGGCCGCCCGCGCCCTCGACATCGAGATCCGGGCGGGTATCCATACCGGCGAGATCGAGCGCGGCGAGACCGGTGTCGGCGGCATCGGCGTCCACATCGCCGCTCGCGTGCTCGGCGCGGCCGAGCCGGGTCAGGTGGTGGTCACCAAGACCGTTCGCGACCTCGCGACCGGGACGGACCTGACGTTCGCACCCCTGGGCATCAGGGAGCTGCGTGGCGTGCCCGGGGAATGGGAGCTGTTCGAAGCACGGACCTCGGACAGCTGAGCGTCACTCCGGGATCGTCCGGCCCCACGAGAGGAAATCGACCTCGTCCTGGTTCGGGCCGCCGCGGACGCCCGTGTCGAGCGCATCGATCTCGGCGCGTTCCTCCGGCGATAACGCGAAGTCGAACACGGCAAGGTTCTCGGCGATCCGCTCGGGTCGGACGGACTTCGGGACGGCTGATCGGCCGCTGTCGAGGTGCCACCGGAGGATGGTCTGGGCCGGGGTCTTGCCGTGACGCCCCGCGATGCGCGTGATGACCGGATCGGCGAGCGCGTTTCGCGGAGCGTCCAGATCCGACGCCCGGTACACGTACACGCCGCCGAGCGGCGACCACGCCTGGGTGAGGATGCCGAACCGCTCGTGGACGGCGCGCAGGGCCGGCTGGTTGTAATACGGGTGCACCTCGGCCTGGTTCACGGCCGGCACGATGCTGACCTGCGGGAGGAACGCGTCGAGGTGCGCGGGGCTGAAGTTCGACACGCCGATCGCCCGCGCGCGACCGTCGGCGAGCAATCGCTCGGCGGCGCGATATGCGGCGACGGTCGAGTCGAAGTGCTGGGGCAACGGTTGGTGGAGCAGGTACAGGTCGATGGTGTCGAGGCCCAGCTTCCGCGTGCTGACGTCGAAGGCATGGAGCAGGCCGTCGAAGCCGTAGTCGCTCACCCACGCCTTCGTCTGGACGAACAGCTCGGCCCGGTCGATGCCACTGGCGGCGATGCCGGCGCCGACCTCGCGCTCGTTGAGATACGACGCCGCGGTATCGATCATCCGATAGCCGACGCGGATGGCCTCCTCGACCGCGGCTTGGGTGACATCGGGTGGCGTCTGGAAGACCCCGAACCCGAGGGCGGGCACCTCGACGCCGTTGTTGAGGGTGAGTGTCGGTTGGGTGGCAAGCATCGGACACCTCGCTGGGACAGCTGGTCCGGGTATCAAACCACCGTCGCCGGTCGTTCGCAGGCGCCTGACCCCGGCGGGCAAATCGTCTAGCGTGGTTCGGTGACGAAGAGCGGTCTGCGTGCACGCTCCCTGACGGCAGTCGGGTCCAGCCCGACGCTGGCCTCGTTCCACGCCCCGGGCTACCCCGCGCTGTGGTCGAGCGGCGCGGCGGCGGGGTTCGGCCGGTCGGCCACGCTGGTGGCGGTCGGCTGGATCGCGCTGGTCGCCACCGACTCGGTCCTCGTCGTCGGCGCGACGTTCGCCATCCGTCTCGTGCCGTCGCTCCTGTTCGGCATCCCGCTCGGTGGGCTGGTCGACCGCTACGACCGGCGCGCCACGCTGATCCTGGTCAATCTGGCGGCGACGGTCCCGTTGATCTGGGCGGCCGTCATCGCCGGGACGGGGACTCTCAGCGTCACCGGATTGCTCCTGCTGAGCCTCGCGCTGGGGCTCATCGACACCCTCACCGGGACGGCCACGCAGACCTACTCGGTCGATCTCGTCGGAGCGGGCGGGGCGACGAACGCGATCGCGCTCGGCAATCTCGGCGTCTACCTCGCCGGCGCGGTGGGTTCGATCGTGGCCGGCATCGTCCTCGACCGCATCGGCGTCGGCTCCCCGTTCATCCTGTCGGCCGTGATGGCCGTCGCCGCCGCGGCGTGTCTCGTGGTCGGTGGTGCGCACGGCCGTCGCGAGCGGCCGCCGCCACACCTCGTCCCGAGCCTGTCGCGATCGATGACCCTGATCCTCCGGAACCGACGGGCCGCCCTCATCGCGCTGGTGGTCGTCACCTGCGAGGTCTTCGGCTTCTCGAGTCTCACGACCTTTCCCACCTTCGCCCGTGACGTGCTGGGTTCCGACGCGGCCGGCCTCGGCGGACTCGCCACGGCGCGGCAGATCGGCGCGATCGCAGGCCTGCTCGTCCTCGCCCGGGCCGGCCTCGCGGGCTCACGCGGCGGTCGGATGGTCCTGATCGCCACCTTCACGATGGGTATCGGGCTGGTGGCATTCGCCCTGAGCACGTCGTTCGCGCTGTCGTTCGTCCTGCTCGTCGTGGTCGGCGCGGCGATGGCCAGCAGCGACACGCTGGGCCAGTCGCTGTTGCAGCGGAACGTGGACGACGCCGAGCGTGGGTCCGCGGTGGGGATCTGGTTCTTCGCGATCGGGTTCGGACCGGTCGGTCTGGTCGCGCTCGGGGCGGCCGCGAACGCGATCGGGGCTCCGGCCGCGCTGGCCATCAGCGGCGCCATCCTGACCCTGTTCGCACTGGCGCTGTCGCGGGTCGCGGCGCTCCACGAGCTCGTCTGATGCGGATCGGTCGTCTGACCACGCTGGAGCGGCCGTCGGCCCGACGACGCGGACGGCACGTCCGAGCGTGGACCCGAGGACGCCTGGCGGCGGCTGGCGGATCGACCGGACTGTCCCGTGGCCGCGATCACCTCCGACTCGTGGTCGGGCTGTCCGCGGTCCTGGTCATCGGCTGCTCGAACGGCCCGGCGGTGAGCCAGCTCCCCGCGACGGCGACGACCGCTCCGACCGCCGCGACGGCCCCGAGCGCCGCCTCGTCGGGGGCGTCCGCCGAACCGGTCGCGTCTCCCACCCCCTCACGGACGGCGTCGGTGACGGTCGGTGGCGATCGACCGGTCACGGTCCACGTCCCGACGGGTTACGACCCGGCCAGGCCCGCGCCGTTGCTGGTCGTCCTCCACGGCTATGGCGGATCCGGCCATCAGATCGAGGCGGATCTGCACCTCGGGGCCGCGGCCGCGCAGCGTGGGTTCCTGTACGTGACTCCGGATGGCACCACCGATGCCCAGGGGAACGAGTTCTGGGATGCGACCGACGCATGCTGCGACTTCGAGGGCTCGGGCATCGACGACGCGACCTACCTCGAGTCCGTCATCACCCAGATCCATGCGACGTTCGCCGTCGATCCCAGGCGCATCTACGTCGCCGGGCATTCCAACGGCGCGTTCATGAGCTACGCCATGGCGTGTGCCCATGCCGACACGATCGCCGCGATGGTCAGCCTCGCCGGTGCGACCTTCAAGGACCCGGCCGCCTGTGCCCCGACGTCCCCGGTGGCGGTCCTCCAGATCCACGGCACCACCGACGACACCGTCTACTTCGACGGCGGGACCATCACCCTCGCCGGCGGCCATTCGATGGGCGCATACCCCGGCGCGCGGGCGACCGTCGCGACATGGGCCACCTACGACGGCTGTGCGAGCTCATCTGTCGTCGCCGAGCATGTGGATGTCGATGCCCTGATCGGCACGCCGGATGCGCCGGCCGAGGCCACCGTGACGCGCTGGGCGGGCTGCCGGCCCGGCGGCGCGGTCGAGCTCTGGACAGTGCCGGGCGGCGGTCACACCCCGACCGTCTCGAGTGCCTTCCCAGGCGCCGTCATCGACTTCCTCGAGGCCCATCCCAAGCCGTAGCCGGCGCGAACCAGTCGAGCACGCGCAGCGCGACGAGCGTGACCCAACGGCTCGGCCGACCCTCGCCGTCATCCATCCGGAGAGCGACCTCGCCCTCGTGGGCGTTGTCGAGCGGCCAGCGTCCGTCCGGTTGTCGGCGGTCCGCGACGAGACCGACGGCCTCGGCCGTGCGCTCGTCGGGTGTCGAGCCGGAGTCGCGCAGGTGATCGAGCGCACGCAGGACGTCGTAATGCCACCAGGTCGGCCACGCGAATCGCAGGTAGTCGGGGTCGACCACCTCGCCCGTGGACTTCCGCCGGAACAGCCGGCGCACGAGCATGTACTCCTCGCCGCGCCGGCGCGCCTCGGCGACCCGGTCGGAGCCGCCGACGGCGCGCTCGTACGCGAGCAGCCCCTCGACGACATTGATGGTCGTGTCGAAGGACGACACGGTGGCGCCTCGCTCGACCTCGCAGTTCCAGCCACCGTCGTCGAGCTGCTCACCGAGCAGACGCTCGACGAGCGGTGTCACGTCCTCGCCGAAGTAGGCGCCGCTCGCGACGATATTGCCGTTGATGCACGGCTCGACCTCGCCCTCGAACAGGCCGTTGTCCTTCCACGGCGGATCCCACCAGGCGCCGGCCGCCCACGTGACGTGGTCGCGGACGAGGCCGAGCGCTCGCTCCGCCTCGGGGCCGGCGGGATCGAGCCCGAGCCGCCGGAGGAGCTCGATGGCGTGGAAGGTGTCGGTCCGATCCTGGGACGAGAAGGCGTTGCCGGCCCATAGCCCGTCCGGGCCCTGGAGCGCCAGCAACCGCGCACCCCAGCCCTCGTTCCCGACGCGCGCCCGCTCGGCGGCGACCACCTCGGAAGTCTCGTGGGTCAGGTCGCGCATGACCTGCCAGCGGATCGCCGGGTCCGAATCGAGCAGCCAGTCGATCGGCCTCATCCGCCGCCTCCGGCCGGGTCGACGTTGTGGTTCAGCCGGAAGACGTTGTCGGGATCCCAGGTCCGCTTGAGCCCGGCGAGACGGGCGAGCTTGGCGGCGCCGTAGATCGACCGGGTCGCGTCGGGTCCGGTGTCGGAATTCTCGTTCGCGTAGCGGCCCTCGATCGCGTCGGGCTCGACGACGGCCATGACCTCGCGGACCCAGTCGCGACCGGACTCGTCCCGGTCGGCGTCGGGCCAGTTGGCGTTCGCGCTCAGGTCGAACCGGGCGGCCCGGCCGGCGAACGCCGTCGCGTCCTCGTCCACCCGGGCGATCGCCCCGCGCTGCGCCGTGATGGAGAAGTCCCCGCCGACACGCCCGTCGGCGACGTGCCCGACGATGGCGTCCAACGCCGCCGGCCGGACGACGTCGGCGTACAGCCCGGCGATGAACGACCGGCCGCCCCAGCCAAGGACGAGATCGTGGGCCGTCTGGGCCTCGAGATACGACTGGCTCGTCGTGCTGACCGACGATGGCTCGGGCCCGCGACGCAGGCCGGCCGTGTCGTGCTCGGCAGTGTCGGCCGGACCGCTGTGGTTGTACGAGACGACGACGACTGGGTCACCGCCGGCGGCCGCTTCGGGTGGTGAGATCCCGTAGATCATCGAGACGCTGTCCGGGGCCACGGCGGCATAGTCCTCGAAGACCTGCCAGACCTCGTGCGCGGCGGTCGCGGGATAGATGTGCACGCCGCGGTGCAGGTCCGGACCGAACGGCCGGAGCGCGAACTCGAACGCCGTGACGATCCCGAAGTTCCAGCCGGCTCCGCGCATCGCCCAGAACAGCTCCGGCTCCTCGGTCTCGCTGGCGCGCACGAACCTGCCGTCTGCGGTGACGAGCTCGACGGCGCGCAGGTTGTCGATGGTCAGGCCGAAGTTCCGCTGGAGCCGCCCGACACCGCCACCGAGCGTCAAGCCCGCGACGCCGGTGTGCCCGATGACGCCGGTCGGACAGACGAGCCCATACGCCTGAGCCGCGACGTCGAGCTCGCCCAGAAGGGCGCCGCCGTTGACGCGCGCCATCCGCGTCGCCGGATCCACCGACACGCCGCGCATCCGGGACATGTCGACGACGACGCCACCGTCGCAGCTCGAATGACCCGACGCGCTGTGGCCGCCCGACCGGACGGCAAGCGCGAGGTCGTGTTCGCGGGCGAACCGGATGGCTGTCGCGACGTCGTCGCGCGATGTGGGCCGAACGATCACTGCGGGACGGCGGTCGAACACGGCGTTCCAGAGCCGGCGCGCGTCGTCATAGGTCTCGTCGGCGGGCAGGATGACGTCGCCGTCGAACGTCTCCCCGAGACGCCGGACCTGGTCGCCGTTCAGCCCAGTGGGCGTCTGGACCATCGTGTGACCGCTACCCGCCGCCCATCCCGCGCGTCCCGTCCGACATGATCGGCGAGATCAGGCCGAAGACGTTGTTGTCGGGGTCGAGCAGGTAGCCGACTCTGCCGACGCCCGGATAGTCCTGCGCCGGCAGCGCCTCGGTGCCGCCGAGCTCGATCCCCCGGCGCATGAGCCCGTCCACGTCGTCGACACCGACGACGATGTTGCAGCCGTTCACGGTCGCCCCGAGTTCCGGCTTCGGGCCCATCCGCTCGAGCAGGCCGCCGTTGATGCCGTGACCGGCCGTGCCCGCCACGTTGCCGATGGCGCCCTCGCCCGTGTTGATCACCCAGTACGGAGCCTCGCCGTATCGCTCGAACGTCCAGCCCAGGAGGCCGGAGTAGAAGTCGATCAGCGTCTGCGGCTCAGATGCGTGGATCTCGAAATGAACGACGAGGTTCGCCATCGTGAAGCCTCCTTGCCTGCCTGCACCCTAGCCTACGAGGCCATGGCAACGGCTGCGCCGCGTCGATGGCCGGCTGGATCGCTGGCAGAAGGCTCGATCCTCGTCGTGTCAGCTCGGCTGTCAGTGCAGCCTGCCGTCGATCAGCGTGGCGCCGTCCATGAGGTTCTTGTCGGAGCAGGCCGGGATCTCGCAGTAGAGCTCGAAGAAGTGGTTGCCTTCGAGGACGAAGATCCCGCTGATGGTCCCGATCGGCAAGGTCGCGCTCCCGATCAACGAGCCATCGAAGAAGGTCGGGAGCTCGGTGATCTTCCCGCCGGCTGGGATCTCGGCCTTGTGGGCCTCGTAATAGGCCTTGGCGGCCACCGGGTCCGTGGGCGGCGCCAGGAAGATCTTGAGCTTGGTCGTGCCCTTGGCCCAGGTGCACACAGTGTCCGGGGTGACCACCTCGATCTTGCCCGGCCCGAGCTTGACGCCGATGTAGCCCGATGCTTCGTCCTGCGTGAGCAGCGTGCACGGATCGATCGTCCCCGGCGTCGATGCGGCCTCGGCGCTGGACGGGCTGGGCGCGGCTGTGGCGGTCGCCTCCGGGGTCGGCGACGGAGCCGTCGCAGTGGCGGACGCCTGCAGGGTCACCGGGAGCGACGGCAGCACGGCGTCCAGGGGCACGGACGGCGCGCTCGACACCAGCCCCCCGCTGGTCGTGCAGGCGCCGAGCACGAGCGTCGCCCCGAGCAGCGCGAGACGTGCGAACTTCGAGGTCATCGTTCCCCCTCCGTGGCGTGATCGCGGTCCATCGATCCGGACCGTACGGCTCGAACGTGGCGCGACGAAAGGGGCGAACACCCCGATCTGTCGTCCATCCCATCGGCAGCACCCTCTTGACAGGGTCGTTATACAACCGTATGGTTGTATCAATGCAGGCCATGTTCAACGCCGACCAGGTCTTCGCCGCCCTCGCGGACGCCACTCGGCGCGACATCGTCCTGCGTGCACTCAACGGCGATGAGGGCGTCGCCGAGCTGGCCGGGCACTACCGGATGAGCTTCGCGGCCGTGCAGAAGCACGTCGCGGTGCTCGAACGGGCCGGCCTCATCACCAAGGAGCGCTCCGGCCGGCGCAAGGTCGTGCGCACCAACATCGAGAGCCTGCGCATGGCGCGCGGTCTGCTCGACCAGTACGAATCGCTGTGGCGCGGCCGCATCGATCGCATGACCGACATCCTCGACATCAGCGGCAGCAGCAAGGAGACCCAACCATGACTGTCACGTCCGTCCACAAGGACCCGAACGCTCTGACCATGACCCTGACCGCCGAGTTCGATGCCTCACCCGAGCGGGTCTGGGACCTGTGGGCCGATCCGCGCAAGCTCGAGCGCTGGTGGGGCCCGCCGACGTATCCCGCCACCTTCACGACCCACGACCTGGCGCCCGGCAGCCGTGTCGAGTACCACATGACCGGCCCGAGCGGCGACCAGCCGCACGGCTACTGGGACGTGCTCGAGGTCGACCCACCGCACCGCCTCGTCTTCCTCGACGGTTTCGCCCACGAAGACGGGACGCCGAACGACACGTTCCCGCGCAACGAGGGACGCGTCACGATCGAGCCGATCGACGCCGCTCGCACGCGGATGCTGATCGAGAGCCATTTCCCGAGCACCGAGGCGATGGAGCAGGTCCTCGCCATGGGCATGGAGGAAGGCCTGACGCAGGCCGTCGGCCAGATCGACGCGATCCTGGCAGAAGGAGTCGCAGCATGACCACCTTGACCGAGCCGACCACGCGGACCCTCGAGGCCCCCGGGGCGACGATCACCTACGACATCCGGGCGCCCCGGACAGACGGCGGCGCCCCGGTGCTGCTGCTCATCGGCTCGCCGATGGGTGCGTCCGGGTTCGGGACGCTCGCCAGCCACTTCACCGACCGCACGGTCGTGACCTACGACCCGCGCGGCGTCGAGCGCAGCGCGAAGGCCGATCCAGCCACCGAGTCCACGCCCCAGCAGCACGCCGACGACGTCCATCGCGTCATCGATGCGCTCGAGGCGGATGGTCCGGTGGACATCTTCGCCAGCAGCGGCGGCGCGGTGAACGCGCTCGAGCTCGTCGCCAGGCACCCGGACCAGGTCCGCACGCTCGTCGCGCATGAGCCGCCCCTGGCCGCCATCCTGCCCGACAGCGCGGCCGCGCTGGCCGCCACCGAGGCGGTCGGGCGGACCTATCAGCGCAGCGGCTTCGGCGCCGGGATGGCGCACTTCATCGCGGTCACGGCCTTCACCGGGCCGATGACCGAGGCGTTCGCCGCGCAGCCCGGGCCGGATCCCGCGATGTTCGGCATGCCGGCCGCCGACGACGGCACCCGGACCGATCCGCTCCTGTTCCAGAACATCATCAGCTGCACGCACTACCAGCCGGACTTCGATGCATTGCGGGCGGCCTCCACTCGGATCGTCCTGGGCGCCGGCGTCGAGTCGGACGGACAGATGGCGCACCGCGGCGCCGAAGCCGCGGCCGAGAGGCTCGGGACGACGCCGGTGAGCTTTCCGAGCGGCCACGGCGGCTTCCTCGGCAACGAGTACGGCATGCCCGGCGACCCCGACGGCTTCGCCGCCACGCTCCGCGAGGTCCTCGACGAGGGCTGAGCGCGGGTCTCTCTATCCGGACCGGCGCTCGAGCTGGTCCAGGAGCTTCGTGACAAGGTCGAGCCGGGCGCTGATGGCGGCCGGCTCGCCGTCCATGGAAGCGCGTCGGTCGCCGTAGACGGACAGCTGGGTCTGCGCCCGGCGCAGGTCGGACAGCTCGGCCGCCCGGATCTTGAGCAGCAGGCCCCGGACGATGGCGGCGTCCTCGGGCTCGATGGTGAGCGTGATCGGTGGCATCCGCGCATCCTCGCATGTGGGCATCGCGGGGGCTTGACATGCGGACGGTAGTCTCAGGTCATGACGACTGACGCACTGCCGACCGGCCCGGATCCGGAGGCGATCACCCGCACGATCCTCGACACCTGGCCCGAGACCGACATGGTGTCCGCGCTGGGCGCCAGCTTCTTCTCGCTCGATCCAGAGAAGCATTTCCCGAACTTCGCGACCATCGTCACCACCGACGAGCACGACGAGGGCGCGCCCTCGAACCTGGCCCGGCCCGGAGTCTTCCGGCTCAACATCGGCGTCGGACGCGCGACGTTCGAGCGGATCGTCGACGCGAGCGGCAACGTCGACTACGCCGCCGTCGACAGGGTGTTCCCCCACCCCGTCTACGCCAGGCAGCTCTGGGTGTCGATCATCAACCCGAGCGACGCCACCTTCAGGGACGCCGTCATGCCGCTGCTGACCGAGGCACACGACCGGCTCGCCGCGACGCGCGCAAGGCACGCCGACCCGGACGGCCGATAGACTTCACGGTCATCCACGACGACGGGGAGGATTCCGATGGCCGAGGTCCTGCTCTTCCACCACGCCCAGGGGCTGACCACCGGCGTGCAGGCGTTCGCCGACGAGCTGCGCGCCGCCGGACACACCGTGCACACGCCTGACCTGTTCGAGGGGCGCACCTTCGGGTCGATCGATGAGGGCATGGCGTTCATCAAGGGCAGCGGCATGGATGCGATGGTCGAGCGTGGAGAGCGGACGGCGGATGCCCTGCCCAACGGGCTCGTGTACGCCGGCTTCTCGTTCGGCGAGATGGTCGCCCAGAAGCTCGCCCAGACCCGGCCCGGCGCCCGCGGCGCGCTGCTCTTCTACTCGTGCATCCCGATCAGCGGGGAGTGGGCGTTCGGGCCATGGCCCGAGGGGGTCCCGGTCCAGATCCACGGCATGGACGACGATCCCATCTTCGTCGGCGA
>DASYSM010000071.1:0-5852 GCA_036003325.1 Candidatus Limnocylindrales bacterium
CACCAGCTCCGAGTGAACGCGTACAGAGTTCTCCTGACTCGTGCGAGGGACGCGACAGTCGTGTTCGTCCCCAAAATACCGGTGCTTGACGAGACGTACCGCGCGTTGCGAATGGCCGGATTCCGAAGCCTTGATGAGGAGCCCTCGCTGTGAGCGACATCGACCTGTCGCTCGAGGAAGCAGTCATCGGAGCGGGGGAAGCTCCGCCGTCTCGACGTATCGAGTTTCGGGATCCCATAGCTCGCCACGGCTCAGCCGGGATTGACCGCGTGAAACCCTGGCTAGGCGATCCGAAGATGGCTGCTTTCGCAGTGAGGGTGATCGCGAGGGCGGCGGACTTTGGTGCAGCAGACGAGGCACGGCGAGTCTTGAGCAGCGCGCTCTCGGTTCTTGTCGAGCCTGGACGTAGCGATGCGCAGATAGCCTTGAGCGGCCTCGGAGTATCGGCCGGTCGTTCAGCGACACGGCGACCACCAGCAGACTGGGCGACGACTGTACCTGCCATTTCGGTGGAAGACTTCGTCGTGGACCGGGTGTACCGGCGGCGGGATATCCATGATGGCGGGCTGGGCGGAAATCGCCAGAAGGGCATCAGCTATCCCGCGAACGGAACATACGTCCTGCTGTTTTCTGATCCTGGCTCAACGCACGACTGGGGGTACAAAGACACTTGGCTCGGCAGCGATGGATATCGGTACTACGGGGAATGGAATGGCACGGGCGACATGCTGCCGATCGGAGGCAATCTGGCCCTCGTCGATAGGAGCCCTGAGATCTATCTCTTCGTAAAGGTCTCAGAAGGACATCGCTTCGCAGGCAGGTTTTCATGCGTCGACCAGGACCGAACTCCCGCAACGCGAGACGGGAAGGAGTACTCCGCGCTCGTGTTCACGCTCGAACGGGCAGCGTTACGACAGGTCTAGGCAGCCAACTATCGCCTCGCCCGTTGACTGCGCCATCGTCTGTTGCCCAATGGTGATCGTCACGTCGTCCCGGCCCGGCCAGTTCGGGTCGCAGATGCGGAGGGTGGTGGTGTCGCCGTCGGCCTCGTAGGCGTAGGCGAGGACCTGGTGGTTGCGGGTGAGGCCGAGGGGGCTCCAGCCCGTCGCGCGCACGAGGCCGAGCATCGCGAGGTCGCCCTTGTCGATGTCGGCGCGGATCTTGGGGATCTCCGTGAACCTGGTGCGCTGCAATGCGCTGGCGGCACCGACTGCGCCCATCCACCAGATGGCGAGCGGCGTCCGGAGCCAGTCGAGCGACAGGACCTGGCGCCGCACGAGGGCCTGGAAGAGCGGTGAACCGTTGGCCGGCGGCTCGGTGTCGGGCGGGATGGGGAGCTTGGCCGCGAACCGTTCGCGGACGTACCAGCTCATGCCGCCGCACAGGCCCGCCGACGCATCACCGATCCCGAACACCCTCGGGTCGAACGGGCCGAAGGTGACCGTCGGGCCCGGCGGAAAGCTGTTGGCGAAGTGCAACCCGTTGATGCTCGGCAGGAAGTCCGGCACCGCGTTGGACTCGACCATGACGGTGGCACGATACGCCTTGACCGGATGCTGCCTCGGCACTCCTGGCCAAAGCTGCGGGCGGACGCGGCGCGCCCGGCATGGGCCGCCGGCTCTACCATCGATGCGATGGCTGAGCGGAAGAGCGCGGGGATCCTGCTGTACCGGCGGGTCGGTGGCGCGGATGGCGCGATCGAGGTCCTGCTCGCGCACCCGGGCGGGCCGTACTTCGCCAAGAAGGACCTCGGCGACTGGACGATCCCGAAGGGCGAGCCCGACGGTGACGAGACCGATCTGCCGACGGTCGCGCGGCGCGAGTTCGAGGAGGAGACGGGCACGGCCATCGACCCGACGGCGCCGACCATCGAGCTCGGGTCGATCGTCCAGAAGGGCGGCAAGATCGTCCACGCGTGGGCCGTCGCGGGAGACCTCGACCCGACGACGGCCTCCTCGAACGAGTTCGAGGTCGAGTGGCCGCCGCGATCCGGGACGCGGGTCCGCTTCGCCGAGATCGATCGGGTCGCATGGTTCGACCTGGACGAGGCGCGTCGGCGACTCAAGGCGACGCAGGTCCCGCTGGTCGACCGTCTCGAGGCGGCCTTGGCGGGGCCGGCGTAGGCCCTGTCTTTGGCGGGGTGTGGTCGGTGGGGCGCCGTGGGCGGGCGTCGTTGGGTGCCGCCGCTGGCGGGGCGTCCTCGGGTCCTGCCTACGGCGTCTTGTTTCGCCCGCGCCGTTGGCGGGTTGTCGTGGGTCCCGCCGTTCGTGGGTCTTCGTGGGGTCGCGCCCTTGGGTGGTGACCGCCGGTCAACGATTCCGACGGTTACCTGTCGGCAGGGCTCCGATGCCGCTTCGGCGTTGACCCCCGGTCACCGATTCGTGGTGTTCCAGTGCCGCGAGAGTCCCAAAACCGTCGCTTCGTTGACTGTCGGTCACCGGGGCAACCACAGCGCGGGGGTCGTGCCCGCCAACTCCCGGAATCGTTGACCCCGGGTCACCACGCCGACGGAACGGCCGGGCTCGCGGCCGCCAACCGCCAAGATCGGTGACCGTCGGTCACCGCACCCTCGGATCGGGCCGGATCGCGGCCGCCAACGCCCGAAATCGGTGACCGTCGGTCACCACGCCCTCGGATCGGGCTGGCTCGCGTCCGCCAACGGCCGACGTCGTTGACCCCGGGTCACCACGCCGACCGAACGGCCGGCTCGCGGCCGCCAACGCCCGGAATCGTTGACCGTCGGTCACCACGCCCACCGCCCACGGATCGGCCGGGTCGCGCGACTCGTCGCGGTGACGGCGTGGCGGGCTGACCGCCCTCGGCGCGTCGTCGACCGGCGAGCTGGGTGCGCGTGGCGCGGACGCCGTCTGTGCCGCCGGCGGCCGCGCGACGCGCTACGGCGTGGGCGCCGCCGACACGGTGACGCGGATCAGCGTTGGGTCCGCGCCCGAGGCAACGAGCGAGCCGCGATCGGGTGTGACGATGTCGAGCAACAGCAGATAGTCACCGGCGGCCGGCGGCGCGAGCGTCTGGAGGTCGACCGCGGCGTTGGCCCCGGACTTGAGGCCGAGCGGCAGGGCGGTTCCGACGACCTGTGCACTCGGATCGGTCTGCAAACCGGCACCGACCGACAAGGGGATCCAGCGGCCGACGACATAGGCGGCTTCTGCCGGGGCGGTGCCCGACGGGATCGGGCGCGCGTCATGACCCCAGGCCGTCTGGCCCAGGTTGGTGACCTTGACGCCGAACGTGACGGCCGTATCGGCGGTCACGGCGGCCGTGGGAGCGGCCGAGATCGCGCCGTCGAAGTCGCCGGTCACCCGGACGATCAGTGATGGGATCATCGCCTGGGTCGTCGCGTCATAGGCGACCCCGTCCTTGTCGTGGAGCGAGATCGTCAGGCGGTAGCGGCCGGGCACGCTCGGGTAGGTCACCGGCACGTTCAGCGCCTTCTTGCCGACGGTCACCCCGGCCGGCGCGACGACATCGCCGATCTGCTCGGGAACGACGAGGGCCAGGTTGCTGTCGCTCGGTGCGTCGAAGCGTTGACCGGTGAGCGGGTCCGCCGCGACCTGCTTCGGCGCCGCCGGCGCGGCCGGCGCGGTCGGCCCGGTGGTCAGATCGTGCTGGATGTCGGGGTCGGTGGCCGCGCTGACCGATGCGGGCGACCCGGAGCCGCCAGCCGCGCCGCTGGCGCCGGTCGCGTCCGTAGCGCCCGCGGCCCCGGTGGCACCCGTGGCGCTGGTATCACCGGCGGTGCCGCCCGCATTCGCGGCCCCGGTGGCGCCGCTCGCGCCACTAGCCCCGCTCGCGCCCGTGGCATCCGTCGCCCCGCTCGCGCCCGTCGCGCCGCTGACTTCGGCCGCGGGATCGGTCGGCGCGATGATCGGGTCGATCGGATCCCAGCGCACGCTCGCCTCGAGGCCCTTGAGAGCGGCCTTGTTCTTGATCGTGAAGGGGACGTCGATGTGGCCGGTCGTCCCGGCAGCCGGCAGCTTCGCGATCGTCGGGGCGCCGAGCGCGATGTTGGTCGACGCGAGGCTCGGCTCGAGCTGGAGAGCCGGGGTCGACACGAACGACGCCCCGGTCGCGCCGGCCAGGACGTCCTTCGGTGCCAAGCCGGCCTTCATCACGATCGAGCGGGTGAAGCCCGCGGTCGCCGTCTCGGTGTCCATCTGATCGACATAGCCCGGGCTGCGGGTGCTCGGGAAGGCGGATCGATGGCCGTTGGCGCTCGGGGCGCCCTGCCAGGCGGCCTGGATCGAGCGGCCACCCCCGAGGACGGCGCCGACCATGTACGACGGGCTCGACCAGGCTTCGGCCACGACCGCCGCCGCGCCGGCCTTGATGAACCCGGCGGCGTAGTTGTCGATGCGTTGCTTCGCCTGGTCGATCGTCCCCTCGGGCAGGTCGGGCTCCGACAGGCCGCTCGCGTAGCACAGGTGGTTGAGCAGGACGACGGCGTTCTTGGCGAGCTTGACCTGCGCGGCGATCGATGCCTCACCGAAGTACTGGTGTGTCGAGTCGTCGCCGCCGGCCGCCGGGTTCAGTCCGAAGCCGTCCTCGCTCGGCGTGTACAGCGCGTCGCGGTAGATGCTCGGCCAGCCGTTGCCATGGCCCATGTACACCACCAGCGATGCACCGGCCAACGCCTGCTTGACGGCGGGCCACGTCGCGTCCGGGGAGTAGAGCTCGATGACGTTGGGCGTGTAGCGCCGAGCGACCCTGGCGGCCGCGCGCGCCTCGGTCCGGTAGCCGTCGGTCGCGGCGCCGGCAGGGCCGACGATGAACACGACCTTGGGCGAGGGAGCCGCGAAGGCCGCGGGCGCGAACAGTCCAGCCAGGACCAGGGCCGCGAGGATGGCAGCGGCGAGTCGTCTCACGACAGAGGGCACACTCCGTGGTGGGGTGGAGAAGAGTACTCCCGTGATGTTGTCCGCACCATATGTTTTTCCCCTTACCGGGCCGTTATCGGCGGCTGGTGGTGCCTCCGTGCACCGTCCCGTACCATCGGGACCATGCCCAACCGCCTCGCCGGAGAGACCAGTCCCTACCTTCTCCAGCACGCGCACAACCCCGTGGACTGGTATCCGTGGGGTCCGGAGGCCCTGGCGGCGGCTCGATCGCTCGACCGCCCGATCTTCCTGTCGATCGGCTACGCGGCCTGTCACTGGTGTCACGTGATGGAACGCGAGTCGTTCGAGCACGAGCCCACGGCCCGTTACCTCAACGACAACTTCGTGGCGATCAAGGTCGACCGCGAAGAGCGACCCGACCTCGACCAGGTCTACATGGCGGCCGTCCAGTCGATGACCGGGGGCGGCGGTTGGCCGATGTCGGTGTTCCTGACGCCCGACGGTCGGCCGTTCTACGGCGGCACGTACTTTCCCGACGAACCGCGCCACGGGATGCCCTCATTCCGGCAGGTGCTCGAGGGGGTCGAACGCGCCTGGCGCGAGCAGCGCGTCGAAGTGGAGGCCGCGGGCGGCCGGCTCGTCCAGAACATGGTCGAGCAGGGGCGGCTGGATCCCGGGACGGACGACCCGTCGCCGGCGCTGCTCGAGGCCGCGACCGCCGGAGTCGAGGCGGCCTTCGATAGTGCCAATGGCGGCTGGGGCCGCGCGCCGAAGTTCCCGCAGCCGATGACCATCGAGTTCCTGCTCCGCCGTCACGTGGCGACCGGCGACATGCGGCCGCTGGCGATCGCCCGGCGCTCGCTCGATGCGATGGCCGACGGCGGCCTGCGCGACCAGCTCGGCGGTGGCTTCCATCGCTATTCGACGGACGCGGTCTGGCTGGTCCCGCACTTCGAGCAGATGCTGTACGACAACGCCCAGCTCGCCCGGGCGTAC
>DASYSM010000072.1:0-33805 GCA_036003325.1 Candidatus Limnocylindrales bacterium
ATCCGCGAGGTGACCGCGATCGGGCTGCGCAACGCGGGATTCACGGTCGAGACCGCCGGCGACGGTGCGGCAGGGCTAGAGCGCTTCGCGGCCGAGCCGTTCGATCTCGTGCTGCTCGATGTCATGCTCCCGCGCCTCGACGGGCTCGAGGTCTGCCGGGCGATCCGCCGTGATTCGACGATCCCGGTGGTCATGCTGACCGCGCGCGCCGACACGATCGACGTCGTCGTCGGGCTCGAAGCCGGCGCGGACGACTACGTCAAGAAGCCGTTCGAGGTGCCGGAGCTCGTCGCGCGCGTGCGGGCGGCCCTCCGCCGGGCAGGACGCTCCCCGGGCGACGCGGACCGGCTGCATCTCGGTCCGGTCGCCATCGACCTCGCCGGCCGGACGGTGACCCGCGATGGCGACGCCGTCGCGCTCACACGGACCGAGTTCGACCTGCTCGCCGAGCTGACGCGGCACGCTGGCCAGGTCCTCACCCGCGACGTCCTCCTCGACCGGATCTGGGGCTACGACTACCTGGGCGATTCGCGTCTCGTGGACGTCGCGATCGGTCGCCTGCGGGCCAAGATCGAGAGGGACCCGGCGGCCCCCGAGCTCGTCCTGACCGTCCGCGGGGCCGGCTACAAGGCGGCCCGCTAAGTCGATGCGCGCGTTCCGCGGGATCCGGGCGCGGCTGACCGCCACACTGGTCGCGCTGGTGGCGATGACCGCCATCCTGCTGGGGACCGGAGCCTACCTGTTCGTCCAGAGCGGCTTGCGCGACCAGGTCCTGCGCGACGCGCGCGACCAGGCATCGTTCGACCTGGCAGTCATCGTGCCCGCGGCCGGGCTGCCGGCGAACCCGACCACCGACGACATCGGCGACAGCCGCCTGCTCGATACGTTCCATGCGCGCGGCGTCGAAGCGATCATCGACACCGGTGCGAATGGGATCGCCGTCTCGTCGGCGGCGCTGGATGACGCGCTGGGAAGCTTGCCGCCGGACCTGCGCGGGCGCGTGGCAGCCGGCCAGCTTGCCTATGCCTGGACGTCGGTCGCCGGGACGCCAAGCCTGGTCATCGGCGGGCGGGTCGGCAGCGCCGGGCCGGCGTTCTACTTCGTCCACGACACGACCGAGCTCGAGGCCGCGCTCTCGCAGTTCCGCGTCGCCCTCCTCGCCGGGGCGCTGATCCTGATCCTCGTGGCGCTGCTGGCTGCCCGCCGGATCGCCCGCGGCGTCCTCGCCCCGGTCGAGGCCGCCAGCCGCGCCGCCGAGCGGATCGAGGGCGGCGACCTGTCGGCGCGGGTGCCGGTCACCTCCGACGACGAGTTCGGGACCTGGGCCGACCGCTTCAATCGGATGGCCGCGGCCTTGGCCGACACGATCGCCCGGCTCGAGGCGGCCGAGGCACAGAACCGGCGTTTCGTGGCGGATGTCGCGCACGAGCTGCGGACGCCGCTGGCGGCGCTGGTGGCCGAGGCGTCGATCGTCCGCGAGCACCTCGACGCGCTGCCGCCCGAGAGTCGTCGCGCCGGCGAGCTGCTCATCGCCGATGTCGGCCGGCTGCGGACGCTCGTCGACGAGCTCATGGAGCTGTCGCGGTTCGACGCGCGTGCCGAGCGGATCGCGCTCGAGCCGGTGGACCTCGGACGCCTGGTCGGCACCGTGACCGCGGCGCGCCTGCCGGACGGGTCGGTCGACCTGCCAGCCGACCCGCTGATCATGGACACCGACCCGCGCCGGATCGAACGGATCCTCGGCAACCTGCTCGACAACACCCGCGAACACGCACCCGGTTCGCCGGTCGAGGTCACGCTGGCGACGGGCGACGATGCGATCGTGCTGGGGGTGGCGGACCGCGGCCCCGGCGTCCCGCCCGACGACCTCGGCCACCTCTTCGAGCGCTTCTACAAGGCCGACCCGTCGCGCCACGGGGGAAGCAGCGGGCTCGGGCTGGCGATCGCCGCGGAACATGCGAGGCTGCTGGGCGGGACGCTCAGCGCGGCCGACCGACCCGGCGGGGGCCTGCGGATCGAGCTGCGGCTGCCTGTGACCGAACCGTTACCTGCCGGCGACGAGACGGCGATGGGCGAAGACGACGCTGGGGATCCGGACCACCGTAGCGGAGCACCCAGACCGTGAAGCGACTCCTGCCCTCGATCCTCCTCCTCGCCCTCGTCACCGCTCTCGCCGCGTGTGCCGGGTCGACCGGCGGTCTCGGGTCGGTCCCGAGCCCTGTCTCGACGCCGACCGCGTCTGCCGAGGTGACCAGCCCCGACCTGACCCCGGCGCCGAGCCCGATCGTCGGCCCGAGCAGCGAGCCATCCGATCAGCCGTCGGCGGGCGCCAGCGCCGAGCCGGGGGCGTCGGGCTCCCCGGCCGCCCCGTCCGCGACGATGACCGTCCGGTCGTACTTCGTGCTCGGTGGCGAGCCGGGCTCGGTGGGTCTCGTCCCGCTGCTGCGGGTCGTGCCACAGACCGTGGCGGTCGGCACGGCGGCGATGACCGCCCTGCTGAGGGGGCCCGATCCGACCGTCGAGCGCGAACGGACCATCACGACCGCGATCCCCGCCGGCACGCACCTCCTCGGGCTGACCATCAAGAGCGGCGTGGCCACCGTGGACCTGTCGACCGAGTTCGACTCCGGCGGTGGAAGCGCCTCGATGCAGTACCGGCTGGCCCAGGTCGTCTACACGCTGACCCAGTACAGCACCGTTCGCTCAGTGGTCTTCCAGGTCGAGGGCCGGACCGTGACCGTCTTCGGCAGCGAGGGCATCGTGCTCGATGGGCCGGTCGGTCGCGCCGACTACACCGACCAGCTCCCGGCGATCTTCGTGGACCGGCCGGCGTATGGCGCGGCCCTCCCGAACCCCGGCGATATCAGGGGCACCGCCGACGTCTTCGAGGCGACATTCCGCGTGGCCATCCTCGACGGATCGGGCGCCTCGATCGTCGATCGGCAGGTGATGGCCTCATGCGGCACGGGCTGTCGCGGGACCTTCGCGATCTCGGTGCCCTGGGTCGTCAACGAGTCGCAATGGGGGACGCTGCGGGTCTACGACCGATCGGCGAAGGACGGGACGCCCGAGAACACACGGGACTATCCGGTCTGGCTCGTCTCGACCGACTGAATCAGCCCGCGAACGTGGCGAGGCCCCCGCTCCGAGCGGGGCCTCGCCTTCCCGATCGCGAAAGAGTGGGACGGTCAGTACGCGCCCTTGCTGCTCGATGACGGCTCCGCCGACCCGGCGGGTGCAGCACCGGTCGGTGACGCGGCGAACCACTTGCCGTTCTTTCCCTGCCCGGTGGTGTCGCCGGCTTTGGTGTCACCGGCGTAGTAGTAGAGCGGGAGGCCGTTGATGGCGACCTGCATCGTGCCGTCCGGGCGGGCGAAGGTCGTGAGTGCGCCCGTCACGCCTGCCCCGGGGGTCAGCGTATCGGCCGCGGTGACGGTGAACGGCGGCCAGTTCTGCGCACACGTGTCGGTGCATGTGCTGGTGTTGGCCGAGTCGGGCGTGAAGACGTACAGGGTCTTCCCGTCCTCACCGGTGAGGTAGGCGCCGACCGTGCCGTTGGCGACGGCGACGGTGTAGGTCTCGCCACCGGCCGACGACGATGCGGCGGACGGTGCGCTGGACGCTGCCGCCGCAGCGCTCGGTGCGGTGCTGGCTCCGGCGCTGCTGCAGGCGGAGACGAGCAGGAGCACGCCACCGATCGTGGCAACGGCTCGGATCCTCGCTCCGGTTCGGGCGGGTCGCATGATGATCTCCTCCGGGTGAGTCGAGAAGGACTGTCAGGAAGACCTACGTCCGGTGGCGCAACGCGGTTTCGGGCCTTGGCAGCCATTCGGCGCCGGCGTGCGCTATCATCCCGAAGCCCTGTTCAACGGGCACCTCGGTCGGGGCGTGGCGCAGCTTGGTAGCGCGCATCGTTCGGGACGATGAGGTCGGAGGTTCAAATCCTCTCGCCCCGACCAAACCCGCCTGGTCGTCGAGCCGTGGCTCCGATCTGCCGCCCAGCGATCGACATCCCAGTCCGACCAACCTTCAGTGGACCGCGGCGGTCTCAGCCGACGGCGTCCCTGAGCGGTCGGTCAGCCGCGTCGTGAGCGCCAGCGCCACGAGGATCGCACCGAGGCTGAGGACGTACGGCGCGGCCGGCGCGACCTGCGCATAGAGCAACCCGGTCAGGAGTGGCAGCACCAGGCCGGCCGCCGACGAGATCGCGGACAGGCCGCCGGCAAGACCGCCCTGCTCGTCTTCGGCGACCGCCGACGAGAGCGTGGCTTGCAGCGTCGCGGTCGTGCTGCCCTCCGCGGTCGCAAACAGGAGGCCCGCCACCACCATCAGGATCGCACTCGGGACGAACGCCGCGATACCGACGAACAGCGCGAACGACACCGACAGCCCCACCAGGCCACCGATGATCACGCCACGTTCCCCCGCGAGTCGAACGAAGACACCGAGCAATCCACCCTGGACCACGATGTCGACGACGCCCACGCCCGTCAGCAGCCAGCCGATCTGGACCGGGCTCCAGGCCAGGACGTCGAACGACAGGACCGCGAAGTTGCTGCTGACGACCGTCAGCGTGCTGACGATGAGGGCGAAGACCACCATCCGCCGTGCGAGGCCCGGTTGCCTCGCCGTCTCGCGCAGGGCGCCGAACGGGTTGAGGTCGAACCTGGTCTCCGCACTGCGCCGGTCGGCCGGCAGGCTCTCCGGCAGCGCGACCAGGGTCAGCACCGCGGTCAGGGCGGTAGCTCCAGCGGCCGCGAAGGCGGGCGCGGCGACGTCGATCCCGGCCAGCAGACCCCCCAGCGCCGGCCCGATCAGGAACGCCATCCCCGAGACGGCGCCCATCAGACCGAAGCGCTTGGCGCGCTCAGCGGGCGTCGTGATGTCCGCCATCGCAGCGAACACCACCGACTGCTCGCCGGCCGTCACGCCATCGACGACCCTTGCCAGCAGGAGGGCCAGGATCGACCCACCGATGCCGAAGATGACCCAGCCGATCGCGCTACCGGCAAGACAGACGACGAGGATCGGCTTGCGACCGACGCGATCCGAGAGCGTGCCCAGGATCGGGCCGGCGAACAGGGCGCATCCCGCGTACACCGATGTCAGGGCGCCGACCCACAGCGCGACCTGTCCGGAATCCCCCGTCGACCGTGCGACGATGAAGGGAAGCACCGGAAACACCAGCGACAGTCCCAAGGCTGTGAGGAACCCGATCGCTAGCAGGACCACGAGGGCGGTGTTCGGCAGGGTAGGACGTTCCATGTTTCGGCTCCGTGGGGTCGGCGGCCGGTATGGCGGCCTGACTAGAGTGACTATAACTGTGTAGTCACTACAAGTCTAGTGCAAGTCCACGCATGGCTGTAGACTGAGTCGTATGGAAGCCATCACCGCGTTCGACCCGGAGCGGATCATCGAGATCCTGGAGTCCGCAAACGTCCCTGCGCTATCGCCCGATGAAGGGCTCCGCGAGCGCAAGAAGCGCAGGCTCCGTCAGCGGATCTCGAACGTCGCGACAGCGCTGTTCTTGGCTGACGGCTTCGAGGCGGTCAGCGTCGCGCGGATCGCCGCACGCAGTGAGGTCTCGGAACAGACCGTCTTCAACTACTTCCCGACCAAGGAGTCGATGTTCTTCGACGAGGCGGATGACCTGTCCCGTTCGATCGCCGATGCGCTGCGAGATCCGTCACATGGTTCCCTGTCCGAGGTGGTCCGGCCGGCGTTGATCGGTCCGGTCTTCCCCGACCGGTGGCCCGGCATCGATGCGGCGGAGGGTCTGGCGATCCTCCGGCGGTTTGCCGAGGTGGCTTCCACATCGCCCACGCTTCGTGCCGCGCAGTACCTCGCGATGGAGCCGTTCATGGGCACGATCGCCACGGCGCTCGCCGAGCGGAACGCCACCAAGCCCGATGACCCGGAGGTGCTCCTGACTGCGCTCGTGTTCGCCGGCCTGGTCCTCATCCGTCAGCGGTCCTTCCGGCAGCATGCGTTGTCCGACGCTTCGCTCGCCGCGCTGATGCGAGGCGTCGACCGCGACATCGAGCGGGCGATCAAGGTCGCGAAGCCGACGCTCGACGCCTTCGACGGGCTGCGCGACGCACCACGTTCTCGGGCGGCCACCACGTCCGCTGGATCCCGCCGAATGGGCTCGGGATGAGGTCGGTTCCGCGGGGGCGAGTCCTCTCGCCCCGACGAGACTGACCTCCCTTTCACCGGACGACGCCGGGCCCGAACGGCGCGTCTCATCCCCGGCTGGGACGGCGCCACTCAGGCGCCCCGTGGCCGCCCATGGCGAGGAAACACCATGCTCCACTCCCGTGGCGATCGCGGCTGGTATTGGCGAGGCGTTCAACAACAGCTCGGCCAACACCCACGATCCCGGCGGTCTCGCCATCTATCCGGTTGGCGCCGAGCGGCGGTGCCCGAGGTGGTCACCTCCTGCGGCGGACGATCAGCACCGCCAACAGGGCCACGAACACCGTGACGAACACCGCGACCAACGCGCCAGGGGTCTCCATGCCACCTCTCACGCACTCGCCCACCCGATTCCGGGCAGGACCTCGTGGGATTCTCGCACGGGGCTCCAGTCAGACCGCCAGTAGTCGCCCCTTCCCGGCCCGGCCCGCGGCTCCACAAGCCGCGGCGCCAGGATCCACGCGAGATGCGCCGTCGTCTCGGCTCCGACCTCCAACCTCGCATTGACGCGCTCCGGAGCCACTCACACGGCTCGGGCGGCTCGGCGAGGCGCATGGTGACCGGAAGGTCGTTGGTCGCGGGGCAACCCCTCGCGCCCCGACCACCGTTATCTCTCGGGACATCCCGCCCGGTCAGGCGGACCGCTGCGACCGATCGTGCGAACCCATTGAGCGTGGCCTGGGGCGCATGCCCGCCAGGATCCGCGTACGTCCGCCATTTCTGCCCGTACCCGCGGCCGACGTTCCGGGACAGCCGGCAGGTGTACGCGGTAAGGGATCCAACCGCTACCGTTCGGCGGAAGGTCCCTCATCCTGCCAGAAGGTGGCCAGAGCCTCGGCGACGGCCCGTTGCTGGGGCAGCGTCAACCGGCGACCGAATTCGCGTTCGATGACCTTCAGGTGGTCCGCGAACGCCGCGTCATGTCGCCGCTGCCCTTCGGACGTCAGGACGACCCGGACGCCGCGCCGATCGCCGGGCACAGCTTCGCGGCGGACCAATCCGGCCGCCTCGATCCGATCGACCAGGCGGGTCAATCCGCTCCTCGTGAAGAGTGATCGTTGCTCCAGTTCCTGCATCCGCAGTCCATGTTCCGGCGCGTCGTAGAGCTGGGCCAGGACGTCGAGCCACGTCAACGGGAACCCGGCCTGTTCGACGAGTTCGGGCTCGGCCTTCTGGAGCGTCCGCGACGCGGCGAAGAGCACGCCACGCCAGGCATCGTTCCACAGCGCCGTGGGCCGGCTTGGATCTTCGTCGTCGCTCATGGTCGAACCGTACCACCGAGACTCCTGCACGTGCAATATCTGATAAATAACTACTTGACATGACAGAGACTGCTGCGGCAGGATACCTGGCAAGGGGCGAGCGGCGCGACATCCGGGCCGAGGTCCTCACCAGTCGGAGGCATCACGATGACCACGCTCTTCGTTCGTCACGAGGTGGCCGATTACGCCGCGTGGCGCCGCGTCTACGACGGGTTCGTGCCGACTCAGAAGGCCCTTGGGGTCCAGGACCAGGCCGTCTATCAGGCGATCGACAACCCGAACGACGTCACTGTCCGCCACGAGTTCGCGACGCTCGAGGCTGCCCAGGCATTCGGTGGCAGTGCCGAGCTGCGCGCAGCCATGCACGACGCCGGCGTCGAGGGAGCCCCGACCGTCTGGTTCACGACGCGTTCCTAGGTCCTGGCGCTGCGGGCGCCAGATCACATCGAACGGGCGCCGCGAGGCGCCCGTTTCCTGTGCCTGGAGCCCAGTAGCCCTGGTTGCGAGGCGACCCACGCTCGGTCCCGCCGAGATCGATCGGGTAGCGACGGCGGCCGTTCGCTACGGCTGATTCGATCGCCCCTGCTCGCCCTGAGGCACCGAGCCCACATCGAAGAACCGAGCCCCGGCGTTCGGATACGGCGCGAACCAGGTCGAGTCGCCCAGGACGTTCAGGTTCACTGCCAACCAGTTCGTCGTCCTGCCGGTCATCGCCTCGATCCCTGACACGTCGAGGCTGACCGAGGCGCCCGGCAGCAAGTCGGCGACCAGGGGCGACGTGATGAGCGGCACCGGCGCTGGATCCGCGGCATCGCTCGAGGAGGCGGTGACAGCGACGAACGAGCGCACCACCTCGGCTTCGAGGTCGCGCGACGCGGGCGAGATCTCGGGCAGCGCCGCCGGGATCGTCGTCCGTCCGGTATTCGTGATCCGGACGACGACACCGTCGCCGTCGGGGCGAGGCTCGAGGTCGTAGCTCACCGCCCGGTCGCCCCAGACCCGAACCTCGACACTCGGGATACCGACCCGTTCGGTGGCCCGCAGCGGGCGACCGCCGACATCGCGCATCTCGAGGTCGAGTCGGTAGTTGCCGGGCGCGGGCGGTGTGGCCACCGTGAGCGCGATCCGCCGCGTTCCTGTCCCCACCCTGCGCGCCGCGACGGTCGTCGCGTGGCTGGCATCGGCGGCGTTCGGCGCGGGTGCGGCGGGCGACGCGTTCGTGGGATCGATCGAGTCAAGGGCGATCGGTTGCCATGTCGCAGCGAACTCGACGCCGTCCGGTATGGCGCCACCGACCCACCCGAGATCGACCGAGGCTCGCTCACCGGGATGCGGCGTGCCGCCCACGAACGGGGCGGCGAAGACGATCTTCCGGCCGACGATGGAGTCGAGCTGGATCGACGTCGCGATCCGGCTCACATTGACGCCCCAGGTGTGTGATGACGACCAGAACTGCTGCATGCTCCGCAGCGTGGGCTGGCCGCCCCACCAGCGACCGCCCGGCGTCAGGTACCAGTCCTTGATGAACCTCGCGGTGTCCGCGATGTTCGCCGCGAACGTCGCGTACGCACTCGCGTAGCGGACCGGATCGCGGTCGTAGGCGTTGTAGCCGAACAGGTTGTGCTTGGCCTGGGCGATGTAGCTCCTGCCCCAGCGCGACTCGTGCATCGCGGCCGCCAGCAGGAAGCGGGCATTGACCCCGTACTTCTTCTCGGCGTCCACGAAGGCTGCCCCGAGTCGTGGCAGCGGCGTCGCGGCCTCAAGGTACTCATCGATCGCCCAGGCCGGCACGCCACTCGTGGACAGGAGGTTCGTATCGAGGGTGATGGGGCGGCCGGCGTGGTACGGCTTGGCCCGCGGCAGGCGGGCATCCACGGAGGGAACGACGAGGATCACCATGAGCATGGCCGCGAGCACAGGCAGCGTGACGCGGAGGCGAAGGAGAAAGGTCATTCGATCACGACGTGCGGCCGAGCGCCACGTGGAGCCACGTCGCGTGTCAGCTTTCGGTGGAGAGCGGGATCAACCTCCGTCCGGCGGTCTCATCGGTCAAGTCGCCCGATTCGCCCATCCGGCAGCGTCGATAGGCCCACGCGACGGTCGAAACCGGGGGGCCGCGCGCGCAGATGGAACCTTTGTCCGCGAACGTCGGCCGTTCACCTTGACACAGCAAGTCGAGGAGGCCGTCGATGCGATCAGACGCGGTTGCTCACGCGGAAGCGCTGGGCGGCGTCGAAAAGGGCCAGGACCGCCCGATCCGGGAGCGCCCTGGCGCGCCGTGCCATCCTTGGAAGCGTGACTGCGCCCTCCGCCGCCGACGAGACGCGCGTCGATCGCTGGTTGTGCGCGGTGCGTCTCGTGAAGACCCGCCCGATCGCGACCCGGTCGTGCGAGGGTGGCCACGTCCTGGTCAATGGATCGCCCGCGAAGCCATCGACGAAGGTTCGAGCGGGTGATCGGGTCGAGGCGCTCATCGCCGATCGCAAACGCATCGTCGAGGTCGTGCGGCCGATCGAGTCGCGCGTCGGAGCCGCCGTCGCCGCGACCTGCTACGTGGACCATAGCCCGCCCGTGGTGACGGATGCCGCCTCATCGATGACCCGCGTCCGTGGCGAGGGCCGGCCGAGCAAGCGCCTTCGGCGCGAGCTGGAGCGGCTGCGCCGAACTCCCGACGCCTGAGGGCCTCCGGTGGGGTGGGCGCACTCGCCCGGTCCTCACGTCCGATCGTCGGGTACACTGCCGCCACAACTGAAGAGCGACGTATCAAGAGTGGCGGAGGGACCGGCCCGATGAAGCCACGACAACCTACCGGCGATGAGCCGGCAAGGTGCCAAGTCCGGGCAGGCCCTCCGCCTGCGAGATAGGGAGCGCTTCGCGGGACCCTTCCGACACCGGAGGGGTCTTGTCGTTCTCGGGCCCGGTCCGTTCGCCGACTGGCAGCAGGAGGTGAGCGAGATGACGAACGCACGCGGCGCGCATCTGGTCGGCGGTCTGGCGGCGCCGGACGCGACGAGCGCCATGACGACCACAGCGGCCATCCTGGGTCACCACCTGACCCGCCTGACCGACGGCGAGACCGGTCCGCGCAGCCAGTGGATCTGGTGGCAGATCGACAAGCTGACCGCGATCGACGGCATCGCGATGGGTCCGCCCCAGGTCAATCCCGAGACCGGCAATCCGGATTACTCGGTCTTCCCCGGGCTCGACGTCGAGGACGGCATCGTCATCCCGGACCGGGCGCTCGGCTACGCCGACGCGGCGATCGATTCGTATGCCGAGTTCGTCCGCCTGCGCGCCGCCGGCGTCATCCCATCCGACGTCCGCTTCCAGGTCAGCGTCCCGACGCCCTATGCGGTCGTGGTCGCATGGGCGTCGGGCGGATCACAGCGCAGGCTGTGGCAACCGTTCAAGGACGCGCTGTTCGCCGAGGTCGCGACCATCCAGCGCGAGATCCCGGCCGACGACCTGGCCATCCAGTGGGATGTGGCGGTCGAGGTCGGCGTGCTCGAAGGCGTCTTCAGCCCGATCGACGAGCTCGCCTCGGAGGAGCGCATCGTCGACGAGCTGGTCGCCTGCCTCGAACAGGTCGACCGACCGGCCCAGCGCGGCCTGCACCTCTGCTACGGGGACTACAAGCACCGTCACTTCAAGGCGCCGACCGATCTCGGCCGTCTCGTTCGCCTGGCGAACGCGGTGGCCGCGCGAGTGCCGTTCGATTTCGTCCACATGCCGGTCGATCGCGACAACGGACGCGACGCCGCCTATTTCGCCGCTCTCCGGGATCTGCAGGTGAACGGCACGGAGCTTGCGCTCGGCGTCATCGACTACGAGGACGACTCGGCCCGGATCGACGAGCTGGTCGCCGCGGCGGACAGCGCCGGGCGCCCCTATGCCGTCGCCACGGAATGCGGCATGGCCCGGCTCGGCGAGCGTGGCGAGGCGGTCACGCTCGAGGACCTGCTCGCCCAGCACGCACGGGTCGCCGCGCCCGTGCGATGACGTGAGGCGGGCCGGCGCCCGGGTCAGGGTCTCTGGTGTACCGTCGCCTCGGCTGCTCGGCCGTGGGACGCAGAGGAAGCGGGGACGTCCGTGCCGGACGAGGTCGTCGGTCGCGGGAATGAGCTCGCGATTGTCGAACGATTCGTTGAGCGTGCTCGAGATGGGTCGTCGGCGCTCGTCCTCGAGGGCGAGGCCGGCATCGGCAAGACCACCATCTGGCGCGCTGCCGTCGACCTCGCCACGACGGCCGGCTTCACCGTCCTGACGTCCGCGCCGGCCCGCTCCGAACGGGGTCTCACCCTCGGTGGCCTGACCGACCTCTTCGCCGACGTCGACGCGTCGGTCCTCGCCGGCCTGCCCGACCCCCAGCGTCACGCGCTCGAGATCGCCCTGCTGCGGATCGAGCCGTCGGGAAACCTTCCCGACCAGCGGACGCTGTCGGTCGCGGTCGCCGGCCTGCTCCGCGAGCTGACCGCCCGGTCGCCGGTCCTCATCGCCATCGACGACGCTCAGTGGCTCGACGAGAGCTCGACGGCGATCGTCGCCTACGCCGTCCGGCGGCTCCCCGACCGAGCGCTCGGCCTGCTCGTCTCGGTCCGGACCGGATCGGTCGAGGAGGGCGCACCCGACCTGGCATCTGCGGTGGCAGTCGAGCAGACAGAGCGGATCCGGCTCGGTCCGCTGTCCCTGGCGGCCCTCCACCAGGTGCTCGCGGAGCGGCTCGGCCGGTCGTTCCCGCGGCTCGTTCTGGTCAAGGTCGAGGCCGCGTCCGCGGGCAACCCCCTGTACGCCCTCGAGATCGGGCGCGCCCTCCCGGCCGACATCGACCCGTCGAACCCGCCCGTCCCGCTGCCGATCCCGGACTCGCTCGGGTCGCTGATGGCGGGCCGGGTGGCAGCGCTCCCGTCGCCCGCGCGCGAAGCCATGCTCCTTGCGGCCGCCGCGGCCGAACCGAGCATCGAGACGCTGGGGCGAGCCATGCCCGGGTTCGCGGAGGCGCTGCAGCCGGCCATCGAGGTCGGTCTGGTCAGCGTCGACCGCGGGTCCGTCCGGTTCGACCATCCGCTGATGGCGCAGGCCGTGCTGGGTCTTGCGCCTGCCACCGCACTGCGTCGTGCGCACGCCGCCCTGGCGGCAACGACTCCTTCGACCGACGCGCGGGCACGCCACCTGGGGCAGGCGGCGGACGGGCCGGACGAGGCTGTCGCCCGGGCCCTGACCGATGCGGCCGCCGCTGCCCGGATCCGGGGCGCGACCCTGGATGCGGCCACGCTCTACCTCGACGCCGGCCGGATGACCCCGGCCGACCAGGTCGATCGCCGTCTCGAGCGGGCACGCCTGGCCGCCGAATGCCTGTTCATCGACCTGTCCGAGATCGTGCAGGCCGATGGCATCCTCCAGACCGCGATCGCCGAGGCACCGCCGGGTCCCGCCCGGGCGGAGGCGCTGAGCATCAGGGCGCTGGTTCGCTACTACCACGGCCGCACCGCCGAGGCCGTGGCGATGGGGGAGCAGGCGCTCATGGAGGTCGGGGACGCGGACCCGATGCTCCGGGCCAGGGTCCTTGGGCGCGTCTCGTTCGTCGTCATGCAGCTCGACCTCGAGCGCGGCCTGGATCTGATCGATGAGGCCATCGCCGTGCTCGAGCCGGGCGGACCGCTGGCGACCGGCGACGCCCGCCTCGACCCCGATCTCGTGGCCAATGCGCTTCTTCTCCGCGCCAACGCCGAACTGGGCCTCATCCGGCCCACGCGCGTCGCCGATCTCCAGCGGGGGCTTCGACTGATCACGCGGGACGGACGGTCATGGGAGCACGAAGGGGCCGACGGCAATGCCTTCGGCTTTGCCCGATTGACCGACGACCTCGACCATGCGATCGAGCTGACACATGAGCTGATCCGGGCGAAGTCCGGGCCTGGTGGCGACGACCCGTTCAATCTCGTCCAGCTGTCGGGCCTGTTGGTCTTCCGCGGACGGTGGGCGGAGGCGCAGCGCGTCGCCGAGGCGGCGATGGACGGCTACCGGCGCGAAGGAGCGGAGCTGCACCCGGCGTGGGGCCTCCGAGGCATCGCCCTGGTCGCCGCGCACCAGGGCCGTCACGAGGACGCGCGCCGATGGGCGGAGGAGGGCCTCGAGCGCGCGATGGAGCGCGGTGACGTGGTCATCTCGGCGTTCCACCGGCAGATCCTCGGTTTCGTCGCCCTGTCGGCGGGCGAGTGGGCGGATGCCGACGCGCACCTGACCGCGGCAGCGGAGTTCGCGACACGCGTCGGCATTCGTCATCCGGGACGGTTCAAGCTCGCCGGCGACCAGGTCGAAGCCGCATTGGCTGTCGGTGACACCGACCGTGCCGCAGCCATCGAGGCGATCCTCGAGGAAGCCGCGCGGGTCGCTCCGACGCCCTGGGTCGTGGCGGTCGGAGCGCGCGCATCGGGCCAGCTGGCTGCTGCCCGTGGCGACCTGGCCGGCGCGGCGGCCGCCTTCGAGCGGGCCATCCGCGACCACGACCGGCTGCCGATGCCGTTCGAGCGGGCACGCACGCTGCTCACGAAGGGCCAGCTCCACCGCAGGCTGAAGGAGAAGCGCCTCGCGGACGAGACGCTGCGCGCCGCGCTCGAGGGCTTCGAAAGCCTCGGCGCGACCGTCTGGGCAGACCGGACACGGATGGAGCTCGCGCGCGTGGGCCGCCGGCCGCATGCGCCGGCGCAGCTGACCGAGACGGAACGCCGCGTGGCCGAGCTGGCGGCCGGCGGCCTGAGCAATCGGCGGATCGCCGAGCGCGCATTCCTCGCGCCCAAGACGGTCGACAACGTGCTCGGGCGGGTCTACCAGAAGCTCGACATCCACTCGCGTGCCGAGCTCGGTGCGCGGATGGCGGCCGGCGGTGGGGTCGTCGCCTCCGACGCCGCCGGCGCCGCCGACACCGATGCCGACGAGCCGCGCCCGTCGCCCGGACGAGGATGACCGCATCCGTGCCGGTCCACTGATCGAGGTATCCGCCTCTTTCATCGGCCGGACGGCGGCGCCTACCGTCGTCGACATGGACCGACCGGACGGCGACCCGATCGAGACGTTCCTCGTCGAACGCTACTGGCCCGATGTCGACCTCGCCCAGCTGCGGGCGGCGCTGCCGCGTCTCGATGCCGCTGCCGGTGCGATGGCTGCCGAGGGCCGCCGGGTCGTCCACCTGGGCTCGATCCTGATGCCGGCCGACCACGTCGTGTTCTCGCTCATCGCGGCGACGGACGAGAGCCTGGTCCGCCAGCTCAACGAACGGGCCGAGCTGCCCGCCGATCGCATCGCCCGGGCGATCGCCCTGGCCGCCGGGGCCCTGTTCGGCGATGACGGCCCCGCTGATCACGGAGGAACCACCCGATGACACAGACGTCTCCGACCACGCTCCGCGCGTTGGTCGCGATCGCCGTCCTGTCGATCGCCGGTCTGGCGGCATGCACCTCGGCCGGAGCGTCGACGACGCCGTCGATCACGGTCGTGACGCCGCCCGCCGCGACGGCCACGGCCGTGCCAGGCGCCAGCGAGGCGCCGTCGGCGGCCGCATCCGCAGCGGCGGACGCGTCCGACGGACCGAGCGCCGTGGCGACGTCGATCGACCCGTGCCAGCTCGTCACGCCGGACGAGGTGGCCGCGCTGGCCGGCTTCGCGTTCGGGCCGCCGAGCTCGACGACCATGGACAACAACGGGCGGATCTGCATGTATGGCCAGGAAGGCATCGGCTTCGACGTGATCGTGGTCCAGGCACCCGACGCCGCCACGGCCAAGGCGCAGGAGCCGGCATTCAAGGCACAGCTCGAGCAGGCCGCGACCGACGGCGGGATCAAGGACTCGAAGCTGACCGAGCTCCCCGACTTCGAGCCGGGCATCGACGCCGCGATCTTCTCGGGGAGCCAGACCGCGGACGGCACGAGCGTCGCCGGCGTGGCCTTCTACGCCTTGAAGGGCCCGGTCCTGTTCGCCCTGACCGAGCTGACCCAGGGCGGGACGGTGGCCAGCGACGCCGCCATCGAAGCCGAGGCGAAGACGGCCCTCGGGCGCATCCCATGAAGACCGTCGCTCGCCGACGGGCCGGATCGTGTCTGCTCGGCCTCGTCGCACTGCTCGCCGCAGGGTGCGGTGCCAGCACATCGTCCGGGGGGCCGACGTCTCCGGCGCTCGCCAGCGGGGTACCGGCGAGCGCCGGGGGGACGTCGGCAGGATCCGGCGGCTCCAGCTCGGGCGGCTCCGGCTCCGGCTCCGGCGGCGGTGTCGCGCTGTCCGATCCGTGCTCCCTGCTGACTCAGGCGGAGGTCAGCAGCGCGCTCGGCAAGACTGTCGGACCTGGGGTCGCCGAGAGCGCCACGTCGTGTGCCTGGGCCCACACCGCCTCGAGCGGCGCGATCGACGCCCAGGCGAGCATCGACATCGAAGGCGTCAGCTTCGACAAGCTCTGCGGCGTCCCATCGAACGCGGCGCTTGGGATCACGATGACGCAGCTCACGGGCGTCGGAGACGCGGCGTGTATCGCCGAGATGACGGGAGTGCTGCCGGTCTTGACCTTCGAGAAGGACGGTCATGTCCTCTCGACATCGGTCGGTCTTGGCAACGTCCCGCCGGCGACATCGGAGGCTGCCGAGAAAGCCCTGGCGATCGCCGCGGCAACCCGGATCTAAGCCCGCCCGAACGCATCGCCTCAGCCCGCGCCCGGCACCGGCCCCTCACGGACCCCGAAGACGTTGCCGTCGGGGTCCGTGAACCACGCGCCGCGAGCCGGACCGATCTGGGCGATGAAGTTCGTGGTCTTGGGCGTCTCGTAGTCCTCGAACGGCACGCCACGGCTGGTCAGCTCGCGGACCGTGGCCTCGATGTCGGCGACCTCGAAGTGGGCGACCGTCTGGCCCGCGTTCGGCTGCCCGCGTCGGACGGACAGCTGGCTGCCTTTGCCGGCACCGAACCGGATCGCGAACGGCGCCTCCTCGAGCACCGGCAGCCCGAGCTGCTCGGCATAGAAGTCCTTCGCGCGCTCCAGGTCGGTCACCGCGACCGTGACGACCACCAGCGAATCGGCGAGCACTGTCATCACCTCTGCTGCTGTGCGAGGGAGTGGCTCGATGATGGCCGCTCGGCCCGTCGCATCCAGTATCGACCGGATGACGGGCTCGATGAAGGCCGAGATAAGGAATCGCAAGGTCCGGAGCGTTATCACCGGACTCTCAGAAATCGGCGAGACAGTCGAGGCTGATGGCCGGGCTCCAGCACTCGCCGATCGAGGTGCGGCCCTGGCGAACCAGGTGAGAACGAATGTACGAACCGCCTCAGCCCTCGACTCCCTCGGGAGCACCGCAGCAGCCACAGCCCGCCTGGGCACCGCCGATGGTGCCGCCGGCCGCGCAGCCCTCGGCCCCGGCGACGGGTTCGGCGGATCCGATCACCGAGCGCGTGGCCTGGACGCCCTCCTCCAACGAAGCGTCGGTCTACACGCCGGCACCGACCGCATCGACCTACGCGCCTGCCCCCTCGACCGGTGCGACCGGCTCGCGGTCATCCGACACGGCTCGTCGGCCCATCGGTCCGGGCTTCGTCCTCGGCGCCGTCCTGGCGTCCGCTCTGCTCGCCTCCGGTGGGACGTACATCGCGGTCCAGGCGGCCGACGGCAACCATGCGACGCCGTCGAACGCCTCCGCGGTGACCCCGGCCGCGGCGAACTCCACCCCGGCTCCCGCCGCCACGTCGGCTCCCGCGACCGGTGGCACCTCGGCTCCGGCCAGCGGCGGCCAGGCGAACGTCGCGGACATCTTCAAGAACGTCAGCCCGGCAGTCGTCACGATCGTCGCTGACGGCGTCACCGCCACCGACCCGACGACCGGCCAGACCGGCACGGGGACGGCGACCGGCTCGGGCGTCATCTTCGACGCGAACGGGCTGATCCTGACCAACCATCATGTCGTGGCGGGCGACCCGTCGAAGCTCACGGTCAACCTCAAGGACGGCCGCTCCCTCCCGGCGACGATCTACGGCATCGACACCCTGACCGACCTGGCCATCGTCAAGGTCGACGCGACCGGCCTGCCGACCGCCCCGATCGGCGACTCGTCCACGATCCAGGTCGGCCAGCAGGCGATCGCCATCGGCAGCCCGCTCGGCACGTTCACCGACTCGGTCACGAGCGGCATCATCTCGGCCATCGGCCGTGACATCCCGGTCGAGAACGAGGTCCTCCACAACCTCATCCAGACCGACACCGCGATCAACCCCGGCAACAGCGGCGGCCCGCTGCTCGATCCGAGCGGGAAGGTCATCGGCATCAACACCGCCGTCGCCGGCGACAGCCAGGGCATCGGTTTCGCGATCCCGATCAACGTCGCCCGCCCGCTTCTCGCGCAGGCGTCGGCCGGCCAGCCGCTGGCCCGCCCGTGGCTCGGCATCGTGTTCGAGACCATCGACCCGGCCATCAAGCAGGCGAACGACCTGCCCGTCGACAACGGCGCCTGGATCCCGACCGCGGACGCGGCCGCCGGGAACGGCTCCAACGGCCAGGGCGGCTCGAACGGCCAGGGCGGCCAGGGCACCGATCCGTTCGGCCAGGGCACCGATCCGTTCGGCCAGGGCGGCCAGGGTCAGACCGGGTCCGCCTCCCAGCCGACCGTCGTCGCCGACAGCCCGGCCGCCAAGGCCGGCCTCCAGGCCGGCGACATCGTCACCGCGATCGACGGGACGACGCTCGACGCCAGCCACACGCTCGACCAGGTCGTGGCCGGTTACGCACCCGGCCAGACGATCAAGCTGTCCGTCCTCCGCGACGGCCAGACCCAGGAGATCTCGGTCACGCTCGGCACCCGCCCGGCGACCAGCTAGCGCTCGCGCCTCCGGCGCAGGAACGGGACCGTCAGTCGTGGCGGTCCCGTTCTTTGCGTGCGGGGCCGCACGTCGGAGGCGCACTGGAGTCGGACCGGTTGGCGGATGATAGGCAGCGATGCAGATCATCGAAGCCGCGCTGGGCCTGCTGCTTGTCGCCCTCGTCCTGTGGGACGTCTTCCAGACGATCGTGGTCCCGCGCCCGACGCCGGGCCGCTTCCGACTCGGGCGCTACGTCGTCCGTGGGTCATGGCGGGTCGTTCGGGCGGTCGGTCGGGACGATGTGGGCACGCGCCACGGCCAGCTGCTCGGGCTGTTCGCTCCGGCGATGACGATCATGCTGCTCGTCACCTGGCTGACCGGCCTCATCCTTGGCTACGGGCTCATCCTCCACGCTCTGCGCGATGAGCTGACGCCCAGTCCAGAGGACCTGGGGACCGCCGTCTACTTCGCGGCCAGCTCGGTGCTGACCCTGGGCTACGGTGACATCGTCGCGAATGGCACCCTCGCCCGGTTCGTCGTCGTGGCCGCTGCCGCGACCGGTCTCGGCATCGTCGCGCTGGTCGTCACGTTCCTGTTCTCGCTGTACGCCTCGTACCAGCGGCGAGAGATCCCGGTCGTCCTCCTCCAGGCCAAGGCCGGCGGCCCGCCGTCGGCGGTGGTCCTGCTCGAGAACCTGGCGCGGATGGACGCCAGCGCGCGCTTGCCGGAGTTCTTCGGTGAATGGGAGCGCTGGGCGGCCGAGGTCCTCGATTCGCACGTCGCCTACCCGATCCTCGGCTACTTCCGCTCGAGCCACGACAACCTGTCCTGGATCAGCGCGCTCGGGACCGTCCTCGACACGGCGAGCCTGGTCCTGACGACCATCGAAGGCGTCCCCCGCGGTCACGCCGAGCTGTTCAAGAGCGTCGGCTCCCACCTGGTCGAGGACATCACCAACCTGGGCTTCGCGGAGAGCTCGTCCGACGGGATCGACCGCGACGCATTCGACGCGGTCTACCAGCGCCTGGAGGCCGCCGGCTACCGACTCTGTCCGGCCGATCGGGCGTGGGCCGACTTCTCCGTGGCGCGCGCGACGTATGCCCAGCGTCTCGAGGCGATGGCCGGCTACTGGGCGGTGCCGTCGACCTCCTGGTTCGGTCACAGCGAGCCGCTCCGGTCGCCGACCCACCGGCGCGCCGAGGGCGCCTGACGGGTCGCCGTGGTGCCTCGGGCGGCGGGGCGGGCCGACCGGTGGGACACTAGAGGTGACGGCATCATCCCGCCGTCGAGGCAGCCCAAGGCGAGGTCCACCGATGCGCCCGCTGTTCGGATATCACCTGGCCGACCACACGTTCCCCGGGGTGGCGCCCGACGACCTGTTCGAGCATCTCGTCGAGGTCGCCGGGCGGGCCGAGGACGCCGGGTTCGACATGGTCACGGTGATGGATCACCTCTACCAGATCGACGGCATCGGCCCCGAGGACCACGAGATGCTCGAGGCCTACTCGACCCTGGCTGCCATCGCGGCCCGCACGAAGCGGGTCAGGCTCGGGGCGCTGGTGACGGGCGTGACCTATCGCAACCCGGCCCTCCTGGCCAAGACCATCACGACGCTGGACGTCATCTCCGGTGGCCGGGCGATCTGCGGGCTCGGTGCGGCCTGGAACGAATCGGAGCATCGCGGCTACGGCTTCGACTTCCCGCCGATCGGCGAACGGATGGATCGACTCGACGAGGCGCTCACCATCTGCCGGCTGATGTTCACCGAGGAGCGGCCGACGTTCGAGGGCCGCCATTATCGGATCGAGGCTGCTCTCAATCAGCCGCGACCGATCCAGCCCGGCGGCCCGCGGATCATCGTCGGTGGTGGCGGCGAGCAGCGGACCCTGCGGCTCGTCGCAAGACACGCCGACTACGCGCACTGGTTCCCCCTCGGGATGGAGGTCCTGCGTCACAAGTCGGAGCTGCTCGGCCGCTATTGCGAGGAGATCGGTCGCGACCCGGCCACGGTCACCAGGACCGTGGCTAACCCGTTCCTCCTGGTGGCATCCGAGGCCGACGCAGAGGCACGGCTCGCCGAGGTCCATCCGGAGCGCCGCGCGACGCTCGTGGTCGCGACTCCGGCCCGGGCGGTGGATGTCATCGGCCAGTACCTGGCGGCCGGGTTCGGCGGGTTCACGTTCACCAACACGATCCTGCGGGAGGAAGCCATCGACCTCGCGGCGGAGGTCATACACGCGTTCGACTGAGCGCCGTGAGCTCGCCGGATGCGCGAACGTTCAGTATTGACTGAATATTCCGAATGCGCGTAGCATCCCACCCATGACACCGGGCGAGGCGACCTTCGTCGAGGAGATGGGCCATTTCCTGGGCACCAGTGGGATGACCCCCATGTCGGGCCGGATGTGGGCCTGGCTGCTCATCTGCGACCCGCCCGAGCAGACGGCATCGGATCTCGCCACCGAGCTGCACGCCAGCCGTGGCGCGATCAGTGGCACGGCCCGCCTGCTCGAATCGGCCGGCATGATCCGGCGCGGCCGCCGGCGAGGCGATCGGAGCGAGTACTTCTCCGCCCCGGCCGGCGCGCTCGAGGCGCTCCTGACCGACGCCGGCTCGATGTACGGCCGGTTCCGGGCCATCACCGAGGTCGGCCTGGCGGTCCTCGCCGACCGCCCGCCGGCGGTCAGCGCCCGGCTGCGCGAGGTGCACGCGGCCTTCACGTTCTTCGAGCGGGAGTACCCCGCCCTGATCGCCCGCTATCTCCGCGAACGGGCCGCGGCCGAGCCGGTCGTGCTCACAGCAGCACCCGCTCCACAGGACATGCCCGCCTGACGAGCGGGCCGAGAGAGGAACCCCATGACGGCCATCATCGAAACCGACAAGCTGACCAAGTCCTACGGCGAACACCGCGGCGTCATCGATGTCGATCTCAGCATCGACACGGGCGAGGTCTTCGGCTTTCTGGGCCCGAACGGCGCCGGCAAGACGACGACCATCCGGGTCCTGCTCGACCTCATCCGACCGACCAGCGGCCGGGCCACGATCTTCGGCATCGACACCCACGTCGACCCGATCGCCATCCATCGGCGGCTGGGCTATGTGCCCGGTGAGTTCGCGCTGTACGACCGGCTGACAGGGGCCCAGACGCTGGAATACTTCGGGAACCTGCGCGGCGGCGTCGACCAGGCGTACCGGGCACAGCTGGTCGAGCGGTTCGACGTCGACCCCAGCCGGCGGTTCAAGGAGTATTCCAAGGGCAACAAGCAGAAGATCGGCCTGCTGATCGCGCTTCAGCATCGACCCGAGCTGCTCATCCTCGACGAACCGACGTCGGGACTCGACCCACTGGTCCAGCAGGCCTTCTTCGAGGTCCTCCGCGAGGTCGTTCACGACGGCGGCACGGTCTTCCTGTCGAGCCACATCCTGAGTGAGGTCGAGAAGTCGTGTGACCGCGTCGCGATCATCCGCGCGGGTCGCCTGGCCAAGGTGGATCGGGTCGACTCGCTGCGCGACATGGCCCATCACCTTGTCGAGCTCCGATTCGTCGGCGACGTGCCGGTGAGCGAATTCGAGGGCCTGCCCGGAGTCACCGACGTGACCGCCACCGACCACGTCCTGCACCTTCGCGTGGCGGGGCCGATGACACCCGTCGTCCGGGCGGCGGCCAGGTATGACCTGGTCGAGTTCATCAGCCACGAGCCGAGCCTCGAGGAGACATTCCTGGCCCAGTACGGCCCCGACGGCGGCGCGCCGGTCGCCACCTCTGCCGGGAGCCCGTCATGACCGCGCAGGCCGACCTGCCGGCCCGAACCACCGCCTTTCCGCCGATCCCGCTCCGTCGCCGTCTGTACGGTTTCGGGAGCATCTACGGCAAGACCATCCGTGATTCGCGCCTCGCCTTCATCATCGCGGCCGGCCTCCTGGGTGGGATGGCGCTCGTGCTCGGCGCCGCCATCTCGACCGTCTTCCCGACGCCCGAGTCCCGGCTCGAGATCGACAAGCTCATCGGGAGCATCCCGGCCTCGATGGTCAACCTGTTCGGGAAGCCAGAGAAGCTGGGCACGCTGGGCGGCTACATGAGCTGGAAGTACGGGGCGATCTTCGCCCTCGGCACGGCGCTGTGGTCGATCCTGGCGTTGTCCTCGACGCTCGCCGGCGAGGCCGGTCGAGGCAGCCTCGACTTCGTCGCCGTCACGCCGTTCGGCAAGCGCCGGGTCGCGCTCGAGAAGCTGGCCGCCCACCTGACGATGCTGGTCATCGCCCTGGCGATCCTCACGGTGGCCACGACGTTCAGCTCGAATGCCTTCGGCGACGCGGCCCTCGGCGACGGGATCCCACCGCTGTCCGCGCTGGGCTTCGCCCTGTGGGTCGGGTTCATCGCCCTCTTCTTCGGTGGCCTCGCGTTCGCACTGGCACCCGTCCTCGGTCGCTCCGGGGCAGCCGGCGTCGCCGGGCTCGCGATGATCGTGCTGTGGGTCGCCAGCGGTCTCGACCTCGGTGGACCGCTCGCCGCCATCAGCCCGTTCCACTGGACCGTGGACCACATCGCGCTCGTCGGCGAGTACGACTGGGCAGGGCTGGCACTCGTCGGCATCGTCGCGGCTGTCTTCCTCGTGATCGGCGTCGAGCTGTTCACGCGGCGCGATCTCGGGATCACGGCCGGCCTGTCGCTGCCGGCGCTGCCGTCCGCGGTGCTGGGCGTCCGGGGGCCGATCACGCGCGCCTTCGGCGACCAGCTGCCACGGGCTCTGTCGTGGGGCATCGGGCTGGGGCTCATGGGCGCGCTCCTCGCGTCGCTCGTCGGCCCGATGGCCGAGCAGATCGGACAGAGCGCGGACCTGCTCAAGATGTTCAGCTCGATCTTCCCTGACTTCGACCTCGGTTCGGCCGGTGGCTTCCTGCAGCTGTACGTCGAGCTGTTCTACATCGCGGCCGGGTTCGCGGCGGCGACGCTGGTCGCCAAGTGGGCCTCGGACGAGACGGACGGCCGGCTGGATTCGGTGCTGGCCGCTCCGTTGGGTCGTGCCCGCTGGGTCATCGCAGGCGGCATCGCGGCGATCCTCGGCATCGTCGTGATCAGCGTCCTGTTCGCGGCGGGCATCGGGCTCGGCGCGGCGTCCGGTGGCGTTGCCGCCGGGGACGCGATGCTGGGCTCGACCGCGCTCGGCCTGTTCGCGGTCGCGATGGTCGGCGTCGGGGTCGCGGTCGGCGGTCTGTGGCGGACCTCGCTGGCGGCCGAGATCACGGCGCTGGTCGTGATCGTGACCTACCTCATCGACCTGCTCGCGCCCGCGCTCAAGCTGCCGGATTGGGTCCACCAGCTGGCCCTCACCGCCCATCTCGGTCAGCCGATGGTCGGCACGTGGGACCCGGTCGGCGTGGTCGCCTGCATCGTCATCGCGGTCGTCGGCATCGCGCTGGGAGCCTGGGGGATGAGCCGCCGCGACGTGAACCGCTGAGGCGCCGGCACCCGCGCAGCCGATCGGATCGGGCACGGAAGGGCCGCCGATCGCGCTCGATCGGCGGCCCTCCTCTGATCGGTGAGGCGGCCTAGAAGAAGCCGAGCGGCTTCGGGCTGTAGCTCACCAGCAGGTTCTTGGTCTGGGTGTAGTGGTCGAGCATCATCTTGTGGTTCTCACGTCCGACGCCCGAGGCCTTGTAGCCACCGAAGGCGGCTCCGGCCGGATAGAGGTGATAGCAGTTGGTCCAGACGCGGCCGGCCTGGATGCCGCGGCCCATCCGATAGGCCAGGCTGCCGTCACGCGTCCAGACACCGGCCCCGAGGCCGTAGATCGTGTCGTTCGCGATCGCGAGTGCCTCGGCCTCGTCCCGGAACGTCGTGACCGACAGCACCGGTCCAAAGATCTCCTCCTGGAAGATCCGCATCTTGTTGTGGCCCTTGAACACCGTCGGCTCGAAGTAGTAGCCACCGGCCAGCTCGTCCGGCATGACCGCGCGCTTGCCGCCGATCAGCAGCTCGGCGCCCTCGGACTTGCCGATCTCCACGTACCTCGTGATCTTCTCGAGCTGGGCCGTCGACACCTGCGCACCGATCATCGTGGTGATGTCGAGCGGATGACCCTGCTTGATCGCGGCGATCCGCTCGAGCGACCGCGCCATGAACCGCTCGTAGATCGATTCCTGGATCAACGCCCGTGATGGGCAGGTGCAGACCTCGCCCTTGTTGAACGCATACAGGACCAGGCCCTCGATGGCCTTGTCGAGGAACACGTCGTCGGCCGCGAAGACGTCCTCGAAGAAGATGTTCGGGGACTTGCCACCGAGCTCGGTCGTCGAGGGGATCAGGTTGCCGGCGGCGTACTCCATGATCTTGCGGCCGGTCGCGGTCTCGCCCGTGAAGGCCACCTTGGCGATCCGCTTGCTCGAGGCCAGGGCCATCCCGACCTCTTCACCCGGCCCGACCACGATGTTGATCACCCCGGGCGGGACGATCCCCTCGATGATCTCGGCGAACTTGAGGATCGACCACGGCGTGGGGCTGGCCGGCTTGATGACCGACACGTTGCCGCCCGCGAGCGCCGGGGCGAGCTTCCAGGCCGCCATGAGGAGCGGGAAGTTGAACGGGACGATCTGCCCGACGACCCCCAGCGGCTCACGGAAGTGGTAGGCGATCGTCTCCGCGTCGAGCTCGGTGATCGAGCCCTCCTCGCCGCGGATGACGCTCGCGAAGTAGCGGAAATGGTCTGCCGCGAGCGGGATGTCGGCGGCGAGCGTCTCACGGACCGGCTTGCCGTTGTCCCAGCTCTCGGCGACCGCGAGCATCTCGGCGTGAGCGTCGATCGCGTCGGCGACGAGGTTCAGGACGCGGGCCCGTTCGGTCGTGGACGTCTCGCCCCAGGCGGCCCTCGCGGCGTGCGCTGCGTCGAGGGCCAGCTCCACGTCCTCGGCCGTCGAGCGCGGGACCTCGGTGAATGGCCTGCCGGTCGCAGGCGACAGATCCGGGACGTACTGTCCCTTGACCGGTGCGACCCACCTGCCGCCGATGAAGTTGTCATACCGCTCGCGAAGCGGGACCGGACTGCCGGCCTGGCCAGGCGGGGCGTAGGTGAACTCCTTGGTTGCGATGGTCATGGTGCCGTGCCTCCTTCGTCCCGCGAGGGACATGTCCGAGGGCCAGCGTCTGTGGCTCCGCCATCCGGGATGGCGGGCGACCCCGCGCGACATGTGGGCGGGGTGGACTGGTCGTCATCCGATGGTGGTCGTTCGGACGCCCGAGAGCCAGTGCCACAGGTCATCAAAGGGCACGGCGCGCGCCGCCGTCAGCGCGAGCGACACGAGCCGCGCGCCTCGCGCCAGACCCGGCGGCTGACCCGATCGAGGCCCCAGATGCGGGTCGGGCGAGCGCCGGATCGGCCGCCTACGAAGCCGACGGCGGGCAGGCGGCCGTCACGACGATCCACGAGCCGGCGGCGTCGGGTGCCTGGTCGGTGACCGTCGTCCCGGCCCTGGTCTGTTTCGAGCTGGCGCGGACACCGACGCTGGCCGGACAGCCGAGCGCCTCGAAGCGGACGCTCATCGTGATCGTCCGTCCCGCGAGGTTCGCCGTGCCGGGGAAGGCACCCGCCACCACGGGCGCGCCGGTCCGGGCGTCGACGAGGCTCGGGGTGTAGCCGCCGCCCGGTGCGAGGGTCAGGGCGGCGGTGACATCGGCGCTGCCGTCGCCGTCCGTGTCGAGATCGAAGGTATAGGCGAGCGAGCCGACCAGTGGCGTGCCCGCGGGAACGTCCGCGGCCAGGTCCATCGTCAGCTCGAGCGAGCCTGCCCGGCCGTCGGCGCCCAGCCGCACGATGTCGACGAAGCCAGGCGTCACGTCACCGGCCGCATCGTTCGCGACACCGGTTCCCGAGGGGGACGGCGAGGCGAAACCGCCGGTCGTGGCCGCCGCGCTGTCGCCGGCTGCGGGCGTGGCCACGACGCCGGTCGGGCTCGCCCCGGTCGAGCCGCCTGTCGCGCCGCCGTTCCCGGTGCAGGCGGCGAGGGCGACGACGAGGACGATCCCCGCCCCGCCTCGCCACCGGCGGACCGTGTGCGGGGAAGGCGTCCGGAGAGGGTGGCTGTCATGTCGTGCGGGTTCGCGTGCGCTCATGGTGTCGATGCCCGTCCGTGGGCCGTGGGTCAGTCGGTCGAGGATACCCCTGGGCAGACGAACGGGCGGGAACGGAGGTTCCGTTCCCGCCCGTCGAGTCGGCCGCGGCGCGGCCGATGCTGGTCCGGATCGATCCGGCTACGAGCCGAAGTAGGTCAGGATGCGGTTCATGAGATCGGCCTTCTGCGAGGCCGTGCCGTACTCTTCGAACGGGAATGCGAGGAAGGCGACCTTGTAGGCACCATCCGCCACGGTCAGGGCATCGGTCTTGGACGCGTCGTCCGTGAAGGCGGCCGTGGCCGGGGCGATCGGCGTGATCTGGTCCTCGAACTCGGCGTTGAGGACGCTGTGGTCGAGCGGCACGGTGCCGATGCCGTCGGTCACCGGGTTGCCGGTGACGCTGCTGACGTTGTCGGTCCCCTTGTCGTTCTGGTTCTCGCTGCCGTCCCAGTCGATGTGGACGTAGTTCTTGAAGAAGTCGGTCGTGCCGGCTGCCTGGTCCAGGATGTCCTGGCCGCTCATGAACAGCCGTCCGCCGCCATCGAGGAACGACGAGAGGTCGGCCTCATACGGCCCGATCGGGTCCGGATAGGAGGCGCCGGTGAACCACACGATGGTCGTGTGCGCCTTCATGTAGCCGACCGGCAGTGTCGGGCTGGTCTGGAGATCCCACACGTCGAAGCTGACGCCGTTGGCGGTCAGCGCATCCGTGTAGTAGGGCTGGACGTTGGGCAGCGGCTCGTTGCCGTGGTGGTCGTTGTCCACCACGAGAACGTCCACCGCGACCGCGATGGTGGTCATCGTCGCGGACGCGCTGACCGAGCCGGAGCCCTGCGAGGTGGCGGTCAGGGTCGTGGTGTCGGTGGCGGCGTTGGCCGCGTTCGACGGGACATCGACCTTGACGCAGACGTCGGCCGAGTCGCCGCTGGCGATGCTGATCGACGTCTGTGGGGTGGTGCACGTCGCGTCGAGGACGGTCGCGCTGAACGAGCCGGACGTCGTGCCCAGCGTGTAGGTGTCGTCATTGGAACCGAGGTTCGAGACGTGGACCGGGTACGTCACCGACGAACCGGTGTGCGCCCCGTCGGTCTGCGTCGACGGCGCCAGGCCGACGGCATACGGCGGAGCGATCGGGGTGACATGGGCGCTGCCCGTGGCACCGACCTTCTCGGCCGAGGTGACCGTGAGGCCGTCGTCGACGATCGTCTGGACCTTCGGCTTGAGATTGGCATCGATGGTGACCTGGAAATGCAGCTCGAGGCTGTCACCGGCCGCGATGGTCTTGCCGGTCCAGGTGGCATCGCCGTGGCTCAGCACGCCGCCGTCGGCGGCGCCGGCGAAGGTCGTGTTGGCCGGGATGGGATCGGTCACCGTGACGCCGGTCGCGTCCGCGTTGCCGATGTTGGCGACGGTGATGGTGTAGTCGATGGTGCTTCCGGCGCCGACCGGCTTGCCGGCGTCGGTCTTGCTGACGACGAGCGCCGGGACCGAGGCCCCGTCGGTCATCGTCCACGCGCCACGACCGTGGGTCCCGGCGCGCAGGTTACGGTTCGACGGATCGAGCGCCAGCTGCCAGATCTCGACGGTCGGGAAGCCGGTGCCGAGCGGCTGCCAGCTCTTGCCGGAGTTGTAGGTGACGAACGGACCGACGTCCGTGCCGGCGTACAGCGTGTCCGGATAGCTCGCGTCGAGCTGGAGCGAGTTGACCGGCACGTCCGGCAGATTGGAGCTGATGTCCTTCCAGTGCTTGCCGCCATCGGTCGTCTTGAAGACGTGGCCGGGGCGGGTCGGCGTCGCGGCGTTGAAGCCGTTGAAGCCGGCATACGCGATCCGGTCATTGGAGCGGTCGACGGCGATGTCGCTGACCGGGCGGTTCGGGAAGATGTTCTGACCGACGCGGGTCCAGGTCGGGGACGAGCTGGTGACCGCGTCCGGGCTGACGTAGACCCAGCCTTCGAGGCTGCCCGTGTAGACCCCGTCGCCGCCGCTCGAGACGCCGATCGCGCTGAGCAGGCAGCCACGAGCCCCGTTCGGGGCGCCGCCGGTGCAGCCCGACGTCAGGTCCGGGCTGATGGCGTTCCAGTGGACCGACGACGCCTCGTCGGCCTTGGCGTTGTCGGTGCGATACAGCCGATACGTCCCGTAGAACAGCTGGTTGGGGTTGCCCTGGTTCATGACCTCGGGGACGTAGAACTCGGATCGGTCGGCGAGGTTGATCCCGCCGGTGATGAACGAGTTCGTGAAGAAGGACAGGCCGCCGTCGGTGTTCCGATAGGGGCTGATCCCGAAGTAGTTGCCGTACACGAAGTTCGCGTCGGTCGGGTCGACGATGACCTGGCCGCCGTCACCGCTTTCGACGTCGAACCAGCTGTTGCTGGCCGCCGACTTGCGCAGCGTGCCGTTGTCCTGGGTACCGCCCCAGACGCGGGCCGGGATGGTCGGGACGTTGGCGATGCTGGTGAACTGGGTGATGGCGAGGTTGGTCCGGTGGATGACCCCCGCCGTCCCCGGATCGACCGTGCCGTTGAGGTCCTGCCAGGTGTTGGCATCCAGCGCGGCGTCGGCGGCCTGACGGCCGCCCTGATCCTCGGAGTACCAGACCCCGCCGTCGTTGCCGACCATCACGTGCGACGTGTTGGCGGGATCGATGGCGAAGGAGTGGTAGTCCGGATGGAGGTCGAAGCCGAGGTCCTTCCAGGTCTGACCGCCGTCGGTCGAGCGGAAGATGCCGCCCGAGCCGGAGTCGTAGTTGAACAGACCGAGGGCATAGACCGTGTTCGCGTCGGTCGGGTCGACGGCGATCACGTTGTCGTAGAAGCACTGCGTGCCGCAGTAATCGGAGATGTTGTCGGTGCTGTTGGGGTCGCCCGCCGGCAGCAGGCTCCAGGCCCCGCCGTTGACCGACTTCCAGACGCGCGACGGCTGGTCGACGCCGTTGATGGTCCATTCGAACCCGGCGTACAGGACCTCATCGTGGCCTGTCGGATGCGAGATCCCGAGCGCGAACCGCGTTCCGCCGCCGGTCCCGAAGGTGGCGTCGACCGGGATCCCGCTCATGAACGGCGACCAGTGCTGGCCCGCGTCGGTCGACCGGTAGATGCCGTCGGCCCAGAAGGTCGCATACAGGACGTTCGGGGCGCCCGGGTCCTGGACCAGGTCGGTCGCGCCATGGAGCTCGTCCGCGGCCGGGCGGATCAGCGTCCAGCTCGCACCGCCGTCCTTCGATTCCCAGATGCCGTACTGCGAGGTGACCGGTGGGGTCTGACGGCGGCTGCCGGCGCGGCCGCGAAGGACGGCCGCATAGACATGGTTCGGATCGTTGACGTCGACGACCACCTTCGAGATCGACACGCCGTGGAAGGTGTTGCCGCCGATCGGGGCCCAGTGGATGCCGCCGTCGGTGGACTTCAGGAAACCGTTGCCGAAGTAGCTGTCACCCGACAGGTTCCCTTCGCCGGTCCCGGCGTAGATGATCGCGTCATTCGACGGCGCGATGGTGATCGAGCCGATCGACAGGGTGGACTGGTTGTCGGTCCGCGGGACCCACACGCCGTTGGCCTCGTCGTAGGTCCAGATGCCGCCCTGGGCCGCGCCGAGGATCTTCTGGCCATTGCTCGGGCGGATCGCCAGGGCGCTGACCCGGCCGGCGACCGCATACGCGCTGCCGCTGCCGCGGGTGATCTGGACGATCGGGTTCGGGCTGATCTCGTTCCACGCGCCGGTGAACGTCGGCGGCGAGACGGGCGCTGCCGTCCTGGTCAGCGCCTTGGCCGCCTTGACGGCGGCGGCGCGCTCCTGGCCGGCCTGTTCGATCGACAGCGGGACATCGCCGGCAGTCCGCCGCGTGATCACCGCGTCGTTGGCCTTGAGGAGCTCCTCGTCCTCGTCGTCGCCCTCGTCGAGCGGATCCCGTCCCGGCTGCAGGTACGGGTTGACCTCGGGGTCGCCGGTCGGTGGGACGGCGAGGTCTCCGCCTGCCGGCGGATGGGCGACCGCCGCCGCGGGGAAGACCGACATGATGAGCATCGCACTGAACACGAGGACAAGGCCTCGGCGGTGCATCAGGCTCTGGACTGGACGCTGCATGGACCCATTCCTCCGTTTGGGGTGCGACGTGGTCGAGCGCGAGTGTGGCGGGAGGGGCGAGCGACAGTCGCAGTCGGGGCAACCTGCAGCGTGCTTGGGCGTGCGGGTTGGGCTCGCTGAAGACGGTCGGGTGGGGGCCCGGCGCCACGTGCGGTGCAGTATCCGCTCGGGCATGGACCAAAGTCCACCTTTTCGCGACCATCCGCACAGACCGGTGGTGCGCCGCTGCACCAGGCGGCTTCGCGTCCGGTCGTCGACCGCCAGACGTACCAGCGGACCACCCGAACGGTTCATTGTGGCGACCCGGACCAGCCTCTACGGTCCCCACGATCCATGGACCGCCCCACCCTCCGATCACGCTGGCGGCCCGGGCTGACGGCACTCGTGCTGTCGGTCTCGGGCGTGCTCGTCGTATCCACCGCGATCCTCGTCTCGAACAACGTCGGCGACCACCTCCAGCAGACCGCGGTCGGACAGGCGGTCCGAGAGACGGAGGCGGTCGTCCGCGGCTACATCGACCCATCGCTGACACCGCAGCTGATGTCCGACCCCGCGAGCGCCGCGGGCGCCGACCTGGACGCCGACCTGAGCCGGCTGGTCGCGCCCGGCAAGATCCTGCGCATCAAGGTGTGGTCGAGGGACGGGACCGTCGTGTTCTCCGACCTGCCGGCGTTGCGGGGCCACCGGTTCGAGGTCGAGGACGATCTGCTCGGCGTCTTCGACGGTGCGGTGTCGACCGAGTTCTCGGACGGCACCGACTCGGAGAATGTGTTCGAGCGCGGCCTCGCCGACGAATTCCTGTCGATCTATCTGCCGGTCCGGTCGGCCGACGGCAATGTCATCGCCGCCTACGAGGTCTACGAGGATGCGGCGCCGATCATGGCCGACATCGCCCGCTCGCGACAGGACGTCCTGCTCATCGTCGGCGCCATGGGGCTCGGGCTGCTGGTGCTGCTCGTGGCCGCCTTCTCCGTCGCCTCGACCCGCCTGACCCGCCAGAACCGGCGGCTGGTCGAACAGGCCATCACCGAACAGATCCTGACCACGGACCTGCGGCGCAGCCAGGAGCGCTTCCGCTCGCTCGTCCAGAACTCGGCCGACGTCAACATGATCATCCGGACCGATGGGTTGATCGAATACGAGAGCCCGGCCGTCGAGCGCGTGCTCGGCTATACCCTCGAGGAGCGTGCCGGGCGGTCCGCCTTCGACGTCCTGCATCCGGACGACGTCGACTGGGGCGGGCGCATGCTCCGCGACGTGGTCAAGACGCCCGGGGCGACGGTCTCGGGCGAGTTCCGGGTCAAGCACGCCGACGGCTCGTGGCGCTGGCTCGAGGCCGTCGGGACCAACCTGCTGGACGATCCGGCGGTCGGTGGCGTGGTCATCAACTACCGCGACGTCACGTCGCGCCGGAAGCTCGAGGAGGAGCTCCGGCACATGGCCTTCCACGACTCGCTCACCGGCCTCGCGAACCGGGCCCTGTTCGTCGACCGCCTCGAGCATGCCCTCTCGCTGTCCCATCGGGCGCCGCGACCGTTGGCCGTCCTGTTCGTGGACCTCGACGACTTCAAGACCATCAACGACAGCCTCGGCCATGGCGAGGGTGACGCCATCCTCGAGCAGGTCGCGGAGCGCCTCCGGGCCGGTCTCCGCGCGGGCGACACGCTCGCCCGGATGGGCGGCGACGAGTTCGCGGTGCTGGTCGAGGATCCACCGGCCGCGACGGATCCGACGGTCGTGGCCGAGCGCTTGGCCGACACGCTGCGGGCCCCGTTCACGGTCGGTGGCAAGGAGCTGTTCGTCCACGCCAGCTTCGGGGTCGCGTTGCTGACATCGCGCGACCAGACGGCCGAGGAGCTGCTGCGCAACGCCGACATCTCGATGTACATGGCCAAGCGCAAGGGCAAGAACCGGATCGAGGTCTTCGAGCCGAGCATGCATGCCGAGGCCATCGCCCGGCTGGCCCTCAAGGGCGACCTCGAGCGCGCCCTCGAGCGCGATGAGTTCTTCGTCCTGTACCAGCCGGTCATGGACCTCACGACCCTTCAGATCGTCGGGGTGGAGGCATTGCTGCGCTGGCGTCATCCAGCGCGGGGCGTGGTCGGGCCGGCCGACTTCATCCCGGTGGCCGAGGAGACGGGCCTGATCATCCCGCTCGGGCGCTGGGTCCTCGTCGAGGCCTGCCGGCAATCCAAGGCGTGGGACCAGGCCGCGCCCGGCCGGGCGCTGACGATGAACGTCAACGTGTCCGGTCGGCAGGTGGCCGAGGCCGGGTTCGTCGACGAGGTCGCGACGATCCTCGCGGAGACCGATGTCGACCCGGGCCGGCTCGTCCTCGAGTTCACCGAGGGTGTCCTCATCCAGGACACCGAGGCGACCAAGGCGACACTGCTTGCGCTCAAGGGACTCGGGGTGCGGCTCGCGATCGATGATTTCGGGACCGGTTACTCGTCGCTCAGCTACGTCCGCCAGTTCCCGATCGACGTGCTCAAGATCGACCGATCGTTCATCGCGAGCATGTCAGAAGGGCCCGACGAGACGGCCCTGCTCCGATCGATCCTGCACCTCAGCGAGACCCTCCACCTCGAGACGGTCGCGGAGGGCATCGAGGAACCCGGTCAGCTGGCCGATCTCCAGGCTCTCGGCGCCGATCTCGGACAGGGCTTCCTGTTCGCCAGGCCGCTCCAGTCGACGGAGATCGCGGCCCTGCTCGCCGTGCCCGGTGGCCGACTCGATCGACCGGCGGTCGACCGCGGGGCCGCCTGAGCCAGGTTGTCGCGCGTCGGTCGCGGATGGTACCGTAACGAGACGGTTACGGAATACGACCGCCGCGGGCCATGGCGGTCACCCGTGGGCAAGGAGGACCTGCGATGGCGCACGGCGGCAGCGGAACGAAGGCCGATCCATGGTTGCTCACGACACCGCCCGGGACGTCCACGTACGAGATGTACCTCGATGACGCGAACGACCCGCCGGCGATCATCTGCCAGGTCGGCGGGACCCAGCTGAAGTACGACAAGAGGGCGATCGACGATCTCCACGCGATGCTCAAGGCGCACGGCGACTGGCTGCCGCTCGGTGGCGCCGACGAGCAGAAGCCGGCGCCGGAAGGCTCGGTCGAGGCGTGGGGTCGCGCGGCGGACAATCCGATCGGTGGCTGGTACGGGCTCAAGAAGGGTCTGCGCGGCAGATTCGGCGTCTACCTGCCGCCGCTGATGGAGGCGCTCGGGCTGGCCGAGGTCACCCACGACGCCAAGAACAACAAGATGCGGGCGCTGTAGCTCGTGCCGCGCGAGGGGCTGATGCCCGAAGGCGACCCGTTCGA
>DASYSM010000073.1:0-7860 GCA_036003325.1 Candidatus Limnocylindrales bacterium
GGTCGGCATCCCCTCCCGGGCGCCCGTCCGGGTGGTCGCGAGCGACCCGGCAACGACGGCGCGCCGCGACGCCGTCGCAAGGTCGAGACCGGCTGCCAGTCCGGCTGCCAGAGCCCCGTTGAGGGCATCGCCCGCGCCGACCGTGTCGACCACCTCGACGTGCGGTGGTGCGAACGCACGGGCACGACGACCGGCCAACAGCAGCGCGCCGTGAGGACCGAGGCTGACGAGGACCGCTCGGCCGTCCGGGTCCGATCCGAGCAGACGTTTCGCCCGTGCCGACGCGCTGCCCTCCGCGCCGACCAGGGCTGACAGCTCGCCCTCGTTCGGGGTGAGGATGGTCGCCAGATCGAGCGTCGATCGACCCAGCCCGGCCGTCGGTGCCGGATTGAGGATGGCGGTGGCATGGGCGAGCCGAGCGAGGCGGATCGCTTCGTGTGTGGCCCCCGTCCTGATCTCGTGGCCGACCAACACGACGTCCTCCGGGACGAGGCCGAGCCGCTTCAATGCGACCCGCACCTGGACCGAGGTCAATGCAGCGTTCGCGCCGCCGGCGACCGCGATGCTGTTCTCGCCGGCGTCGTCGACGACGATCAGGGCGACGCCGGTCGGCTCGTCCGGAAGTGTCAGCAGCCCGCCGACGTCGATCCCCTCGGCCTCGAGGGCAGCCCGCGCGTCTGCCCCGAACGAGTCGCCGCCGACCGCTCCGACGAAGACGACCGTCGCGCCGAGCCGGGCCGCGGCGACCGCCTGGTTGCCGCCCTTGCCGCCGTGATGTCGCGCGAACCGGCCGCCGATGACCGTCTCGCCGGGTGCCGGCAGGTGCTCGGCCGTGACCACCAGGTCGACGTTGACCGACCCGACGACGATGACCCGGCCGGACCTCGGGCCGCTGGCGTGCGTGGGCATCACCCCGGCCGTCGGTGCATCCACCGCGCTACGAGCCCGTGATGAACTCGCCGCCGTCGACGCTGATGATGTCGCCGTTGATGAACTCGGTGCCGTCGCCGGACAGGGCGAGGATCGCGTTCGCGACGTCCTGCGGGGTCGTCATCCGGCCGGTCGGGTTCCGCTTCATGGTGATGTCGATCATCGTCTGCGCCTCGGGGATCTTGAGCAGCGCCGGGGTGATCGTGACGCCCGCCCGGATGCAGTTCGCCGTCGCGCCGGTGCCCTGCCGGGCCAGTTCCATCGCCAGCTGGCGCACGTGCGATTCGAGCGCGGCCTTGGCCGACGACACGACGCCATACGACGGCACCACCCGGGTCGAGCCCTCCGAGGTCATGGCGTAGATCTTCGAGCCCTGGCCGAGGAAGCCGCCGCGCCACAGGTCCTGGACCCAGTAGACGAGGCTGTTGGCCATCACGTCCTGGGTCATCTCCATCTTCTTGCGGTCGACGGCTGCCTTGGGATCGTCGGCCAGGAACGGCACCAGCGAGCCGAACGCGAGGGAGTGCATCACGACCCGGACATACGGTTCGCGGCCGGCGGCCCGCGCGGCATCGAACCGCGCGCCGAGCGCCTCGAGCGCGGCCGCCCGTTTCTCGTCGTCGGCGGCGTTCATGTTGATGTACAGCGCCTCGGCGCCCTCGGCCGTGATCGCCGCCTTGACCTCGTCGACATGAGCCAGCGCGGCGCGGAAGTCGAGATGGATCCCGCAGATGTTGTAGCCGGCCTTCGCGAGCGTGATCGCGGTCGCCTCGCCCATCCCCGATGAGCCGCCGAGGATCAGCGCCCAGCGCTCGCGGTCGTCGGTCATTCGGGTGCCTCCAGGGTGTCGATGGACGGACGCGCCGAGTCTAGCAGCGGGCCGACGGCCCCCCGCGGCGCCGTGCGTGCAGGCGTGCACCAGATGGCACTTGACGCGCGGCCACACCCGCTCTATTTTGCCGTTTGCCTAAACAAGGAGCCATCACACGAATCGTGTCTACAAGGCTCTCGCCGATCCGACCCGCCGTCGCGTGCTGGTCCTGCTGCGCGAACGCGACATGACCGCCGGCGAGCTGGCCGCCCAGTTCGACCTGTCGTGGCCGACGATGTCGGGCCACTTCACCGTCCTGCGCGAGGCCGACCTGATCGCCGCCGACAAGGTCGGCACGACGATCACCTACCACCTCAACCTGTCCGTCCTCGAGGAGGCCATGGCCGCCCTCCTCGAGGCGTTCCGGATCGAACCGTAGCGTCGTGATGCACCGACGCGACCTCCTGATCGTCAGCTCCGTGGTCGTCGGCGCGATGCTCCTGCTCGCCGCCTGGGCATGGCTCCAGCTCCCGGCCGATGCGCAGGTCCCCATCCACTGGGGCATCGACGGCACGCCCAACGCCTACGCCGGGAAGACCGTCGGCCTGTTCCTGATCCCGCTCATCACCGTCGGCATCGCCGCTCTGTTCTGGGCCATCCCGGTCATCGAGCCGCGACGCGTCAACATCGAGAAGTCGGGCAAGGCGTACGGCGCCATGTGGCTCGGGACGGTCGTGCTGCTCGCCGTCATCGACCTGGCGGTGACGGCTGCAGCGCTCGGGGCGACGTTCGATCTCACGCTGGTCGTGTTCGTCGGCGTGGGCGTCCTGTTCATCGTCATCGGCAACTATCTACCGAAGGTCCGCTCGAACTACCTGGTCGGGATCCGGACACCATGGACCCTGACGAGCGACCTGGCATGGGACAGGACGCATCGGGTCGGCGGCAGGCTGTTCGTCATCGAAGGGGTCGTGTTCATCATCGTCGGGCTGGTCCAGCCGAGGCGCGACGTGCTGGTCGCCCTGCTGATCGGCGGGATCGTGCTGACCATCGTCGTGCTGTTCGCATATTCGTATCGGGTCTGGAAGCACGACCCGGGGAGGCGCTTGGCGTGACCGATACCCAGATCCTCCTGCTGATCACCCCGATCGTCATCGTCGAGCTCATCCTGATCATCGTCGCGCTCCGCGACCTGGTCCGCCCCGAGCGCCGCGTCCGCGGCGACAGCAAGCTGTTGTGGGGGATCGTCATCGTGTTCATCAGCCTGCTCGGGCCGATCATCTATCTGACCGCCGGCCGGCGCGAGGAGGCATGAGCCAGCCGACGCCGGCGGCGGTCACCTGTCGCGGCCTGGTCAAGCGCTTCGGCGGGTCGAGCGGCGTGCTCGCTGTCGACGGGCTCGATCTCGACGTGCCGGCCGGCTCGGTCTTCGGGTTGCTCGGGCCGAACGGCGCGGGCAAGACGACCACGCTCAGGCTGGTGACCGGTCTGGCCCGGCCGACGGCGGGGCTGGTCACCATCGACGGCGCCCCGGTGTCGGCCGGGCGCGGCGGTCTCGATGCGCGTCGCGGCATCGGCGTGCTGGACCAGGACCCGCGCTATTACTCGTGGATGACCGGCCGTGAGCTTGTCGCGCTCGCGGGCGAGCTCCAGGGCCTGCCCGCGCGCGAGGCGCGGGCTCGTGCCGACGAGACCCTCCAGCTTGTCGGACTGGCGGATGCACGGACGCGCCGGATCGCCGGTTATTCGGGCGGGATGCGCCAGCGGCTCGGCATCGCCCAGGCGCTCGTCGCCCGGCCGCGACTGCTCGTCCTGGACGAACCGGTCAGCTCGCTCGATCCCGAGGGCCGGCGCGACCTGCTGGCCCTCATCGCCGACGTCCGGGCGAGCGCCACGGTCATCTTCTCGACCCACGTCCTCGCGGACGTCGAGCGGATCTGCGACCGGGTGGCGATCCTCGACCACGGCCGGCTGGTGACCGAAGGGGCGCTCGAGGCGCTGCTCGCTGGCTATGCGTCGCCGCTCTACCGGATCGATCCGGAGCCCGGTCAGGAGGCGGCGCTGAGCGCGCTGGCGGCCACACTCCGCGCGACCGCCTGGGTCGACGGCGTGACCGAGCGCGACGGCCGGCTGACCGTGTCGGTGACCGACGAGGCGGCCGCGTCGGCCGGGCTGCTGCCGCTGGTCGTCGCGGCCGGCGTCCGGCTGGCGGGCTTCGAACGGGTCCGGCCGTCGCTCGAAGACGTGTTCCTGCGCCTCGTCGGCCGCGAGCCGGACGCCTCCCCGGGCGGGCGGGCCGCAGCGTGACCGGCGGGTCGGTCCTGCTCCGCAAGGAGATGCTCGAGTCGTGGCGGACCTTGCGGCTCCCGATCGTCGCCGGCCTGTTCCTGCTGGTCGGGCTGACCTCGCCGCTGCTGGCGAAGTTCCTGCCCGAGATCATCACGGCGGCGGCCGGTGACCAGCTGCCGACGATCCCGCTGCCGACGCCGGTCGCCGTGGACGCGGTGTCCCAGACCTGGAAGAACCTCGCCCAGTTCGGTGCGTTCGCGGCGATCGTCCTGGCGATGGGCGCCGTCTCGACCGAACGGGATCGGGGCACGGCCGCATTCGTGCTGTCCAAGACCGTCTCCCGCGGCGCATTCATCGCGGCAAAGGTCGCGGCCATCGGGGCGATCCTCGCGCTGTGCACGGCGCTCGCGGTCGCCGTCGCCTGGGTCTACGCGGCGGTCCTGTTCGAGCCGCTGCCGGTCGGCGGCTGGGTCGCGATGGCGTTCCTCGCCTGGCTCGGTCTTGCGGCCTGGGCCGCGCTGACCTTCCTTGGCAGCACCGTCACGGGCTCGACCGTTGCCGCCGCGGGGATCGGCTTCGGGGCGCTGGTCCTGCTGTCGATCGCCTCGGCCATCCCGAACGTCGGGCGATTCCTGCCGGGCGGGCTGGCGGCGCCGGCCATCGCGCTCGCATCGGGCGTCCCGGTCGACATCGGCGACGTCCTCGCCCCGGTGGCCGCGACGGTCGTGCTCATCGCCGTCGCACTGGGCGGCGCCGCCTGGTCGTTCGGCCGACAGGAGCTGTAGGGCGAACGTCGACCCGCCCCGGTCGCGTCAGACGACCCCTCGCGCTCGCAGACCCGCGATCGCGGCCGGGTCGTAGCCAAGCTCCGACAGGATCGCGTCGGTGTCCTCGCCGAGGGCCGGCGGCGGTGTCCGGATCGACGCCGGCGTGGCCGCCAGCCGGAACGGGATGCCGACCTGTCGGATGACGCCCCAGGCGGGATGGTCCTGCTCGACGGTCATCCCGAGCTCGACCGCCTCGGCCGAGGCGAACGCGGCGACGACGTCGTTGATCGGCCCGCACGGGATCTCGGCCGCGTCGAGGGTGGCCAGCCAGTCGGCGGTCGAGCGCGTCGCGAACCGCGCGGCGAGGATCGGCCGGAGCTCGGCTCGCCGCTCGACCCGGTCGCCGTTCGTGGCGAAGCGCGGGTCCCGCACCAGCCCGTCCAGCCCCAGCGCGGCGCACAGGCGCGGCCATTGACGGGCCGAGCCGACCGCGAGCGCGAGCGCGCCGTCGGCGGTGGCGAAGGTCTCGTACGGCACGATGTTCGGGTGGGCGTTGCCGAGCCGGCCCGGCGCCAGACCGCTGACGAATGCGTTCTGGGCCTGGTTCACGAGACTGGCCATCGTGGCGCCGAGGAGCGAGATGTCGATGCGCTGGCCGCGCCCCGGGGTCGGGCCGCCGTCGCGCTCGCGTCCGACGAGCGCGGCGAGGATGCCGACCGCCCCGAGCATCCCCGACACCACGTCGCTGATCGCGACGCCGACCTTGGTCGGGCCGCCACCTTCGGCGTCGGGTGCGCCGGTGATCGACATCAGGCCGCTGGCCGCCTGGATCACGAAGTCGTAGCCGGGCCGGGTCGCGGCCGGGCCGGTCGTGCCGTACCCGGAGATGGCCAGGTGGACCAGCCGAGGGTTGATCGACTCGAGCGTCGCGTCGTCGAAACCGAGCCGGGCGAAGCCGCCGACTCGCGCGTTCTCGACCAGGACGTCGCCGTCGGCGAGGAGTCGTCGCAGGACATCCGCGCCGTCCGCCGTCTTGAGGTCGAGACGGATGCCGCGCTTGTTGCGGTTGACCGCCAGGTAGTAGGCGGCGGTCCGGCGGCCGTCGGGGTCGGCGGGACCGACCCACGGCGGGCCCCAGCCTCGCGTCGCGTCGCCCTCGGGTGGTTCGACCTTGACGACCTCCGCCCCGAGGTCGCCGAGAAGCATCGTGCAGTACGGCCCGGCCAGGACGGTCGAGCAGTCGATGACGCGCAGACCGGCGAGCGGGCCCGGTGCGGGGGCCGGGGTCGCGGCAGCGGGATCCGGGTGGGCGGCCATCGTCGCCCGATGGTAGCCGCGAGCGCTCCGGGCGGTGGGCCACGATGCGCTCGGGACCGACCGGGAACTCGAGCCGGTGAGACGCCCCGCACGTCCGGGGTGCGCTAGCATCCGGAGCATGACGAACCCCACCGAACCACATCGTCCGACGCTGATGACGGTCCACGCCCATCCCGACGACGAGACCATCGGGACCGGCGGCGTGATGGCGAAGGCGGTCGAGGCGGGTCATCGCGTCGTGCTCGTGACCGGGACCCGGGGCGAGCTCGGCGAGATCGTGGTGCCGGACATGGACACGCCGGACAACCATCGCCGGCTCGGCGAGATCCGGGCCGGCGAGCTCGAGCGGGCGATGGGCATCCTCGGCGTGACCGAGTGGGAGAACCTCGGCTACCGCGACTCGGGGATGATGGGCACCGACGGCAACCGCGACCCGCGCAGCTACTGGATGGCAGACCTCGACGAGGCCGCCCGCCGGCTCACCTGGCTGGTCAGGCACTACCAGCCCGACGTGATGACGACCTATAACGAGTTCGGCGGGTACGGCCATCCCGATCACATCAGGACCCATGACGTGGCGGTCCGGGCGTTCGCCCGCGCCGGCGACCGGGCGTGGTACCCGGAGCAGTTCGAGGAGCCCGGGCTCGAGCCCTGGACACCGTCGAAGCTGTACATCCAGGCGATCCCGGCCTCGGTCCGTGACCGGATCAACAAGCGGATGATCGAGGCCGGCCAGAAGCCATGGTGGGCGCCAGCCGACGACGCGACGCCCGAACAGATCGCCGAGATGGAGGAGTTCGCGGCCAAGATGCTCGTGCCCGACGACCAGATCACGACCTGGGTCGACGTGTCGGGGGCGCCGCTCAAGGCCAAATGGGACGCCATCCATGAGCACGTCACCCAGATCAGCGACCAGAGCGGGTTCATGCTGATGGGCTTCGATGGCTGGCGCGACGGCTGGGCCAACGAGGCCTACATCCTGCGCGAGTCGCGGGTCGAGACGACGCTGCCCGAGACGGACCTGTTCGCCGGGATCGTCTAGCCGCGGTCTACCAGGGCAGCAGACCCTTCGACGCGCTGAAGACCTGACCCATCACCACGCGGCCGTCGCCGGCCGGGTCGAGGAAGTTGGGCTGCGCCTTGTCCAGGATGATGTGCGGGTGGATGTGGACCTGGACGAGCTTCGTCCCGCGGAAGGTCAGCTCGAGGGTGATCCCCTCCATCGTCGGTTCCGACCAGGTCTGGTCGAACACGAAGTTGCCGAGCGCATACCAGATCGGCTTGCCCTTGTAGATCTCCATGGCGGCCGCCCAGTGGGCGTGGTTGCCGATGACCATGTCCGCGCCGTTGTCGATGATCATCCGGGCCAGCAGCTTCTGCTGCGGGAAGGGCGTGTCGTCGTACTCGGTGCCCCAGTGCGGGTAGACGATGACCAGGTCGGCCCCGGCCGCGCGCGACGCGGCGACATCCGCCTTGACGTTCCTGGCGGACAGCGGCGCGCTGCCGATCCTGGTCGCCGTGGCGTGGTACGAGCTGGCGATGGCGTCGTAGCCGAGGATCGCGACCTTGATCCCGCCCGCCTCGAGGATGGCCGGCTTGCGCGCGGCGGCAAGGTCCTTGCCTGCGCCCGACACGGCGATCCCGTATTTCTTCACGTTCTTGATCGTCTGCAGGAGCCCGGCGCCGCCCGCGTCGCGGATGTGGTTGTTGGCCAGCGACACGTAGTCGATGCCGGCGTCGGCGAGG
>DASYSM010000074.1:0-8465 GCA_036003325.1 Candidatus Limnocylindrales bacterium
GCCATAGTGTGCCCAGCGCCGTCCGATCCGCGCCGAGATGGTCGAGATGCCGGCTCGACTGTCCTCGCGGATGTCGCGCCACTCGTTGCCGTGGAGGATGGCCGCGACCAGCATCCCGATGGGGATCGACAGGACCAGCGCCGTCACCGACCACTGGCCGCTCACCGCGAAGTAGGCCCCTTCGACCATCAGCGGTCCCATCAGGAAGAAGACGATCGGCACGCCGAGCGCCCGGTTCTTGTACTCGAGCGGCGGCGCGGTGTAGCCCCAGCCACCGACCAGCCCGAGGAGCCCGAGGACGATGATCGCCGGGCCGCGCAGCCAGACCAGGTACAGCCCGACGACGACGGCGAGCGCGAAGAACGTCGCGGCGACCAGGAGGGCCGTCCGCTCTCTGATCCGACCCTTGACGATGGCATGGCTGGCGCGCGGGCTTGTGATCGTGTCGACGCCTTTTCGGACGTCGTAGACCTCGTTGACGATGTTCGTCCCCGCATGGAGGAAGACGGCTCCGAGCAGGGCCGCGATGAACGGAGCCCAGGCCCACAGCTCGTCGACCCAGGCCAGGGCGGCACCGGCGAGGACCGGGATGACCGAGGCGGTGAAGGCGAACGGTCGGAGGATCTCGTACAGCGCGCCGGCACGACGTCGCGCCCGCTCGCCGCCGGTGAGCTGCCGGTCGTCGGCCAGGCTGAGCGTCACCGGTCCGGCGGTCGCCGCGACCGCACCACCGGTGACGGCGCCGATGGCCGGGACGCCGGTCGGGGCGGGCACGACAGGTCCGGCCACGGACGCACGGTCCGGGATCGACGCATAGATCGCAGCAGCCGCGATCAGCTCGTCGATCTGGCGATCCTCCTGGAGGACCGGCTGGAGCAGCGGCAGATGGAGACCTGTGCCCGCATGGAATGCCATCGCCCCCGCGGCCACGTCCTCGCGCGTGCCACACAACATGAACGCGTCGAGCAGCTCGTCGGGGATCAGGTTGCCGGCGGTCGTGAAGTCCTCGGCGCGCCAGGCCGTCGCGATCCGGTCTCGCAGATCGCGGTCGAAGCCGGCCCGCGCCAGCGACACGTCCGACAGCACCGACATCATGTAGATGACGAACGGCTCGCGCTTCGCCCGGTTGAGCGCCTCGCGCCGCGTCTTGTCCACCAGCGACAGCAGGTAACCGGCGGTCTCCAACGATCCCGGGTCGCGGCCCGCCGCGACAGCGGACGCGTGCAACCGCTCGATGATCCCGCGCAGCGACGGGATCGATTCGGCGGGACGGGCGAGGTAGCCGTCGGCCTTCTGCCCGGCCAGCTCGACGAACGCCTTGCGGTATGCCGCGATGACGATGGGGATGCGATGCGTCGGCGCGAACATCGGCTGGATCGGTGGCAGTCCCGGGGTGGCCGACGGCAGACGCTCGCCCGCCCACAGCGCACGGATCTGGTCGATCGCGGTCGACACGCCCGCGACCGCGGCGTCGGGCTCGTACGGGATGCCCATCTGCTTGAGCCGCAACGGCAGCCCGGTCCCGATCCCGAGCACGAAGCGTCCCGGCAGGATCTCGTCGAGCGCGGAGCCGGTCATCGCCAGCACGACCGGGTGGCGTGTGAACGGGTTGGCCGCCCCGAGCGCGACCCGGAAGCCGGCCTCGTCGCCGTCGTCGTCGGCCGCGATCGCCTGCGCGATGGCGGTCGTGAAGCTCACGCCGTCGCGCTCGAAGTAGCTGTCGTGGACCCAGATCGAATCGAGGCCCTGATCGCGCGCCTGGCGCGCCCACGCCACCGTTTCGTCGACGTCACCACGCGCGGCGAGACCGAGGCCGATCGGGCGGGCGAGCATGCGCATGGCGACGCCGATGCTAGCGGCTCAGCGCAGGAAGAGATCGACCGCCGGCGCCACGGCCCCGACGACCAGCACGACGACGTACGCGGCCAGCAGAAGCAGCCCGGCCCGCAGGTGGAGCTGGACGTTGATGCCCATGATCGCCATCAGCCCGTACGGGTTGTCGTAGTTCGGGGCGAGGCCGCGCGACACGCGCAGCGCCAGCGGGATGGTGACCAGCACCGCGAGCACCGGGACGGGCAGGACGCCGGCGAGGACGCCCGCCACGAGGACGATCATCGCCGCGGCCACCGCGACGTTGTAGCCGGTGATGATGGTCGCCGGCGCATAGCGCACCGGGAGCGTGCGCTTACCCGCGCGCGCGTCGCTGCGACGATCGGGGATCTCGTTGACGTACAGGATCAGCGCCACGAGCAGCGCGACCGGGATCGACGCCACCAGCGGCTCCCAGGCGAGCGCCCCGCCCGTCTGGACCACGTAGGCGCCCAGCAGCATCAGCGGTCCGAAGCCGAGCGCGACGGCGACCTCCCCGAGCCCGCGGTAGACGAACTTGAGCGGCGGCGCGGTGTAGCCGAGGCTCACCACGAAGCCGACGATGCCGATCACCAGCAGAGCGGTCGAGCCATGCGTCGCCAGGAGGACGAGCCCGATCAGGCCGGCCAGGACGTAGAAGATCGTCGACAGGGTCGCCATCTGGCGAAGCGAGACGAGGCCGTACTGGATGACGCGGGACCCGCCCGAGAACTGGGTCGGGGTGACGTTCGCATCGTCCGCGCCCGACAGCGTGTCGAACACGTCGTTGGCGACGTTGAGCCCGAGCTGGACGAACGACGCGCCGATGATGGTCAGCAGCGCGGCGGCGAGGTCGAACGAGCCGTGCGACGCGGCGATCAGGATGCCGAGCAGGACCGGCACGAGGGTCGCAGTCAGGAACGGCAGGCGGGTCGTTCGCAGCGTCAGGAACCCGAACGACAGCTTCGGCTTGACCGGGGTGCCGCGCTCGGCGGACAGCGCATCGAAGTAGCGGCGTGACTTCCCGACCGAGCGCTCGGAGTATTCGAAGAACGGGACCTCGGCCTCGTCCCAGCCCCACGCCGTGCGGCCCGCGAGCGTGACCTCCGCGTCCGCGACCGTCGCGGATCCCCAGACCGTCACGTGGCGACGCTCGTCATAGCCGTAGCCGGGCTGCGGCCGGATGTGCGAGCCGGTCAGCGAGATGTCGCGGTCGGTCGGGATGGCCAGGCCGGCCGGCATCGCGAACCGGGCGGTCAGCCCGGCCGGGTCGATGCTCGCCTCGACCGCGACGCTGACCGGATAGCCCTCGTCGTCGACCCATGTCGCGACCTGGAACGGGTAGCCGGACAGCTTGGCGAGCCCGGTCCGCGCGTCCATCTCGGGGGTGCTGCGCATCACGCCGCCTCCTGGCGGACCGTGGCCACGACCGGCGCCGTGCCCGTGTCGCCGCCCGGCCAGGAGAGGACCCGCCGAGGCGTCACCTCGATGAGCGCCCGCTCGAAGAACAGCGGCAGCGCGACGCGGGCCTTGAGGAACGACACGATCGAGGGCTCCTTCTTCTCCCAGATCGGCAGCAGCCTCTCCCAGCCGCCGTGCGGGTCGTCGTCGATGATCCGGGCGTCGCCCTGGATCGTGGCGCGATCGGGCGAGCCGCCGACCGCCACCGGGTCGGTGATCGACACCGACACCTTCGGGTTGCCGCGGATGTGATCGAGCTTTCGGCTGAACAGGCTCGACGATGTCAGGTAGATGCGCTCGCCGTCCCACAACGGGATGAGCGGGTAGGTGACCGGGCGGCCGCCGGCGTCGATGACGGTCAGCTCGCCGACGAGCGCCGCCTCGAGCAGCGCCGTCACGGGTTCCGGAAGGGTGGCCATCGTCTGCCTCGCAATGACTGGGAACGCGCGAAGGTCGATTTGCTACCGCATCGTAGCACGTTTCGCCGGCGTCGCAGCCGGCCGCGGCTCGCCGGCTACGATGAGCGAACCCGACTGGCGAACCCACAGATGCGAGGGATGCTCATCACGATCCGCGCGCTCGTCGCCGCCCGTGTCCGCATCCCGATGCGCCGACCCGTCGCGACCGTCAGCGGCATGTGGCTCGACCACGAGTCGTGGGTCATCCGCGTCCACCGTGACGATGGCCGGACCGGTCTCGGCGAAGCGGTCGTCGAGCCATCGGCCGGCGAGGTCGCCGATACGATCCTCACGTCGCTCATCCGGGAAACCGTCGAGCGGGTTTCCGAAAGCGGGCTTCCATCGATGACCGAGCTCGAGCTGCACGGCGCGCCGGGCCGGGCGCTCAACGCGGCGATCGAGAGCGCGCTCCTGGACCTCGAACGGGCCCCGACCACCGATGTCCTGCCGGACGGTGCCGGCGTCGGGGTGAACGCGACGCTGCCCTCGCTCGGGACGGCGGCCGCGGCGGAGGCCGCCCGGCAATCGGTCGAATCGGGTTTCGAGACGCTCAAGCTCACGGCAGGCGCGGAACGCGAGACCGAGGTACTGGTCGAGCGCCTCCGCGCCATCCGGGCGGCCATCGGCCCTGACGTCCGCCTCCGCCTCGACGTCAACGGTGCCTGGGATCTCTCGACGGCCGAGGACCGCCTGTCGGCGATCTCGCGCTTCGATATCGAGTTCGTCGGGCAGCCATTGCCCGCGCACGATGTCGACGGGCTCGCCGAGCTGCGCCGCCGCGTCCGCGTCCCGATCGCGGCCGATGAGGCCGCCTCGTCGGTCGGCGCTGCCCGGACGCTCCTGGCCGCGGACGCGGTCGATGTGCTGGTGCTCAGACCCGCCCGGGTCGGCGGATCTGCGGCTGTCACCGAGATCGCCGAGCGAGCCGCCGAGCACGGCATACCGGTCGTCATCAGCACGCTGTTCGAGACCGGGATCGGGCTCGCGGCAGGCCTGGCCATGGCCGCCGACCTGCCGGCTGTCGACGGTGAGTCGTTCGCCACCCCGCCCGACCACGGCCTCGCGACTGCCGGACTGCTCGACCACGACCTGCTGGCCGAGGGCCTGCTCGTCGCGAGGGGCCGGATGCATGTGCCCGGGCGGCCGGGCAGTGGCGGACTCGGGATCGTCCTCGACGACAGGGCCCTCGAGCGATACGTGGTCGAACGGGTCGGGTCGTCCCAGGCCTGACCTGCGCCGGCCGGTGGCGCGCGGCCCATCGCCGCGGTACCATGCCCGCCCATGCCCGACACCTCCGTGTCGTCGGCTTCGTCCCACCCCGACGCACCGGCGACCTCACCGCTCATCCATGCCCGCGGACTGACCAAGCGGTTCGGCTCGTTCGTCGCGGTCGACGCCGTCGACTTCGATGTCGCGCGCGGCGAATCGTTCGGGTTCCTCGGCCCCAACGGTGCCGGCAAGACATCGACGATGCGGATGATCGGGTGCGTGTCGCCGATCAGTGACGGGACCCTGTCGGTGATGGGCATGGACCCGAAGACCCAGGGTCCGGAGATCCGGGCGAACCTTGGCGTCGTGCCCCAGCAGGACACGCTCGACGTCGAGCTGACGGTCCGCGAGAACCTGTCGATCTACGGGCGCTACTTCGGCCTGTCGCGGGCGGAGGTCCGCAGGCGGGCCGACGAGCTGCTCGAGTTCGCCCAGCTGACCGAGCGCGCCGACGACCAGGTCGAGCCGCTGTCGGGCGGGATGAAGCGGCGTCTGACCATCGCCCGGTCGCTGATCAACGAGCCGACCGTGCTGCTCCTCGACGAGCCGACCACGGGGCTGGACCCGCAGGCCCGGCACCTGTTGTGGGACCGGCTCTACCGGCTCAAGCAGCAGGGCGTGACGCTGGTGCTGACGACTCACTACATGGACGAGGCCGAGCAGCTGTGCGACCGGCTCGTGGTCATGGACAAGGCGAAGATCGTCGCCGAGGGCAGCCCGCGCGCCCTGATCGAGCAGTACTCGACCCGCGAGGTCACCGAGCTGCGCTTCGCGCCGGGCGTCGTCGACAGCCTGGACGGCCAGCTCGACGGCATCGCCGAGCGGGTCGAGCGCCTGCCCGACCGCGTCCTGCTCTATGCCGACGACGGCGAGGCGGCCGCGGTCGCCGTCCACCAGCGCGGCCTGCGGCCGGAGACGGTGCTCGTCCGCCGGTCGTCGCTCGAGGACGTGTTCCTGCGCCTGACCGGGCGCTCGCTGATCGAGTAGCCGCCGATGACCGCGCTCACCCGACCGGTGTCGACCCTCGGCCGCGTCTTCGAGTACCGGCTGCTGACGTACCGGCGGACCTATCGCTCGTCGCTGTTCAGCTCGTTCGTCTCGCCGGTCCTGTTCCTGACCGCGATGGGCCTCGGGCTCGGCTCGTACGTGTCGAATTCCGCGGCGCTCGACGGCGTGCCGTATCTCGTGTTCCTGGCGCCCGGGCTGCTGGCCGCGACCGCGATGCAGACGGCGTCGTTCGAGGCCACCTTCCCGATCATCGGCGGCCTGATCTGGAACAAGGTCTTCCACGCCATGTACGCCACGCCGATCTCGCCGCGCGACGTCGCGCTCGGGAACCTCGCCTGGATCATGGCCCGGCTGGCCCTCGTCACCGGCATCTTCACGCTGGTCATCATCGCGTTCGGGGCGTACGAGTCGCCGCTGGTCATCCTGTGCATCCCGGCCGCCGTCCTGACCGGCATGGCCTTCGCCGGCCCGATGGCCGCGTTCTCGGCGACGCAGCAGAACCCGAACCGGTTCGCGACGATCTTCCGTTTCGTGATCACGCCACTGTTCCTGTTCTCCGGGACGTTCTTCCCGGTGTCGTCGCTGCCGGCCGGCCTCCAGGTGCTGGCCGGACTGACGCCGCTCTACCACGGGGTCGCGCTCACCCGCAGCCTGGCGTTGGGCACGGTCATGGACGACCCGGCGGCCACCGTGATCCACCTCGTCTATCTCGTGACGCTCGCCGTCGTGGGCGCCTACCTCACGACGCGGACCATCGAACGCCGGCTGATCCGCGGATGACCGCCCTCCGGATCACCCCCGCGTTCGCCATCGGCAGCCGCCGCTCGATGCGGCTGATCGAGCGGAATCTGTACGTCTACAAGCACGGCTGGATGGTCCTGCTGTCGGGCTTCTTCGAGCCGCTGTTCTACCTGCTCGGGATCGGCTTCGGTCTCGGGGCGCTGATCGGGACGATCCCGGGCCCGGGCGGCGCGCCGATCAGCTACCAGGAGTTCGTCGCGCCGGCGCTGCTCGCCACCGCGGCGATGAACGGGGCGATCAACGAGAGCACGTTCAACTTCTTCTTCAAGCTCAACTACAACCAGACCTTCACGGCCATCCTGTCGACCCCGTTGTCGCCCGGCGACATCGCGCTCGGCGAGCTCGGCTGGGCGCTCATCCGCTGCGGGCTGTACGCGGTCGGGTTCATGGCCGTCATCATCGTCCTCGGCCTGTTCATCTCGCCGTGGGCGATCCTGGCCATCCCGGCCGCGCTGCTGGTCGGCCTCGCGTTCGGGGCGGTCGGGATGGCGGCGACGTCGTTCATGAAGACGTGGCAGGACTTCGACCTGATCCAGCTCGTCGTCCTGCCGATGTTCCTGTTCTCGGGCACCTTCTACCCGATCGACGCATACCCGGAGGCCCTCCAGATCTTCGTCCGGCTGACGCCGCTGTACCAGGGCGTGGATCTCATCCGGTCGCTGACGGTCGGGGTCATCGGCCCGGTCCTGCTGGTCCACGTCGCGTACCTGTCGATCATGGGTTTCGTCGGGCTGGCGGTGACCTCGCGCCGACTCGACAAGCTGCTGCTCAAGTAGCGCCGAACCGCGGCGTGACGGCGTGACGGGGTGACGGATCGGGACGCGCTCAGCGTGCTGACCGACGAGATCGTCGCCTGCCGGCGGTGCCCGCGCCTGGTCGCGTGGCGTGAGCAGGTCGCCCGCGAGAAGGTGCGTCGCTTCCGCGATGAGACCTACTGGGGCCGGCCGGTGCCGGGCTTCGGCGACCCGGCTGCCCGGATCCTGCTGCTGGGCCTGGCCCCGGCGGCACACGGCGGGAACCGGACCGGTCGGGTCTTCACGGGCGACGCCTCGGGCGATTTCCTGTGGGCCGCTCTCCATCGAGCCGGGCTGGCGAACCTGCCCGCCTCGCACCGTGCCGACGACGGCCTGACGCTGACCGACGTCTACATCGCCGCGGCCGTCCGGTGCGCGCCGCCGGCCAACCGACCGACGACCGACGAGCGGGATGCATGTGCGCCGTTCCTCGTCGGTGAGCTCGGTCTGCTGTCGGAGGTGCGGGTCATCGTGGCGCTCGGTGCGTTCGGCTGGGACGCGGCGCTGCGGGCGCTGGCGACGCTGGGACATGTCCCCCAGGCCAGACCACGGTTCGGGCATGGGGCGGAGGCGGTCATCGGTGCGTACCGGTTGCTCGGGTCGTACCACCCGTCGCAGCAGAACACCTTCACGGGACGCTTGACGGCGCCGATGTTCGACGCCGTGATCGAGCGTGCCATCGGGGCGGCGGACCGGTGATCCTGCCCAAGATCCGCGACCCGCGGTTCATCACGGTCCGTCGCGGCGGCACCCTGAGCGACACCGATCACCACCTTCTGGCCACGTGGGCGGCCGACTGCGCGGAGCATGTCCTCCACCACTTCGC
>DASYSM010000075.1:0-2967 GCA_036003325.1 Candidatus Limnocylindrales bacterium
CGACCTCAAGGTCGTGGAGACCGAGCCGGGCTTCGCCGGCGACACGCAGTCGGGTGCACGCAAGCCGGCCCAGACCGAGTCGGGCCTCGTCGTGTCGGTGCCGATCTTCGTCGAGCCCGGCGACACGATCCGGATCGACACGCGGACCGGGGAGTACCAGACCCGGGTGTGAGGGGAGTGATGGGCGCTCGCGGCGGCATCGTGACGATCCTCGACCTCCTCGACGAGGCGTTCCGCGGGGCCGGGATCGAGGAGAGCAACGAGAGCCAGGCCCTGCTCGCCAACCTCGCCACGGTCGGCGAAGAGGCGTGGCGCGCGCTCCCGCCCGGTGCGGCACGCTCGATCGAGTCCATCGCCCTGCATGTCGGTGCGTGCAAGATCATGTATGACGACTACGCCTTCGCTGGCGGCTCGCTCCGGTTCGCGACGCCCGAGGTCGAGCCGTGGGGGACCGGCCCTGCACCGCGTGATCAGACCATCGCCTGGCTGGAGGGGGCGCACTCCCGTCTGGTGGAGCACGTCGCCGCTTTGGCCGATGACGCCGAGCTTGACCGGCCGAGGCTGACGAACTGGGGCGAGATGCGCCCGACGCGCTGGATCATCGGAGCGATGATCACCCACGACGCCTACCACGCCGGTGAGATCAACCACCTGCGCAGCATCCTCGGGACCGACGACCGCTGGCGCTACGTCCAGCTGGGCTTCGGGTGAGCGACGTCGACCCGCCCGACTGGGCGCTGCCAAGCTGGGACGCGGTGCCGGCGGATCCGGGCGATCGGACGGACCGGCTGCGACCCGTCGGTCCGGGCTCGTCACCAGGCGCTGCGGGCGATCCGGGCGCGAGCCGACGTCCCGCCGCGCCCGGCACATTCGGCGTCCGGATCCTCGGCGTCAGCGAGGTCACCCGGGCGATCCGCGGCGCGGTCCGGACGGACCCGCGACTGGCCGACCTGTGGGTCGAGGGCGAGATCGGACGGGTGACCGTGTCGTCGGCGGGCCATGCCTACTTTGCGCTCAAGGATGATCGCAACCAGCTCCAATGCGTCTGGTTCCGCGACCAGCGCATCCGGTCGGCGTTCGAGGCACAGGCCGGTCTGCGCGTCGTCGCCCACGGGCGGATCGACCTGTTCGAGCCGCAGGGCGCGCTCCAGCTGTACGTCGAGTCGATCCAGCCCGCCGGTCTCGGCGACCTGACCCTGCGGTTCGAGGCGCTCAAGGCCCGGCTCGCGGCGGAAGGCCTGTTCGATGCCGGTCGCAAACGGCGGCTGCCGGTCCGGCCGGCGACGATCGCGGTCATCACCAGCCCGAGCGGAGCCGTCTGGAAGGACATCTGCCATGTCCTCGGGCGGCGTTGGCCGCTGGCTCGCGTCGTCCTCGTGGCGGCGCAGGTCCAGGGCGAGGCCGCACCGCGGAGCCTCGTGTCCGCCTTCCGCAAGGTCGAGCGGTACGCCGCCGAGCGCGCGGCGGCCGGGCGGCCCGACGAGGCTCCCGGTGTGACCATCCTCGCGCGTGGTGGCGGCTCGCTCGAGGATCTGTGGGCATTCAACGACGAGGCAGTCGTTCGGGCCGTGGTCGCGCACAGCATCCCGGTCGTGTGCGGGGTCGGGCACGAGGCGGATGTCACCCTGGCCGATTTCGCCGCGGACGTCCGCGCCCCGACGCCGTCGGCCGCGGCCGAGGTGGTCGTCCCCGATCGGGCCGAGTCCCTGGTCGCGATCCGGGCATCCGGCCGGCGGCTCGACGGCGCCGCGGCGGGTCGTCTCCGCGCCGCCGCGCGCGAGGTCGTCGGGGAGCGCCGGGCGCTCGACCGGCTGAGCCCAGTCGCCCAGCTCGCGAGCGCGCGCGAACGTGTCGGTCTGCTGCTCGACCGTGGGACGCGCGCGATCGGTGGTGCGCTGGCCGGCCGCCGTTCGACGACCGAGCGACTCGCGGGGCGACTCGGCCCGACGCTGCCGGCCCGCCTCGCCCGCGAGCGTGTCCGGCTGGCACGCGCCGATGCCCTCGACCCGGTCCTCGTCAGGCGTCTCGCCGGCGGGCGTGCCAGCCTCGGTAGCGCAGCGGCGGCGCTGGCGGTCCTGGGCCCGCAGGCCACGCTCGATCGCGGCTATGCCATCGTCCGGCGCGTGGACGACACCCGGATCGTCCGGGATCCGGCCGACGCCCCGCCCGGCACGCGGCTGGCACTCCGCGTGGCGCGGGGTGACGTGCCGGCCACGGCGGACGACCGGTGACGACCGGACGCGGACCGGGCGGTCGATGGGGCCGCTGATCGCGCTCGCCGTCTTCGCCCTGGTCGTGCTCGTCGTGGCAGCGGTCGGGGTCCGGCTTGGTATGCTCCTCGCCCCACGCATCGACCGCTGGACCGACCGCACCGAAGAGGAGCCAGGTGGCGACGACGACTGACCCGGCGATCGACGCCCTGAGCTTCGACGACGCGCTCGCCGAGCTCCAGCGGACCGTCGCCGAGCTCGAGACGGGCGGCCAGCCGCTGGAGCAGGCGATCGCCCTGTACGAGCGGGGCGTGGCGCTCCAGGCCCGCTGCGAGCGACTGCTCGGCGATGCCGAGCTGCGCGTCCAGCAGCTCGTCGCGCGTGCCGGCGGCGCGCTGGAGACGCGCGACGTCCGGCCGGAAGACGCCGTCGAGGATGCCGGCGGCTCGTAGCCGGCGACCGGCGATCAGCCCGGCGCGATGTTCAGGTTGAAGCGGAAGCGGTTGCCCGGGTCGTAGCGGGCCTTGACCTTCGCGAGGCGGGCGAAGTTGGCGGTGCCGAAGGCGAGCCGGACGCGCTCGTTGGTCTCGTCGAACGGGGCGTAGTTCGCGTAGCCGGCGCCGTCGAGCGAGCCGATCTCGAGCAGCGCGGCGGTATGGCGCGCCCAGACGATCTGCGCGTCGTCGTCGGCCGGGTCGTCCCAGATCGCGAGCGCGCTCGCGTTCCAGGTCGCGGTCCGCTGGTTGAAGGCCGCGCC
>DASYSM010000076.1:0-4926 GCA_036003325.1 Candidatus Limnocylindrales bacterium
CCGCTCGGGACCTGACCGTCGGGGGTCAGCATGTCGACGATCTGCGGCAGGAACGCGGCCAGCATCGGAAGCAGCTGGCCGGCGGAGATGCCGGAGCCGGACGCGAGCTGCTGGACCGTCTCGGGTCCGAGCGCCTGGCCCACGGCGGCCGGCTCGACCGACTGGTTCTGGCCGGTCGAGATCCACGAGTCGACCTCTGCGCCGAGCCCGCCGGCGCGCAGCTTGTCGAGGATCCCGTCGATGCCGCCGGCGGCCTGGACAGCCTGCCCGAGGCCGGCCAGCGCTGCCATGTCGGGCGCGCCCGGCTGGGTCGTTCCAGACGCAGTGGCCGGCGCCGGGGTGGTGGGATCGGTCATCGGGAAACCTCCTGCGCGCTCGTCCTGGCCGGGGTCAGCCATGGTACGCCGGCTACTCGGCGGCGGGCGTCTCGGCCTCGTCCGGCGCGTCCGGCAACGCCCAGTCCCAGGTGCGCAGCCGCTTGAGCAGCCGCCGACCGGTCAGGTCGAGGTGGATCGGCGTGACCGAGATCCGCCGGTTGACCACGGCATGGAAATCGGTCCCCTCGACAGCCAGGCCCGACGGCGGCGGGCCGCCGATCCAGAAGTAGGGGATGCCGCGCGGGTCCTGACGCTCGATCAGCTGGTCCTGGTAGACGCGCTTGCCGAGGCGGGTGACCTCGACACCGTCGAACTCCTCGGGCGCCACGGCCGGCACGTTGACGTTGATCAGCTCGCCCGGCGACAGTCCGTGCTCGAGGATGTTGCGGGCGACCGCCGTGGCGGCACGACCGGCGAGCTCGAAGTCGGGATGCGCGTAGTACTCCTGCGAGATGGCGAACGCCGGGCAGTTGTTGATGACCGCCTCCATGGCCGCGCTGACCGTGCCCGAGTAGGTGATGTCGTCGCCCAGGTTGGCGCCGTAGTTGATGCCCGCGGCGACCAGGTCGAAGCCGTGCCCGAAGTAGCCGAGGAAGGCCAGGCTCACCGCGTCCGTCGGTGAGCCGTCGACCGAGTAGGCGAGCGAGCCGTCGGCGAGGGTGCGCTCGCGGACACGCAGTGGACGCATCAGGGTCTTCTGGTGGCCGACCGCGCTCTGGTTGGTGTCCGGCGCGACGACCGTCACCTCGCCCATCCCTTCGAGCGCTTGCTTGAGCGCGAGCAGACCGCGGGACTCGACCCCGTCGTCGTTGCTGACAAGGATCCGCGGCCGCGTCGTCCACTCGCCGAGCGGCCGCGCGTTGACCCGCAGCGCCCGCGGACCGCCGCGCGCGGCACCGCCCGCCAGCGGTTCGCCCCGTTCCTTGTCGACGTCGCGCCGCTCGGTCCGGGCCCGCTCGCGGGTCATGTCCATCTCGGGCGCCTCGGTGCGGCGCTCCGCGGGATCGCCTCCCTCGTCGCTCACGTCAAGGCGTGCGCCGGCGCGGAGTCGGGCTCGTCGTCGTCGGACGCCTCGTCGGACGCAGGGTCTGGCACGCCGTCGGCCGCGGCGCCGGCCGCACCGGGCTCGCCGATGTCGGCGGCGCTGCCGGGTGTCGGCTCGCGCGGGATCCTGACCGGGCGACCGTCACGTTCCTCGAGCCGTCGTGCGGCGCGCCCGGCGACCGAGCGGTCGCCCGAGGTCCGGTGGAGGAACTCGAGGATCAGCGCCGAACAGACGGCCGCGATCGGGATGCCGAAGATGGCGCCCGGGATGCCCGCGATCCGGCCGCCGATCAGGACCGAGCCGAGGACGACGATCGGATGGATCCCGACCGCGCCCTGCATGATCCGCGGCTGGAGCACGTTCATCACCACGAACCAGCCGGCGCCCATCAGGACGATCGCGGGGAGGGTCGACTCGGGCTGCAGGACGAGGGCGACGACGACCACCGGCGCCCACGACACGAACGGCCCGAAGAACGGGATCATCTGGAGCAGCCCGGACGCGACCGAGGTGAGCGCCGCGAGCGGCAGCCCCAGGACGAGGTTGGTGGCCAGCGCGATCAGGAAGTAGACCGCGCCCATCAGCGCCTGCCCGCGCAGGAAGCCGCCGAACGAGCGAGACACCGAGATCTCGACCAGGCGCGCGTCGTCGGAATAGGCGGGCGGCACGATCCGGAACAGGAAGGCCAGGACCGCGTCGCGGTCGAGGACCATGTAGATCGACAGGAAGAACACGATCAGCAGCGTCCCGACGACGCTCAGACTGGCGACCGCGATCTGCTGCAGCGGCTGGACCAGAGCCGCCGCGATCTGGTCGAGGTTGCCGAGGGCGGCCTCGGCCTGGGCGACCAGGTCGATCTGGTTGAGCCCGATCGAGTCGAGCCGTTGCTGCCACGGCGCGAGGATCGTCGGCAGATGCGACTTGATGTCCGGGATCTGGGCCGCGAACTGGGCGATCGAGGTCGCCAGCGCGCCGGCCGCCACCACGACGACGAGGACCAGGACCAGCACGACCGCGGTGTAGACGAGGACTGTCGCCACGGCACGTGGCAGGCGCGGGATGGCGTTCACGATCCCGGTCACGATCGGGCTGATGATGAATGCCAGCAGCCACGCCAGGAAGAACGTCAGCAGGATGTCGCCGAAGTAGAAGAACAGCAGCGACAGCTGGCTGATGATGCTGAAGACGAGCCAGACGACGCCGAGGATGAGCAGCGCGCTCAACAGGCGCCGCTCGCGTGGTCCCGACCCGATGTTCAGCATGGCATCAGCGCAGGCCCATCTTCTCCCGGACCTCGGCCATCGTCGCCTCGGCGATCGGTCGGATCCTCTCCGCGCCGGCCGCCAGGATCTCGTCCACCAGCCCGGGCGTGTCCATCAGCTCCGCGTAGCGCTCACGGGCACCAGCGTAGCGGGCGACGATCCGGTCGGCGAGCAGCTTCTTCATGTCGACACAACCGGTGCGGGCGGTCCGCTCGCCCTCCCACAGGCTCTCGAAATCGTCGCCGAACGACGGCTGGAGCTGGCAGACGTTGCAGACCTCGGGGCGACCGGGGTCCGTGCGCAGGATCCGCTGCGTGTCGGTCACCATCGACATGACCTGCTTCCGGATCAGCTCGGGCGAGCCGAGGATGTCGATGGTGTTGCCGAGTGACTTGCTCATCTTGCGGACGCCGTCGGTGCCGAGGACGATGGGCGACTCGGTGTAGACGGCCTCGGGCTCGGGAAAGGTCTGCCCGTAGCGATGGTTGAAGGCGCGGACGATCTCGCGGGTCAGCTCCAGGTGGGCCGCCTGGTCCTTGCCGACGGGCACCAGCGACGCCTTGTAGATGACGATGTCGGCGGCCTGCAGGACCGGGTACGTCAGCAGCCCGTGGTTGATGTCGTTGGCCTGCTGCTCGCGCTTCTCCTTGTAGGTCGGCGTCCGCTCGAGCCACGAGACCGGGGTGACCGTGGTGAGCAGCCAGGCGAGCTCGGTGACCTCGGGCCGGTGGCTCTGGATGAACAGGGTGCAGCGGTCGGGATCGAGCCCGAGGGCGAGCAGCGAGGCGGCCATCTCCCGGGTCCGCTGGCGGAGCACGTCGGCGTCGTGGGTGCTCGTCAGCGCGTGGTAGTCGACGATGCAATAGATCGCCTCGAACTCGGACTGCATCCGGACGTAGTTGCGGATGGCGCCCAGGTCGTTGCCGAGGTGGACGACACCCGACGGCTGGATGCCCGAGAATGTTCGCAGCCGCTTCGTGGACGCCCCGACCGAGTCGGGCGCGGGAGCCGGGGCGAGGTCGGTCGTCATGGCACGCGAGTGTAGCCGACGGCACTCACCCGGCGGTCGCTCAGGCGGGTCCGCTACCATTCGGCCGATGTCGCGACCCGCACGGCCCCGGTCATGAGCGGCAGCCCGCTGCGCGTCGCGGTCCTCGGCGCGGGGACGGTCGGACGCGAGGTGGTCCATGCCCTGCTCGAGCGCAGCGCCGGGCTGCGCTCGGCCGACGGGCCGGCGCCCGTACTCGGCGCGATCGCGGTCCGCGACGTCGAGCGGGCGATCGCGGCGGGCGTACCGGCGTCGATGGTCTCGGACGCGCCGGCGCACCTGGTGGCCGACCCCGAGGTCGACGTCGTCGTCGAGCTGATGGGTGGCGACGAGCCGGCCCACACGCTCATCGCGGCCGCCCTGGCGATGGGCAAGAGCGTGGTCACCGCCAACAAGCACGTCGTGGCCCACCACGGCGCGGAGCTCGAAGCCATCGCCCGGCGGACCGGCGCGGTGCTGCGCTTCGAGGCGTCCGTCGGCGGCGGGATCCCCGTCCTGGGTCCGCTGGCGACAGATCTTGCCGCGAACCGCGTCGAGCGTGTGCGCGGCATCGTGAACGGCACGACCAACTTCATCCTGAGTGCCATGACCGATCCGGCCAGCCCGCAGGAGTTCGAGGCGGCGCTGGCCGAGGCGCAGCGGCTGGGCTACGCGGAGGCCGACCCGTCGGGCGACGTCGAGGGCCTCGACGCGGTCAACAAGCTGGTGATCCTGGCCCGGCTCGCGTTCGATGTGTGGCTGGACCCGGCGGCCATCGCCACGCGCCCGGATGGTGCGGACGGTCCGGCCGGGCCGGGGATCACGACCGTCAGCCTGGCCGACCAGCAGGATGCGCAGGGCGCCGACCGGATCATCCGGCTGGTCGCGACCGCGTCGGCCAGGTGGGGCGCGGCCGGCGACGACGAGGCTGTGCGGATCGAGGCGGCCGTCCTGCCGACCGCGCTGACGATCGAGTCCGCTCTCGGCCGCACGGCCGGCGTCCGCAATCGCGTCGAGATCGATGCCGTGCCTGTCGGCCGCGTCGGGTTCGATGGCCCGGGCGCGGGCGGAGCCGCGACCTCGAGCGCTGTCCTCGGCGACCTGCTGGCGATCGCCCGCGGTGCGGGCTCGACGTGGGGCGGCAGACCGGCCGCCGCGGGCCCGAGCGGCCGTCCGGTCGCGCCGCCCGACCGAGCCGTCCTGACCGCGACCAGC
>DASYSM010000077.1:0-8994 GCA_036003325.1 Candidatus Limnocylindrales bacterium
GCGCGCATCGCGGCGAACCCCCCGACGATCGCCTCGTACACGCCGGCCTCCGTGCCGCCGGCGACCATCACGTCGGCGTCGCCGCGTCGGATGATCTCGCTCGATTCGCCGATGGCGTGGCCGCCGGTCGCGCAGGCCGACACGGTCGTGAAGTTCGGCCCGGTCATCCCGAACTGGATGGCGACCTGGCCGGCGCCGATGTTGGGGATGCCCATCGGGATCAGGAACGGGCTGATCCGGTCCGGGCCACGAAGCGCGTTGGTGGTGAAACCGTCGATGAGCGTCCCGACCCCGCCGAGGCCGGTCCCGAGGATCACCCCGGTCCGCTCCGCCAGCTCGCCCTCGAATCGCTCGGGCAGGCCCGCCTGGTCGAGCGCCTCGCGGGCTGCCACCAACCCGAGCTGGATGCAGCGATCGGTGCGGCGAAGCTCCTTGCGATCGAGCAGCCCGCTGGCATCGAAGTCGCGGACCTCGGCGACGATCCGCACCGACAGCCGCGACGGGTCGAAGGCCTCGATGGTGCGCACACCCGACCGACCGGCGATGAGACCATCCCAGGTCGCGGCGACATCGTTGCCCAGCGCGGTCACGAGCCCCATGCCGGTCACCACGACCTGCCGCCGGTCGGTCATCGGACCAGCTTCCCGGTCCGGACGGTCGCCGCCCGATAGACGTCACCCGGAAGACCGCGGGCCGAGATCGCGTTGGCGACCGCCAGGACGTCGAACTCGGTGCGGCGGATCTCGGCGGTCACTTCGCCGTCGTCGACGTCGATGCGCGCCCACGACGCGGTCGGGTCGCCGTCGAAGACGTAGCCCGCCGAGCCGTCGTTGACGATCAGCTTCCAGCCAAGGTCGCGCACCTCGGGGACGTGGGTGTGGCCGCAGGCGATGACCCGGGCGTCGGTCCGGCCGGCGCGCTCGACGACGACGTTGGGGTCGAGCTCCCTGCTGAACCCGCCGGTCTGCGACCCTGGCGACGCGTGGCAGACGAGGATCATGGTCCCATCCGCGGTCACGACGCGGCGCTCGGACGGGAGCCGGCGCAACCACGACAGACGCTCGTCCCCGAGCTCGTCGTGCGCCCATTCGGCCGCCGCCCGGATGACGTCCGGGACCCCGTCGGTCATCTGCGGAAAGGCGGCCGTGTAGTCGAAGTCGGCGACCGCGATGTCGGTGTTGCCGCTGATGATCGCAGCCCCGTCGGCCTCCATCTCGCGCAGCAGGTCGACCGCGCCGGCCGGATCGGGGCCGTTGAGCGCAAGGTCGCCGGCAACGGCGACGAAGTCCGGCTTCTCGGTCCGGAAGGCCTTGCGGACCGCCTCGAGCGCGACCGCGTTGCCGTGCACGTCCGACAGCACGATGACCCTGGTCATCGAGCCGCCTCGCGACCGGCCGCCGATGTCATCGCAACACTCCCTCGGATGGGATGATGAAGCTGAGCGTGGCTTCGCACGCCGTCTCGCCGTCGACGCTGGCCACGCCCCGGCCGCGCCCGAACCGCCCGCCGAGCTTGTCCATCGTGACCTCGAGGCGGAGCGTGTCGCCCGGGTTGACGACGCGCTTGAAGCGGCAGTCGTCGATGCCGGCGAACAGCCCGATCCGCTCGCCGAAGCCCGGCTGCTTCGCGACGTAGACGGCCATCGTCTGGGCGAGCGCCTCGACCTGGATGACCCCGGGCACGACCGGGAGGCCGGGGAAATGGCCCTGGAAATACCACTCGCTGGCCGTCACGCCCTTGATGCCGACGATCCGCTTCGCCTCGGCGTCGTACTCGACGATGCGGTCGACCAGCAGGAACGGCCAGCGGTGCGGGATCAGCGCTTCGATCTCTCGGGTCGTGTGGACGGTCTCGGTCACGGGCGACTCCAGGACGGGTGGTGGTCAGTCTGGCGGGTCGGGACCGCCGCGAGCGGGGCGGTCTGTGCAGGTCTGCATCGCGTGGCCGGATCAGGTCGGCGGGTCGGGCGCCGCCACACGCCGGCGATCACGATCGCGCCGCCGCGGCGAGGAAGGCCGCGCTGCCGACGCGGTCGAGCAGGTTGGTGGTCATCCGGCCCTCGAGGAAGGTCTCGTTGGCGAGCAGCGCCTGGTGGATCGTCACGTTGGTGACGATGCCCTCGACGACCAGCTCGTCGAGGGCCACCCGGCTGCGTGCGATGGCGGTCGCCCGGTCCGGCCCCCACACGACGAGCTTGCCGAGGAGCGAGTCGTAGAAGGGCGGGACCTCGTAGCCGCTGTACAGGTGCGAGTCCATCCGCACGCCCGGACCACCCGGGGCGTGATAGCGCTCGACGAAGCCGGCGCCGGGTCGGAACTCGTGCTCCGGGTCCTCGGCGTTGATGCGGAACTCGATGGCGTGGCCCGTCATCCGGACGTCGGCCTGGCTGAAGCCGAGCGGCTCGCCGGCCGCGATCCGGATCTGGATCGCCACGAGGTCGAGGCCGGTCAGCATCTCGGTGACCGGGTGCTCGACCTGGATCCGGCTGTTGATCTCGATGAAGTAGAAGTCGCCCGCGGCGTCGACCAGGAACTCGAGCGTCCCGACGTTCTCGTAGCCGGCGGCGATGGCCGCCCGGACGGCACGCTCGGCGAGGTCGATCCGGGCGGCGTCCGACAGCGCCGGGGTCGGTGCCTCCTCGAGGATCTTCTGGTGACGGCGCTGGACCGAGCAATCGCGCTCGAACAGGTGGACGCCGTGCCCGTAGCGGTCGATGGCGACCTGGACCTCGACGTGGCGGTTCTCGTCGAGCCAGCGCTCGAGGTATAGGGAATCGTCGCCGAATGCCGCCTTCGCCTCGGACCGGCAGACGCGCAGCACCGATTCGAGCTCGCGCGGCGTGCGGACCATCCGCATGCCCTTGCCGCCGCCGCCGGCCGACGGCTTGATGAGGACCGGGTAGCCGATCCGTTCCGCCTCGTCCAGGGCGTGCATCTCATCGCGCAGCATCCCCTCGGAGCCGGGGATCGTCGGGAGCCCGTGGTCGGCCAGGAGCTGGCGCGTGCCGGCCTTGCTGGCGAACCGCTCGAGGACCGATGCCGAAGGCCCGATGAACGTCAGGTCATGCGCCGCGACGACCTCCGCGAAGCCCTCGTCCTCGGACAGGAAGCCGTAGCCGGGATGGATCGCGTCGCAGCCGGTGACGAGGGCGGCCGAGATGACCGCCGGCGCCGACAGGTAGGAGCGCCGCGCCTCGGACGGCCCGATGCAGATGGCCTCGTCCGCGAGCTGGACCGGCAGCGAATCGCGGTCGGCCTCGCTGTAGGCGACGACGGCTTCGGCACCGAGCGTCCGGCACGCTCGCAGGATGCGGAGGGCGATCTCGCCGCGGTTGGCGATCAGGACCTTGCGGAACACGGTCAGGCCTCCGGCACGCCGGCGGAGGCGAACTCGAGAAGGATCAGGTCCTGGCCGTACTCGACCGCGTCGCCCGGCTCGATCAGGCTGGCGCCGACGACGCCGTCGGCCGGGGCCACGACCTCCTGCGGGACACCGAGCATATCGACCGAGCCGAGCCGGTCGCCGGCCCGGACCTTGGTCCCGGCGCGGGCCTCCGGTCGGGGATGGAAGATGCCGACGGCCGGCGAGGTCGCCACGATCCGCCCATCGTCACGGACGACGCCGTCGCGGCCGTCACGGCCGTCGCGCGCCGGATGGCCGTTCTGCTCGCCATGCGCCTCGCGCCCGTCTCGACCCGGCCCGACGGCTGTCAGCCCGCTCGGCAGGTGTGCGCCGCTGGCAGCCCCGGTCCGTGCGGCGCGGTCGCGGTCGCCCGGCCGGCGGTCGCGCGTCGCGGATGTCCCGGCAGACGCGCCCGTCAGTCCGTCCGCGGGACGACGCAGCCGGACCCGCCAGCCACCCTCGCGGACCTCGAGCTCGCCGAGACCGGTCGCGCCGAGCTTGGCGATGAGGGCCGGCAGCAGCTCCCCGCTCAACCGGTCGATGGCGGCGTGGTCTGCCGCGCGCTCGGCGGGCGAGCGTTCCGGGCGGCTGGCCTCGGGCTTGGCCGGTTCGGGCACCGTCTAGACCTCCTCGCGAGCCGGCGGCTCGTCGCGCGACCAGGCGGGCACCGCGGCACCGACCGCACGCCGACCCGGATCGAGCAGGTCGCGCAGCCGGTCGCCGAGCCCGCGACCCGCCGGCGACTCGAGCTCCGGCAATTCGGCCTCAGTGTAGGACCCGAGCGCCCGGTAGCGGCGGTAACGCGTGTCGAGCAGCTGATCGATCGGCATCGCCTCGAGTGCCGTGAGCCGGTCCACGACGATGGGCTTGAGACGCCGGGCGGTCTCCGCCGGGTCGGTGTGCGCGCCCTCGCCTGGCTCGGGCACCACGATGTCGATGACGCCGAGCGCCAGCTGGTCGGCCGCGGTCATCTTCATCGCCAGCGCCGCCGCCGGGGCTTCGTCGGCGGTGCGCCACAGGATCGCCGCGCAGCCCTCGGGCGAGATGACCGAGTAGACCGCGTTCTCGAGCGCGATGACGACGTCGCCGACCGCGATCGCCAGCGCGCCGCCCGAACCGCCCTCGCCGGTGATGACGGTCACGATCGGCGTCCGGAGGCGGCTCATCAGCCCGATCGAGCGGGCGATCGCCTCGGCGATGCCGCGCTCCTCGGATTCGGGGCCGGGATGCGCGCCGGGCACGTCCACGAAGGTCACGACCGGCAGACCGAACCGCTCGGCCAGCTCCATGATCCGCATCGCCTTGCGGTAGCCCTCCGGATGGGGCATCCCGAAATTGCGCCGGATGTTCTCGTCTGTGTCGTCGCCCTTCTGCTGGCCGACGATCGCGATGCGCCGACCATCGAGCCGGGCGAGCCCGGCGACCATCGCGTCGTCGTCGCCGAACAGCCGGTCGCCGTGGAGCTCGACGAACCCGTCGGTCATCGCCTCGACGAATGCAAGGGTGCGCGGACGGCGCAGGTTCCGGGCGGTCTGGACCCGTGCCCAGACGGCGTCGCGCGGGTCGCCCGCGGGGATCGTGTCGGTCGGCGGCAGGAACGTGCCATTGGTGCTGGTCCGCTCGCCGACCCGCTCCGCCAGCGAGGACAGGAACGAGAACGGCCGGAAGCCCGGCGCCTCGACGTCGAGCGGGCCGGCTCCCAGGTCGTCCAGCAGGTCGCGGACAGGGAGCAGGTCGAGCAGGTGGCCGAGCTCGTCGCGCAGGGCCGGACGGGCCACGACCCGGTCGATGAACCCGTGCTCGAACAGGAACTCCGAGCGCTGGAAGCCGGGCGGCAGCTCCTGGGCGATCGTCCCGGCCGAGACGCGCGACCCGGCGAACCCGATCAGCGCATCGGGCTCGGCGAGGTTGACGTCGCCGACCGACGCGAACGAGGCGAACACGCCACCGGTCGTCGGGTCGGACAGGACCGACAGGAACGGGACGCCACCGGCGCGGAGCCGCTCGAGCGCGGCGAGCGTCTTGGCCAGCTGCATCAGCGACAGCGTGCCTTCCTGCATCCGGGCGCCGCCCGACGCGCTGATCACGATGAGCGGCACGCGCAGGTCGAGCGCGGCTTCCGCGGCCCGGGTCACCTTCTCGCCGACGACCGCGCCCATCGAGCCGCCCATGAACCCGAAGTCCATGACGCACAGGGCGACCCGTCGCCCGCCGATGGCGCCCGTCCCCCACACCGCCGCGTCGCGCATGCCGGTCGCCGTCTGGGCCGCCTCGAGGCGATCGGGGTAGGCCTTCTGGTCGACGAAGCCGAGCCGGTCGACCGACTGCAGGCCCGCATCGCGCTCCGTCCACGAGCCGGGGTCCAGCAGCTGAGCCAGCCGGGCCGCCGCCGAGAGCCGGAAGTGGTGGCCACAGGTCGGACAGACCCGCATCGCCTTGTCGAGCTGCTTGTTGAACAGCATCGTCTCGCACGATGGGCACTTGGTCCACAGGTCGGCGGGATAGACGTCGCGGCGGGCCCGGAACGACGGCAGCTTGATCGGCATCAGATCGCCCTCGACCGGGCGACCGCGCGGGCCGCGCGGACCATCGGGCCGGCGGCGGGCCGGTTGAGCCGCCAGGCGACGTACACGGCGCCGGCAACGGATAACGCCGCGGAGGTGAGGGCGCCCCCGATCAGCAGCGGGCGCCGCCGGTCCGGCCATGCCTCGCCGGCGAGGCCGGACGGATCGCCGGACGCGACCCGGCGGATCGCCGGGAGTGCCACGAGCGCGTCGGACGAGCCATCGAGACGGGCCGGTCCCCGCATCCGGGCGGCGGCCTCCGCCAGCCGGGCGGCCAGTGCCTCCTCGAAGCGGAACGACGGATGGAACCGCGGCAGGTCGCTCGCCAGCCGGTCGGCGGTCCGACGGATCGGGTCATCCGGGGTCGCCGCCGACGGGCCGTGGTCCGCTCCGCGGGCGTGCGCCGCGAGCAGCGCCTCGAGATAGCGGTCGGTCACGAGCGCATCGATGTCGTGGCCGTCCCGACCGGCGAAGGAGCCGGTCATCGCGCCGGGTCGTCGAGGTCGCGGGCCACGCTCCGGAGCGCCCGGTGGATGAGCACCCGGACGGCTCCCTCGGACCGCCCGAGCACGCCGGCGATCTCCGCCGTCGACATCTCGTCGACGAAACGCAGGATGACCGCCCGGCGCCTGTCGTCGGGAAGTCGCGCGACCGCGCCCCACGCCGCCTGGGCCGCGTCGCGGCGCTCGGCCTCAGCCTGCAGGTCGATCGGGGCGGCGACCGTGGCAGCGGCTTCCAGCGGCGCCTCCGGGTGGCGTCGGCCGACGCGTCGCCGCTCGGCGATCGCATTGCGCGCGATCTGGAACAGCCACACCCGGAACGTGGACGCGCCCTCGCCGTCGGCCGGCCGCGCGCGCTCCTCGAACCGCCCGAGGTTCGCCAGCGCAGCCATGAACGTCCGCTCGGTGGCGTCCTCGGCCTCGTGCGGGTCGTGCAACTCGTAGAACGCGAAGCTGTACACCTGGGCCAGGTACTTCCGGTAGAGGGCCTCGAAGCGGGCCGGGTCCGCCTGGGCCGCCTCGACGAGCGTTCGGTCGCGGTCGAGGTGGGCAAGGCGCGGGCCACCCTCCTCCGAGTGGTCCACCTTCCAGAATGCCGGTCGGGCCATGGCGTTACACGGCCTCCGCGATCGGATCGGCCAGCCGGACATGGACGACCTCGCCGACGAGGACCGCCCGCGTCGCTCCGCTCGCCGCGTCGTCGACCAGCAGGCCGCCGGTGACGGGATCGACGCCGGTGGCGCGGACCGTCTCGGCTCGATCGGGCCGCTCGATGCGGATCGTCCGCCCGGTGGTCACCTGGCGGCCGGCCCAGGTGGGGGCGTCGAAGCTGCCCGCGCGCAACGCGGTCGTGCGCGCTTCGAGACCGCGGGCGAATGCCAGCACCAGGGCGTCGTCGTCGACCGGCCGTTCGGTCGCGGCGGTGAGCGAGGTCATCGAGCCCGTCAGATCGGGCGGGAACGCCGCCGCGCCCCAGCCCGTGTTGATCCCGACCCCGATGACCGCGCGCGGGTCCGCCGCGCCCAGGCCGTCGGTCTCGCCGAGCACGCCGGCGAGCTTGCGGACGCCGTCGCTCGCCACCAGCACGAGGTCGTTCGGCCACTTGAGTCGGATCGTGCCCGTCGCCAGGCCCGCGACGGCCTCCGCCGCCTCGGCCATCGCCAGCGAGACGATGGCGGCCAGCCGCCAGACGGCGTCCGGTGCCAGCCACGTCGGGCGGAACCCGACCGACAGCAGCACGGCGGCGCCGGGCGATGCGATCCAGGCGCGGCCGTCGCGGCCACGCCCGGCCGTCTGCTCGCCGGCGACCGCGAGGCAGACCTCCGGGGTCCCGGCTGCCAGCCAGTCGCGGACGACGTCGTTGGTCGAGCCGACGACCGCGAATCGCTCGCTGCGGGAGAGGAAGGTCATCCGGCCGCCGCGGCGCCGACGTCGACCGGCTCGGGTCGCTCGAGCTCGAACGCGTCGTGCAGCGCGCGCAGGGCGGTCTCGAGGTCCGCCTCGGCGATCATGCAGGTGATCCGGACCTCCGAGGTCGAGATCATCTCGATGTTGACCCCGGCGTCGGCGAGCGTCCCGAACATCCGCGCCGCATACCCCGGAGCGTTGTGCAGCCCGGCCCCGACGATCGACACCTTGGCCACCGATGCATCGGTCGTCAGCTCGCGCGCCTCGAGATCGCGGACGATCGGCTCGAGCGTCTTCTTGGCGGCCGCCAGCTCGACCCGTGGGACCGTGAAGGACAGGTCGGTCTCGCCGCCGTGGCCGACGTTCTGGACGATCATGTCGACGTTGATGCCGGCCTCGGCGAGCGGATCGAAGATCGATCGGGCGACGCCCGGCCGGTCGGGCACCGCGACGATGGTGACCTTCGCCACGTTCCGGTCGTGCGCCAGCCCGCGGACCTTGTTGCGCTGCTCCACGAGCGGATCCTCCTTGATGAGCGTGCCGGGGGCGTCCTCGAACGAGCTGAGGACCTCGATGACCACGCCGTTGACCCAGCCCAGCTCGACGGCCCGGACCTGCATGACCTGGGCGCCCTGGTGGGCGAGCTCGAGCATCTCCTCGTAGCCGATGACCGGCAACTGACGGGCACGGGCGACCAGCCGGGGATCGGCGGTGTAGATGCCCTTGACGTCGGTGAAGATCTGGCAACGCGTGGCGCCGAGACTGGCGGCCAGCGCGACCGCGGTCGTGTCGCTGCCGCCGCGACCGAGGGTCGTGATCTCGTCGTCGGCAGCCGCGCTCGCGCTCTGGCCCTGGAAGCCCGCGACGATGACGACCTTGCCGGCGGCCAGCTCGGCGTGGACCCGGCGCGGCTCGATGCCGGCGATCCGCGCCCGACCGTAGCGACCGTCGGTCGTGATGCCGGCCTGCGGCCCGGTCAGGCTGATGGCGGCGACGCCGAGGCCGTGGAGCGCCATCGACAACAAAGTCGCGCTCTGGTGTTCGCCGGTCGCGAGCAGGACGTCGAGCTCGCGCGCATCGGGGTCGTCGGTGATGGCCGCCGCGAGGCCGAGCAGCTCGTC
>DASYSM010000078.1:0-6400 GCA_036003325.1 Candidatus Limnocylindrales bacterium
CGCATCGGGCAGAAGGTCCTCGATGACCTGTTCGCGCGGCTCCAGCGCGACGCGTTCGGCGGCCACCGGATCGACCGCGGCGGCCGGGGAGGGGAGCGCGAGGAGACGACCAAGCCGTACGAGTTCGGCGACCCGTTCCACCTCGACCTGCGGGGGACGATGTTCAACGCCCTGGCCCGCGACGAGAACGCGCCGGCGGCCCGGGCGGCCCGCGGGGACCGCCGCGTGCGTCTCGCCGCGACGGACTTCGAGGTCCACCGGACGGAGATGCTGACGCGGACCTCGACGGTCCTGCTGGTGGACATGAGCCGCTCGATGCTGCTGCGCGGCTGCTTCCTCGCCGCCAAGAAGGTCGCCGTCGCGCTCGACACGCTGATCCGGACGCAATACCCCCGCGACGACCTCGCCGTCATCGGTTTCGCCTACTACGCGCGGGAGATCCGGCCGGGCGCCCTGGCCGAGCTGACCTGGCACGGCTACGAGTACGGGACCAACCTCCAGCATGGCCTGCTGCTCGCGCGGCGCATCCTCGAGCGCAACCCCGCGGTCAACAAGGAGATCGTGGTCATCACCGACGGCGAGCCGACCGCACACTTCGAGGATGGCCAGGTCGAGTTCAACTACCCGCCGACCCGGCGGACGATCCAGGAGACCCTGCGCGAGGTGCAGCGCTGCACGAAGGCGGGGATCACCATCAACACGTTCATGCTCGAGCGATCGCGGGCGCTCGCGGAGTTCGTCGCCCACATGACCCGCCTCAACCGCGGGCGCGCCTTCTACGCGACGCCAGAGCATCTCGGCGAATACGTCCTGGTGGACTTCGTCAGCCGCCGGACGAAGCGCGTGTCGTAGGGTCGGGCCGCCAACTCGGAGCGGCGCGGCGCCATCCGGACCTGGGAGGGATGGTGCGCGCGGCTGCGCCCAAACGCGGCCGAGGGCACGCCCTATCCTTCGCAGGGTCCGGCCCCGTGTCCCAGTCGCAGCGTGAGGTAGACGATGGATCTTGCCCAGTTCTGGCCCTTGTTCCTGTTCCTGCACGTGATGGGGGCGATCCTGGCGTTCGGGCCGACCTTCGCCTATTCGATCATGGGATCGATGGCGGGCAAGGAGCCGCAGCACGCCAACTTCAGCTCGCGCCAGACCGAGGCGATCGGCAACAAGCTGGTCTACCCGCTGGCGATCTTCCAGGGGATCACCGGCGTCCTCCTGATCTGGGCCCTCGGGATCAGTCCGCAGAGCCAGCCGTGGCTGGTCGCGGGGATCATCCTGTACCTGATCACCCTGGCATACGCGCTCACGGTCCAGCGCAACGCCCTCCATCACCTCATCGCGCTGACCTCGACGCCACCCCCGCCCGGGACCCCGCCCGGACCGCCTCCGCCCGAGGTGATGGCGACCGTCAAGAAGATCCAGCGGGGCGGGATGTTCCTCGGGACCATGATCGTCGTCATCGTCTTCCTGATGGTCGTCAAGCCGGGCCGCTGACCCAGCCTCGGCGGGAGCGGCGCGGCGCAGCGCTACCATTGGTGGCGAACGCCATCAGGAGACATGACCTCGATGCCCCACGTCGCGACCTCGCCGACCGACCTGCTCTCGACCCTGAGCGGCTCCGCCCACCTCGACGCCGGGCGCCTCGTCATCGATGACGAGGCCGCCTTCCGCGACGCGGCCATCCGCGACCTCGCCTGGACGGCTGCGTTCAGCGACGACGACGCGACCACGGCGACCGCCCAGTGGCTCGTCTGGGAGGCGAGCCAGGCGCTCGGCGCGCGGTCGGCGAGCATCCAGCAGCTGTACGACGCCAGGGCCCGCGGCGAGGTGTCCGGGTTCACCGTGCCGGCCATCAACCTGCGCACCCAGGTCTTCGACATGGCCCGGACCGTCTACGAGGCGGCCGCAGCGGCCGATGTCGGTGCGGTCATCCTCGAGCTTGCCCGGAGCGAGCAGACATACACCTTCCAACGCCCGATCGATTACGCCACGTCGGTCCTGGCGGGGGCGATCGCGGCGGGCTGGCGGGGACCGGTCTTCATCCAGGGCGACCACTATCAGTTCAACGCCAAGAAGTACGCCGCCGACCAGGAAGCGATGACCGAGGAGATCCGGCGCGCCTGCCGCCTTGCGATCGATGCCGGCTACCGCAACATCGATATCGATTCGTCGACGCTGGTCGACCTGTCGAAGCCGAACGTCGACGAGGAGCAGCACGAGAACTACCGGCGCGCGGCCGAGCTGACCGCCCTCATCCGGACGCTCGAGCCCGATGACGTCACGGTCAGCGTGGGTGGCGAGATCGGCGAGGTCGGGACCCAGAACTCGAGCGTCGCGGAGCTTCGGGCCTACCTCGACGGGTATCGCCGCGAGCTGGAGGCTCGCGCGCCCGGTGCCCGCGGCATCTCCAAGGTCAGTGTCCAGACCGGCACATCGCACGGCGGCGTCCCGCTGCCCGACGGGGGCGTGGCGGAGGTCAAGCTCGATTTCGAGGTCCTGCGCGAGCTCGGCGTCGTGGCCCGCGCATACGGACTCGCGGGCGCCGTGCAGCACGGCGCATCGACCCTCCCCGACGAGCTGTTCCATCGCTTCCCGGCCGTCGAGACCGCCGAGATCCACCTCGCGACCGGGTTCCAGAACGCGTTGTACGAGCACCCGGCATTTCCCGAGTCGCTCCACCGCGAGATCGAGGCGTGGTGCTTCGGCAATACCGCCGACGAGCGCAAGCCCGGCCAGACCGACCAGCAGTTCGTGTACACCACGCGCAAGAAGGCGCTCGGGCCGTTCAAGCGTCGGCTGTGGGAGCTCGACACGAAGGACGAGATCCTCGCCGCGCAGCGCCGCAAGATCTCGTACCTGTTCACCGAGCTCAGGGTCAACGACTCGCGCCCGATGGTCGACCGGTACGTGACCCCCGCCGAGTCTCACCGGCCGCTCCCCGAGGCCCTGAACGAGACCCTCGCCGCCAGCTGAAACCGGCGTTGACCGCCGCGTAGGCGGTGCTATCCTCCCGCGCAGGTCCGAGCGCGTCCGGAGGGAGCGCGGCGCGGATCGTCCCCGGCGTCCCAGCGCTCCTCGTGTGTCAACTCCAGAGGTCAGCTCGCACGCAAGAGCGTGCGGTGGGAGGAGGAGAACTCGTGGCGGGACCAGGTGAATCGGCCCAGGACATCTCGGCGCGCGACGACGCGCACCTTGAATCGCTCGGTATCAAGCCGCAGCTGAACCGCTCGCTCGGGTTCCTCGCGAACTTCGCGCTCGCGTTCAGCTTCATCAGCGTCTCGACCGGATCGTTCGGCAACTTCGGCGTCGGCATCGGGCTCGGCGGCCCGGTCATGTTCTGGACGTGGCTCATCATCGTCGCCGGCCAGTTCATCGTCGCCCTCGGCTTCGCCGAGCTGGCCAGCCACTACCCGGTCGCGGGTTCGATCTACCAATGGTCCAAGCGCCTGTCGCACCGGACCCTTGGCTGGTTCACCGGCTGGTTCTACTTCTGGGCCCAGGTCGTGACGGTGACCGCGGTCGCCTGCATCGTCGCCTTCGTCGTCAACGGCATCATGGGCCAGGAGGACTTCCTCGCCAGCCCGTCGCCACTCGGCGTCAGCGACATGTTCACGTTCATCGCCATCACGACGCTCATCATCACGACCCTGATCAACGCCTTCGGCGTGCGCCTCGTGGCGACCCTCAACAACATCGGCGTCGCGACCGAGATCCTCGGGATGCTCGTGTTCGCGCTGATCCTGCTGTTCTTCGCCAATCACCAGTCGCCGGACGTGCTGACCCAGACGTTCGGTGCCGAGCAGGCGCAGAACGGCAACATGCTGGCCACGTTCGCGCTGGCGTTCTTCATGTCGATCTTCATCCTGTACGGCTTCGATACGGCCGGCACGTTCGGCGAGGAGACCATCGACGCCAGCCGCCAGGCGCCGCGTGGCGTCCTGTCGTCGGTCCTCATCTCGGGCGCCGTCGGGGTCGTCTTCCTGCTGGCGGTGATCCTGTCGCTCCAGGACATCCCCGCGACCATGGCCGCCGGCCTGGCCGGAGAGTTCCCGATCGCGACGACCATCACCAGCAACCTCGACACCGAGCTCGTCGCCGGCATCACGCTCGGCGAGATCTACCTGTTCGTCATCCTCGCCTCGGTGTTCGTGTGCACCCTGGCCATCCAGGGCGCCGCGACCCGGATGATGTTCTCCATGGGGCGCGACGGGAACCTGCCGCTGAGCCGCGCCTGGGGGCACGTCAGCCCGCAGTTCAAGACGCCGGCGAATGCGGCCATCGCGGTCGGCATCCTGGCCGCGATCCCGATCCTGCTGGTCGGGCCCATCGGCGGCATCACCCTGTCGATCGCTGCCACGGGCCTGATCTACCTCAGCTACTTCCTGTGCAACCTCGGCCTGCTCGTCGCCCGCCGCCGCGGCTGGCCGCACCAGAAGGCCTGGTTCAGCCTCGGGCGGTGGGGCATGCCGATCAACATCCTCGCCCTGATCTGGGGCGCGATCATGCTGGTCAACATCGCCCTGTGGGCGTCACCCGAGCTGTTCGGCGACTTCGGCAGCAGCGGCCGGTCGTACTGGAACCCGCTGATCGACAAGCTGTTCACCGTCGGCGGCCAGCCGGTGACGGGCCTGCCCGCATGGCCGTTGTTCGAGACCCTGGTCGGCCTGCTGCTGGTCGTCGGTTCGATCTACTACCTCGTCGCGGTCCGTGGCCGGGCGGTCGAGATCGCGCCGGACGCGGTGACCGGTGAGGGCGTCATCGGGTAGTGACCGATGACGCGATCCTGCGTGGCCCGCTGTACGACGACCTCGTCCGGGCCATGCAGAAGGTCCCGGACATCGCCGGGCGCGACCTGACACTGACCGCCCTGTCGGGCGGCATCACCAACCGGAACTTCCGGGTGGACGCGGCCGGGACCGATGACCGCTGGGTCATCCGGCTGGCCGGCAACGACACCCACCTCCTCGGGATCTCCCGCGAGGTGGAGCATGCGGCGACCGTCGCGGCGGCCGGCGTTGGGGTCGGTCCGGAGGTGACCGCGTTCATCCGGCCAGAGGGCTACCTCGTGACGCGGTTCATCGAGGGATCGCCGGTCAGTGACGAGGCGGTCCATCGTCCGGAGACACTGCGGCGGGTCGCCGACTCGCTCCGGCGGATCCACGACGGCCCGGCGATCCCCGGATTGTTCGTCCCGCTCCGGATCTGCGAGGCGTATCGGGCGCTGGCGATGGCCCGCGGCGTGGTCATCCCGCCCGCGTACGAGCTCGCCTCCGCGGTCGGGCGGCGGATCGAGCTGGCCCTCCTGGCGAACCCGATCGAGCTGCGGCCGTGCCACAACGACCTGCTCAACGCCAACTTCATCGACGACGGCACGCGGATCCGGATCATCGACTGGGAATACGCCGGGATGGGCGACCCGTTCTTCGACCTTGGCAACTTCAGCATCAACCACGCGCTGACGCCGGACGAGGATCGGATCCTGCTCGAGGCCTACGACGGCGAGGTGCGGACCGACCGACTCGCCCGGCTCACGATGATGCGCATCGTGTCGGACTTCCGCGAGGCGATGTGGGGCGTCCTCCAGCAAGGCGTCAGCAGCCTCGACGTCGACTTCGTGGCGTATGCCACGGCCGGCTTCGATCGATTGCTGGCGAATGCCGGCGAGCCGCGGTTCGCGACCGCGCTCGACGAGGTCGCCGCGGGCTGACGGCTACGCTGTCGCGATGACCTCCCCGTCGACCGACCCACCGCCGCGCCGCCCACCCGCCCGCGATCTCGCACGGGATGTCGCGGTCGCGGCCGTGGCGTTCGTGGCGACGCTCATCCTGTTCTTCGGGTTCTCGACGCTGATCCTGCAGTCGCGGGACGGGGGCGCGGGGGTGGCCTCGGCCACGCAGTCGGCGACCCCGTCGGCCGGAGCCCCGACGCCGGCCCCGACGGCGTCCGCGACGCGGTCGGCCGAGGCATCCGGCGAACCGTCCTCGAGCCCGACCTCGGCGAGCCCGACGTCATCGAGCCCCAGCCCGTCGGCAGACCCTGTCCTGGTCGGGGCCGGAGACATCGCCGCGTGCGGGCTGGACGACGACAGCGCGACGGCGTCTCTTGTCGAGGGCATCCCCGCCGCAGCGGTCTTCACCGCCGGCGACAACGCTTACGAGAACGGCTCGGCCGACGACTTCCGGAACTGCTACGACCCGACCTGGGGAGCGTTCAAGGACCGGACGCGGCCGGCGCCCGGCAATCACGACTGGCAGACCAGGGACCTCGCCGGCTACCTCGGATATTTCGGGGCCGCGGCAGCACCGCAGGGCACGAGCTGGTACTCGTACGACCTCGGGACGTGGCACGTCGTGGTCCTCGACTCCGACTGTGGATCGGTCGGCGGCTGCGGGCCGGGCTCGGCCCAGGG
>DASYSM010000079.1:0-4144 GCA_036003325.1 Candidatus Limnocylindrales bacterium
ATCGTGACGGCGATCAGTCTTCCGGCATCCGGATCCAGCCCTGGCGCATCGCGTAGACGACGGCCTGGGTCCGGTCGTTGACCGACAGCTTGCGCAGGATGGAGCTCATGTGGTTCTTGACGGTCTGCTCGCTGATCGACAACGCGTAGGCGACCTGCTTGTTGGTCATCCCCTGGGCGATGTTGTCGAGGATCTCGACCTCGCGTGGCGAGAGCGGCGCGAAGATCGGGGCGGCGTCCTGTCCGTAGACGGCCAGCTCGCGGAACTCCTTGAGCACCCGTGAGGCGACCGCCGGCTTCGAGAAGACCTTGTCATTGATCAGGAACTCGCCGCCCGCGACGCGCCGGATGATGGTGACCAGGTCGTCGGGCCCGACGTCCTTGAGGATGAACGCCGCGGCACCGGCCTTGATCGCGTCGAACAGGGCGTCCTCGTCCTCGCTCTGGGCCAGAACGATGATCCCGGTGCTCGCAAGCTCGCGCTTGATCCGCTGGGTGGTCTCGATGCCGCCCGGGGCCGGCAGCGAGAGGTCCATCAGGATGATGTCCGGCGACGTCTCCAGGGCGCGGTCGATGGCGCTGCGCGAGTCCTCGGCCTCCGCGACGATCTCGAAGTCGGGCTCGTGCCCGAGGATGTTGGCGATCCCCATCCGGAACAGGGCATGGTCGTCGACCACGAGGATCCTCGTGACCTCGTCGACGGCGCGGCGATCCGGTCCGCCGCGCCGGCGGTCCGGCCCGCTGTAGTCCATGGCACTCATGAGCTCTCCTCTCCCGTGGCGGGTCCGGTCGGTATCGCCAGGCGGACGACGGTCCCGCCGTCCGGCCGCGATCGTACGTCGAAACGGGCGCCGATCAGCTCGGCACGCTCGCGCATGAATTGGAGCCCGAAGTTCCGGCGACCACGGGCCGCCACCGCCCCCACATCGAAACCGCGACCGTCGTCGCGCACCTCGAGCGACCAACCGTCATCGTCGAGGCGGGTCGCCACGACGACGGTGCTCGCCTCGGCATGCTTGCGGACATTCTGCAGGGCCTCCTGGGTGACCCGCAGGGCGACCGTGCGCTGCCCGTCGCTCAGGATATCGGTCGGGGCGGTCAGGTCGAGCTCGATGTCGATCCCGGTCAGGGTCCGCGTGTACTCGACGGAATCGGCGATGGCGCCGTCGAGCCCGAGCTGATCGAGCAGCGGTGGCCGCAGCTGGCTGATGAACGCGCGCACGTCGCCCAGCTCGCGACGGAGCAGCTCGCGCAACAGGCGCAGCTCGGTGCGGGCGAGCATCGGATCGGAGTCGATGACGCGCTCGATGTACTCGACCTGGAAGATCGTGTTGCTGAGCGCCTGCGCCGGGCCGTCGTGGATCTCCTGGGCCAGTCGCGAGCGTTCGGCCTCCTGCGCCTCGACGATCCGCATCTGGACGTCGCCTGCTGTCGTCGGGCCGCCGACCTCGGTCAGCAGGGTCGCGTCGCCACGCTCGAGGAACAGCCACGTCCGCTCGAGCGTCCGCTCGGCGAGCTCGAGCTTGGCGAGCTCGGCCTGGTGGTCGCCGAGGTCCGCGGTCAACGTGTCGACGTCACCGCGGAGCGCCCGCCGGCGAGCGTCGTCGGCGCCGGCCTCGGCCGCGTCCGCCGCCCGGTCGATCGGAGCGGTGCTCGTCTGCCACACGCCGTCCGGCGGCGTGCGATCGACCAGGTCCAGCTGGTCGCGGAGCTCCTGCCAGAGACCAAGCGAGTCGGAGTAGGCCTCGCGGTACCGCTCGCGCACGCTGCGGAGTGTGTTCGCGCTATAGCCGACCGCCGCCTTCGCCTCCGCGTGGAGTCCGTCGAAGCGACTGTCCCGTGTCTCGGTCCCGGCGCGTGCTGGCTCCATCGGACTGTGAGTATAGGGGTCGCCTTTCATGGGCAGACGATCTCGAACGCACGGGTCGTGCCCAGTGCGTCTCCGGGCGAACGGCTCGGCGCGGCGCCCAGGTCGAGCTCATGGAAGCATGTGCTGCCGTCGACACCGGCATCGATGTCGTGCGGCCAGTGCGTGCTGTCGGCATCGAGCAGGACGACGAGTCCCGCGCCGAACGTCGAGGCGAGGTCGAGGACGTCGCGCGGCGGTTCGTCGGGGAGTGCCAGGGCGTCGATGCGCTGCGTCTCCGCCATCCAGATCGGGAAGTTGGTGATGACCGGTCCGCTCGAGCCATCGAGCGGGTGCCCGATGTCCGCCATCGCCGCAGCCAGCTGACGGTACTGCTCCGCCGTGCCGCTCGATCCCGAGCCGAAGGACGGCAGGAGCGCGACGGAGAACAGCACGGACCCGAAGATCCCGAGCAACGGTCCGAGCCAGGCGACCGGCCGGGTCCAGCCCTGCGCAGCCGCGACCCTGGCGATCAGCGCGTCGAGTGCGAGAAGGGCCGACACCACCAGCAGCACCTGGAAGGGGCCGGCGGCGTGCAGGAAGGTCCCCCATGTCGTCGCGACCGGGAAGACCAGGCTGGTCACCAGGAAGGTGGCGAAGCTGACGATGACGACCGGTCGGATGGCCGCGCCGCGGATCGCCCATGGCAGCCCGATGAAGCCGATCAGCGAGACCGGCAGGCCCGGCAGCAGCAGCACGCTGAAGAAGTTGTGGGCGAGACCCTCGACCCGCATCTCGACCAGCCGTGCCGGCCCGACGGCGAGGTAGCGCGACAGGGTCGGCGGGTCGTTCCAGGCGAAGATGTCGAAGCCGCTGATCGAGAACGCGTTGGCCACCGCCTGCCCGGGGAGCGGGCTGCCGAACGTGAGCCAGTCGCGGATCGCCCAGGGCAGGAAGACGAGGACCGCAACACCGGCGACCGCGGCGATCAGCCGGGCCCGGGCGCGGCGGTCCAGATCGCCGATCCCGGCGGCCACGATGAGCCAGGCGAGACCAAGGTAGATCGCCTCGTTGCGGGTCAGGGCGGCCAGGCCGATGAGCACGCCGAGGCCCAGGACACGCGGGTCGAGGAGATGGCCGCCCCGCGGCTCGCGGGCGATGCGCGCCATCACCAGGCACGCGGCGAGGGCGAGGACCGCGAACGGCATCGTCGAGTCGGGGAGGGCGGAGTGGAGCAGCAGCGGCAGGTAGACCGCGCACGTCAGCCCGGTCCCGAGGGCCAGGACGCGGGAACGGCCGGCCGCCAGACCGCGTTCCTCGGCGACGTCCGCGGCCAGCCTCCACGCGAGCATGGGCACGAGCGCCCCGAGCACGACCGACGACCACTGGGCTGCCGCGAAGGTCGCCCCGAGCAATGCCATCGGGATGGCGGCAAGCAGCGAGGGAAGCGGGAGCCACACCTCGAACGCCGCACGCGGGAACGCGAGGGGTGGCGTCTGGTAGCTCCACAGCGCGTCGGACACGAGACCGCGTCCCTCGACGAGGTTGCGTGCCACGCCGACGTAGTAGGCCGTGTCCTCCGGCTTCGGGAACACGATCTGCGAGGCGAACACGACCCGCACGACGAATGCGACGACGAACACCCCGACCGCCGAGGCGACGGCCTCGCGCCGCGTCACGGTGTGGCCACCACAGCCGGCGCCGAGATGACCGGGTAGACCGCCAGCTGGGTCGGGGACCCCTGGGTCAGGATCGGCGGGCCGAGCCAGGCGGGCGGCGGAGCGCCGTCGAGGATCGGGGCGACCGCGCTGACCGCATCGGCTCGGTCGAGCACCAGCCAGCGGATGTCGTAGGCGCTGGCGACGTCGTGGATCGTGTCGAGCGGATCGTTGACCAGGACGACCCCACCGTGCCCCGACCAGTATTTGGCGCTCGAAGCGTCGATCGACATGACTCGGTCGCTCGCCGGGGCGCCGGCCGCGTCGAGCGCGGCGGCCACCGCCTGGTACTGGTCCGCGCGTGCCGCCCAGGAAGCGTGGACCGCGAGCGACCCGAGGACCGCGGCACCGACGGCGAAGGCGATGGTCGCGCCGCCGAAGACTCGGAGCGCAGTCTCCTGGTCCCATGACGGGCGACGTGCCGCCACCCAGCCGATGGCGATGACGATCCCCTCGAGCGCCAGGATGTAGCTGTACGGGGCGAGCGCCACGGCCGAATGGATGAATGTCCCGCCCGGCACGTGGACGGCCGACACGAGCGCCGAGAAGGCGAACAGGATCGCCGCGTAGACGAAGAACGG
>DASYSM010000080.1:0-3596 GCA_036003325.1 Candidatus Limnocylindrales bacterium
GATATCGAAGGGGCGTTCGGCGGCGAGATGTAGTGCGCGGCGGGCCGTGGGGCCGTGGGGGCCGTGGGGCCATGGGGGCCGTGGCGTTCGCGCGGGCCGTGGCGTTCGCGCGGGCCGCGGGCCGTGGCGTCCGCGCGGCGCTGGCCGGCGGGGGGCCGTGGCGTGGCCGAGGGCCGACGTGGCCCCGGCGAGCGTGGCGTGGGCGATCCTGCCAGATAGTCTCCCCCAGACTGGTAGTCAGGGGATTCGACGATCGACGCCTTCTGGCCGATCGGATCCACGCTCGGACGATGGGCGAAGCGGCGCCCGAGACCCTGAATCCGGGGCCCGGTCCATGACTAACAGTCCACGCGAGGGTATTTGACAGGAATAGGCAGCGATTCCTGCCAGATATGCTCCGCCAGACTGATAACGCGGCCACCGCGTCCAAGGGGAGCGCCGGCCCGTCGAGACGCAGGCGAGCGCCGAGCCGGGCCAGGACGCGCTGCCCGCGCCGGCCCGCTGGCCGCCGGGCCGCTCGGCCCCCGGCAAGCGGCGCCGGGTCAGCCCTCCAGCACCTCGCGGGCGTCGATCAGGTCAGGCGTCGCGAACCCTTCCGTGAAGGTGTCGTAGATCGACCGCAGCTCGTGCATCCGTCGGGCGCGCGAGTCGGGCGTCGCCGAGCGGGACAATCGGGTCGCGGCGCGGAGCTCCGACATCCGGACCCCGAGCTCCCGGGCGTCGTCGAGCGCGGCCTGGTACACGGCCTCGACCGCGGAGCCGGCTGCGGCGTCACTTGCCAACGCCGCGAGGATGTCGCCGCGAAGGAGCGTCATCTCCGGGGCCAGGATGCCGCCGGTCCCGCCGTCGCTCGTGACCAGCGCGATGGCCGACTCGATCGGACCGAGCCCGTCGCCGGACCGGCCGGCCAGATGGCTCGCACCCGCCGCCACGAACTGGAGCATCGGCCAGAAGACCGGGGGCGCCGCCAGTCCCTGGTAGGCGGCGATGCCGTCGCGAACCCGGCCGAGACCGGTATCGACCTCGCCGGTCCCAACCTGTCCGGCGCCCTGCAGGCACGCACCCACGGCTGCCCAGATCCGGAAGTCGTACTCGTCCGCGATCTCGAGCAGGCTGTTGGCGTGCTCGAGCGCCGCCTCCGGTTCGCGCCGCCACCAGCACAGAAGCCCGGCATGGAACCGGGCGTAGGCCGATGTGTAGGGATGATCGAGACTGCGGCCAAGGTCGACGGCCTCGTCGGCGTGTCGGAGCGCCAGGTCCGGCTGTCCGGCCAGCCACAGGCCGAAAGCGGATGTCGTCAGGCTCGCGACGCGTGGGTCGTTGCCCGCCCGCGACCCGAACGTCCGCGCCGGACCGAGCGCGGACAGGCCGATCGCCGCATCGAGGTGTCGAAGCCCGGCCTGGAGCTCGCCCTCGAAGGCGCTCGTCGCGCCGATGATCAGGTGGCCATCGATCCGCATGCTCGGATCGTCCTGCTCCTCGCCCAGTGCGAGGATCCTGTGCCCGAGCTCGTTGCTCTTGCCGAACTCGGTCCGCAGCATGTAGACGTTGGCGAGCCCCCGCAACACCCAGTACTGCTGGTGGGATTGGTCCCCGCGCTCGAACAGCGTCAGGACCTGCTCGTATGCGGCCGCGACCTCGGGGGTGAGGCCCTGGGTCGCCATCAGCGCACGGGCGAGGACCAACCGGATCGCGATCTCCTTCCCGACCAGCTCAGGAGTCGAGCTCGTCCTCGACAGGACGGCGAGCAGGTCGGTCGTCAGAAGGACGCAGTCGTGATACCAGCCGCGCGCCTCGTTGAGGATGAGCAGGCTGTCGGCCAGCCTGGTCAGCTGTCCGAGGTCGGACTCGGTGGTCCAGAAGCGCCAGGCGACCCGCAGGTTCCCGACCTCGGTGGCCATGACCGTCATCGCCTGGTCCCGTCCCGTTCCGACCAGCTCGGCCCGCAGCCGGCCGGCGAGCTCCGCGTAGTGGGTCGCGTGTGCCCGCCGGACGGCGCCACCCAGCGGGCTCGCATCGAGCCGCTCGGTGGCGTACTCACGGATGGTCTCGAGCATCCGCAGACGTGGCTCGCCATGGGGCGGATCGACCTGGCGGAGGAGGCTCTTCTCGACCAGCGAGGCCAGCGCCTCGATGACGTCGACCTCCGTCGCCGCGACGGTATCGGTCGCGGCGATGACCGCTTCGACCGACGACACGTCCGCGTCGGCAAAGACCGCCAACGAGTCGAACACGCGTTGCTCGCCGGGCTCGAGCAGCTGATAGCTCCATTCGATGGTCGCGCGGAGCGTCTGCTGGCGCTCGGGCAGGTCCCGGCTCGAACTCCTGAGCAGCTCGAGGCGGTGTCCGAGCCGGTCCCGCAACGCCTGCGGCGAGAGCAGCCGCAGGCGCGCGGCGGCGAGCTCGATGGCCAGCGGCAGGCCGTCGAGCCGTCGGCAGATGTCGGCCACGGCCGCGGCATTGTCGTCGTCGAGATGGAAGTCGGGGCGGACCGTCCGCGCCCGCTCGACGAAGAGCGCGATCGCCTCGAAGCCCTCGTACTGCGCCGCCGACACGCGTCCATGACCCTCCGGCGGGAGGGCGAGCGGCGGGACGGCGAAGACGTGTTCGAGCCGCACGTGGAGCGGCTCGCGACTGGTGACCAGCAGCGTGATCTCGGGACAGTCCGCCAGCAGCCGGGTGGTCATGGGCGCGGCAGCGGTCACCTGTTCGAAGTTGTCGAGCAGGAGCAGCATCTGGCGGTCGCGCAGCCTGTCGGTGATGTCGCCGATGAGCGACCGGCCGGGCGCCTCGGTGACGCCGATGGCGCGGCCCAGGGCGATCGCCAGCCCGTCGTCGTCCCGCGCCGTCGACAGGTCGACGAACGACACGCCGTCGCGGAACCGTTCCTGCTGGTCCGCGGCAGCCTGGATCGCGAGGCTGGTCTTGCCCGTGCCGCCCGGCCCGGTCAGGGTCAGCAGGCGGACGGAGGGGTCCTCGAGGCGGCGCTCCACCTCGTCCAGCTCGGCTCGACGACCGACGAACGGCGCCCCCCGGACCGGCAGGTTCCCGGCAGCGTGGTCGAGCGTGGTCAGCGCCGGGAAGCTCGACGCGAGCGCCGGATGGACGAGCTGGAAGAGGCGCTCCGGGCGACCGAGGTCCTTGAGCCGGTACTCGCCGAGATCGCGCAGGCTCGCGCCATCGGGCAGGCCGTCCGCGGCGAGAGCTGCGGCCGCCGCCGACAGGAGGACCTGGCCCCCGTGCCCGGCGGCCATGATCCGGGCAGTCCGATTCACGGTGGGCCCGAAATAGTCGTCGCCGCGCCGTTCGGCCTCGCCGGCGTGGATGCCAAGGCGCACCCGCAGCGGTCCGGTCTCCGCCCACGTCGCCCTCGCCAGCTTCTCCTGGATCGCCAGGCTGGCAGCGACGCCGGCAGCGGCCGTCGGAAAGACCGCCATCATGCCGTCGCCGGTCGTCTTCACCACATGTCCGGTCGCCGCTTCGATGGCGTCGCGCAGGATCGCGTCATGCTGGGCGAGGGCGACGGTCATCGCCTCGGGCGAGCTCTCCCACAGGCGGGTGCTCCCGGCGATGTCCGTGAACAGGAACGCGAGGGT
>DASYSM010000081.1:0-7931 GCA_036003325.1 Candidatus Limnocylindrales bacterium
CGAGCCTGACGTCGCGGAGGAGGCCGATGACGCGGCCGAGCCCGACGTCGCGGCGGAGGCCGAGGAGGCCGTCGAGCCCGAGGTCGCGGCGGAGCCCGATGGCGCGTCCGAGCCCGACGTCGCGGCCGAGTTGGCGGCCGAGCCCGAGGTCGCGGGGGAGACCGAGGTGGCCGATGCCGAGCCCGAGACCGATGCTGAACCCGAACTCGCCGCCGAGCCCGAAGGCGCCGCCGAGCCCGAGACCGATGGCGCGGCCGAGCCCGACGCGACTGCTGCGCCCGGAGTCGCGGCCGAGCGCGAGATCGCGCCCGAGCCAGAGGCTCCCGCAGTCCCGGAGGCGGCGACCGAGACCCAACCCGACCTCGAAGACATCGTTGACCCGCGCGAGGCTGCTCCGCTCGACGACGCATGGGAGCCGCCGCAACCGACACGTCGGTCGTTCCTCGATCGGTTGTTCCGACGCGGATGACCGTCCGTGCGCGACAGACCCGTCGGCCATGACGCGGATCCTGGTCACCGGCGGCGCCGGCTACGTCGGCTCCGTCTCCAGTGAGGCTCTCATCGCCGCAGGCCACGAGGTGGTCGTCCTCGACGACCTGACCACCGGTCATCGCGCCGCGGTCCCCGCGGGCGCCCGCCTCCATGTCGCGTCCTACGGAGACCGCGACTCGCTCGCCCGACTGCTCGACACCGAACGGATCGAGGCCATCCTCCATTGCGCCGCGCGTTCGCAGGTGGGTGAATCGATCGCCGACCCGTCGCGGTACTACCGGGACAACGTCGCCGGCGGTGTGACCCTTCTCGAGGCGGCGCGCGCGGTCGGCATCGGGCGCCTCGTGTTCTCCTCGAGCGCCGCCGTCTATGGCGTCCCGGACGGCACGCCGATCGACGAGAGCGCCCCGCTCCGGCCGATCAACCCATATGGCGAGACCAAGCGGACGTTCGAGACCGCCCTCGCCTGGTACGGCCGGGCCTACGGGCTTCGGAGCATCTCGCTGCGGTACTTCAACGTCGCCGGGGCGACCGCGAGCCTGGGCGAGGATCACGACCCCGAGACGCACCTCATCCCGACCGTTCTCGCTGCCGCCGAGGGCACAGGGGAGCTCACCGTGTACGGCGACGACTACCCGACGCCGGACGGGACATGCATCCGCGATTACATCGATGTGGCCGACCTCGCCGACGCGCACCTGCTCGCTCTCGAGGCGACCGCTCCGGGCGACGCGCGAACGGACGAGGCGCTCGCCCTGAACCTCGGCAACGGTGGCGGGTTCTCGATCCGCGACGTCCTCGCCGCGGCGGAGGCCGTCGTCGGCCGCCCCATCCCTCACACCGTCGGCCGGCGCCGCGAGGGCGACCCGCCGGTTCTCGTGGCGAGCTCGGCACGAGCCGCCGAGATCCTCGGCTGGCGGCCCGCGCGACCCGAGCTCGAGGCCATGGTCGGATCGGCCTGGGCGTGGCGCCGTGGACATCCCGATGGCTATCCCGACTGATCCGGACATCGAGAGGCCGCTCACCGACCCTGTTCTGGGCCCACCGGGGACGAGTGCGTGTCGCGCCGGGCGGGCGGCCCGAGGCTGAGATCCCGCCCCGAGCCCCGGCTCAGCGCGGTTCCAGCGGCCCGCCCGCCGGTGCCAGCCGCTCGGGCGGCGCGACCGGACCCATCGACTCCGGCAGGACGTTCTCGCCGGACCCCGCCCAGTCGTCGCGGACCGGCCAGACCAGCCACAGGCCGATGAGCATCGTCGCCAGCAGGGTGACGACGGCCACCTGATACGCGCCCCGCCCGAGCGAGTCGAGCAGCAGGAACAGGATCACCCCGTACAGGGTCTGGCCGACGACCTGGCTCCCCTTGCCGACCAGTCCATAGATGCCGAAGAACTCGCCGATCCTGTCGGGCGGCGACAGCCGGACCATCAGCACCCGGTCGGCGACCTGGACGCCGCCGAGGCCGCTGCCCAGGATCGCCCCGGCGACCAGGAAGAGCGGGAACCCGGCGGGCCCGAAGCCCATCGCGATGCCGCCGATGATCAGTCCGACCGCCCACGAGGCGAGGACCCAGACGAGCGTCCGTTTCGGGCCGCGGCGGTCGGCCAGCCAGCCCCACACGAAGCTCATCGCGATGGCCACCAGGGTCAACGACAGCAGCACGGACACGGTGTCGGCGTCGGACAGGCCGAACACCTTCACCGTCACGACGCTCATGACCACGATGACCGTGTTGACCGCATCCGAGTAGAAGAACCGGCCAAGGAGGAACCGGCCGAGCCCTGGGACCTCGCGCGCGTGCGCGATCGATCGCCGCAGCTGGCCGAACGAGTCGCGCACGTCGGCCGCGGACACGACCGAGACGCCCGGCACCCGTCGTTCGCGGACGAACAGGAAGATCGGGATCGCGAAGACCAGGAACAGGATCGCACTGACCCGGAACCGGTCGGCGACCGGGACGGCGAGGAGCAGGATCACCAGCCCCGCGAACACCGTCCCGAGGTACCCGACGGCGGTCCCGATCCCGGACAGCCGGCCACGCGTGTCGGGGTAGCTCACCGTCTTGAGCGTGGCGTCGTAGTAGATGAGGGCTGCCTGGTAGGCGAAGTTGGCGACGATGAACAGGGCCAGCCCGACGGTCGGCGGGACATCCGCGATGAAGAACGTGGCTCCGATGCACAGCGCGGTGAAGAACAGGAGGAATGGCATCCGCCCGGCGCCACGGTCGGAGAACGCGCCCAGGATCGGCGACACCAACGCGTTGATGCCGACGCTGACCACGACCGCGAGGGACAGCAGCGCGTTGCCGTCGCGCTCCCCGAACTGGTGGTCGTTGACGAGATACAGGCCGATCGCGACCGAGACGACCGCGAACGAGAAGATCGTGTTGGCGAAGTCGTACAGCGCCCACGAGGCCGGCACGATCGCCCGGCCGGACGGCGTCATCCCGGCCAGGCCACCGGGACGGACGGTTGAGGACCCCTGACCGCTCGACTGTGCGGCGCTCGTCACCGACCGATGATAGCCGTGGCCGGTTGGGTAGGATGTGGGCATGTCAGAGGACGAGGGACGGTCAGGCGCGACCAGCCCGCGCGACATGCTCGCCTCCCTGCGGCCGCAGGTCTATGCCAAGGGCGCCCCGCAGAAGGTCGTCGACCCGATCGTGGAGCCGCTGTGGGTCGGCCTCCGTGCCCTCGCCGCCATCGACGATGAGGGAGCCGTCATCGTCGACGCGGACGGTGAGCCGATCCCCGACGTCGATCGCATCGTCAGGGGGTTGATCCAGGGTGCCCAGGCCGAGGCGCTCGTCATCGATGGCTTCGTCACCAAGCAGGGCGGGGCCGCCGGGAGCGTCTACCTGTGGTCCGACGACCTGCCGTCGATGTCGACCCTGTTCGGCCTTCGTCGCGACCGCGCCGCCGACACGGTGAAGCTCAAGGAAGGCGCGCTCGACGCGGTGACCTTCGAGCCCGATGACGAGGTCCGCCTGGTCGTCACCGACGTGCTCTGGATCGACGACGAGTCGCTGCTCGACGTGCCGCTCCTCGAGCGCCGGCGGCTGCTCGAGAGCGTCCTGGTCGAGTCGGACTACGTCCGCGTCGGGGCCTACGTCCGGCCGCCCATCCACACCTGGGTGGGCTCGTGGCGGGCGCAGGGCTTCGAGGGCCTGACGTTCAAGGCCGCCAACAGCCGCTACCGGCCGGGCGAATCGAACCCCGAGTGGGTCGTCAGCGGGATGCCGCGCCGCTGAGGGTGGTACGGTGACGCCGTGCCCCAAACCACGCTCGCGCCGGCCATCCGTGACGACATCGAACGGCTCGGCCGGGCCGACATCATGGTCGGGATCCCGAGCTTCAAGAACGCGGCCACGATCGGCTATGTCGTCCGCGCCGCGCAGGCCGGGCTGGTCCAGTACTTCCCGGACCTCCATCCCGTGCTGGTCAACTCGGACGCGGGGTCGCCCGATGGCACCGGGCGCGTCGTGGTCGAGACCGAGCCGCCCGACTATATCGAGCAGATCCTCCTCGTCCGCCCGACCAACCGGCTCGAGCGGGTCAGCCTGACCTATCCCGAGATCGACGGTGTCGGCGGCAAGGGCGCCGCCCTGCGCACGATCTTCGAGATCGCCGACGCGCTCCAGGTCCAGGCGCTGGTCGTGGTCGACTCCGACCTGCGGTCCATCGTCCCGGAGTGGATCGAGCTGCTGGCCGGACCCATCGTCAAGGGCGGCTACGACTTCGTGGCGCCGCTGTACGCCCGCTACAAGTACGACGGGACGATCACCAACACCGTCACCTACCCACTGACCAGGGCGCTCTACGGCCACCGCATCCGCCAGCCGATCGGTGGCGACTTCGGGGTCTCGGGCGACCTCGTCCGGCACTACCTCGAGCTCGACGACTGGACGCCCGACATCAGCCGCTTCGGCATCGACATCTGGATGACGACGTCCGCGGTGACCGCCGGCTTCGCGGTCTGCCAGACCCGCCTGGGCGCCAAGATCCATGATCCGAAGGACCCGGGCTCCGACCTCGGGCCGATGTTCCGCCAGGTCGTCGGCACCATCCTGCGCCTGGCCAACCGGTACCCCGACCAGTGGCTCGGGATCCACGGCAGCCATGACGTCCCGGCGTACGGCTTCGAGCGGATCATCGAGCCGCCGCCGCTCGAGGTGAACACGTTCCGGCTGTTGTCCGAGTTCCACGCCGGGTCGCTGACGCTCACCGACACGTGGGCCAGGATGCTCGCCCCGGCGACGCTCGAGACGGTCCTCGAGCTGGCCGCCGAGGCAGGTCGCCTGGAGGATGCCGCGCGGTCGCGGCTCGGGGTGGGCGGCGACGTCGCCTCGACCAAGGCGACCACGCTCGAGATGGCCGACGCGGTGGCGGCCTTCCACTTCCCGGACGACGTCTGGGCGCGTGTCGTGTACGACCTGATCATCGCCGCGCGCGATCCGAAGCCGTCGCTCGAGACGCTGGTCGCGGCGCTCGTCCCGATCTACTTCGGGCGGGTCGGGAGCTTCGTCATCGAGAACCGCAGCGTGACGACCGACCAGGCCGAGGAGCGGGTCGAGCGCCAGGCCCGCGAGTTCGAGCTGCTCAAGCCGTACCTCGTCACGCGCTGGAACGAGGCGGTCGCGGGGACCGCCCAGTGAACGCCCGATGAGTCCGAAGGCGCCGCTCCCGGTCCGCATCCTGATCCCGGTCGCCAACCCGATGACGGCCGAGGAGCTGATCAAGCTCGGCGCGGCGATGGTCGACCCACGGGCCGGCGAGCTGTCGGCGCTCGGGATCGTCGAGGTGCCCGAAGGGATGCCGCTGTCCGAGGGCGCCACCCGGGCCCGCCACGCGCGTCGCCTCCTCCAACGCGTCCTCGACTACGCCCCGGACGGCACGGCCATCCACCCGATCGTGCGGATCGGGCGGCACGCCGCGGAAGGGATCGTCGAGGCGTCGGCCGAGCAGGAGGCCGACCTCATCATCTTCGGCTGGGGCGGGCGCGCGGCCGGCGGCCGTGACGGCACCGGCCCGACCGTCTTCTCGCCGACCATCGACGAGGTGGTGCGTGAGTCGCCATGCGACATCGCCGTCGTCAAGCAACGCGGGTCGAAGGAGATCCGCCGCGTGCTCGTCCCCGTCCGGGGCGGACCGCACGCCGAGCTGGCACTCCGTTTCGCGGACGCGGTCGCTCGCCACCACGACGCCACGGTCGTCGTCCTCCATCTCGTCCCGCCGGGCATCACCCTGGCCGTCCGGGCCCAGGCCGAACGCGCCCTGGCCGCCTTCATCAAGCAACACATCGGCGGCCGCTCCGAGGCCGTCCTGCGCGAGGCGCCCAACGTGCGCAACGCGATCCTGCGCGAGGCCGAGCGCTCGGACCTGGTGGTCATGGGCGCATCCGCACAGCCCGGCGGCGCCGACGGCGAGTCGTACCTGTTCGGCTCGCTGCCCGAGGCGATCGCCGCCCGCGCACGCTCGAGCGTCATGGTCGTCAAGACGCGCGAGACCATCGAACGGACGACGTTCGACCAGCTCGCGGCCCGGGCCGAGACGCTGGCCGCCGCCGACCGCGCCGCGGAGGAGGCGCGTGCCGTCCCGGTCCGAGTCGAGCGCTGGTTCGGTGAATCGAACTTCCACCACGCCGAGTTCTCGGACCTGCGCCGCCTGGTCACGTTGAAGGAGAAGCAGAAGCTGACGATCAGCCTCGTGCTCCCGACCCTCAACGAGGAGGAGACGATCGGGCCGATCGTCCGGCGCGCGATGCGCGAGATGGTCGGCCGGGTGCCGCTGCTCGATGAAGTGCTGGTCATCGACTCGGCGTCGACCGACCTGACCCGCCAGATCGCCGAGGCCGAGGGTGCCCGGGTCGTCCAGCATCCGGACATCCTGCCGCGCTACGGCTCGTTCACGGGCAAGGGCGAGGCGCTCTGGAAGTCGCTCTACGAGAGCACCGGCGACATCATCGTGTGGGCCGACACCGACGTGAAGAACTGGCACCAACGGATGGTCTACGGGACGCTCGGGCCGCTTCTCCACGAGCCGCGGCTGCAGTACGTCAAGGGATACTACCAACGCCCGATCGTCGAGCACGGCGTGCTGACCGAGGGCGGTGGCGGGCGGGTCACCGAGCTGGTCGCGCGGCCGCTCATCAACCTGTTCTACCCGGAGCTGTCGGGGATGATCCAGCCGCTGGCGGGCGAGTACGCCGGACGGCGCACGCTGCTCGAGGCGATCCCGTTCTTCACCGGCTACGCGGTCGAGATCGGGCACTTGATCGACGCCACGGAGCGGCTCGGCATCGAGGGGCTCGGCCAGGTCGACCTCGAACGGCGGGTCCATCGCAATCAGGAGCTCGAGGGCCTGTCGCGGATGTCCTTCGTCATCCTCCAGGCCGTCATGAAACGGCTCGAGGAGCGACGCAAGGCGCGGCTGTTCGCGGAGATGGGCTCGACCATGAAGCTGCCGCGCTCCGGGCGTGGCCGGCTGTCGCTCGAGGTCATCGAGCTGGCCGACCAGGAGCGACCGCCGATGGTCCGCATCCCGGAATACATGGAACGGCATCGGCCGGAGGGAGTGGCCGAGGTGGCCGGGCCGCCGCGGGCGGTGCCCGCGGCGACGCGACGACGCCGCTCCGGGTGAGCGCGCGGGGCCGGTCGGTCGTCCGGCGCGAGACAGGCGTGGCCCGTCACGACCTCGCTGCGTCATGGAGATGACCGGGGTGCGGGCGGACGCCGCGATGCCGAAGACCATCCTGATCGCGCCGGATTCCTTCAAGGGGTCGCTGACCTCCGTCGGGGTGGCGCGGGCTCTTGCGCATGGTTGGACCCGCGCCCGGCCCGCCGACACGATCCTGCTCTGCCCGCTCGCGGACGGCGGCGAGGGAACCCTCGAGGCTGTCGCCGCGGCCGGCGGCTGGGAGTGGCGGCAGTCGGCCGTCTCCGATCCGCTCGGTCGTCCGATCCTGGCGCGCTGGCTACGATCGGCCGACGGCGACCGGGCGGTCATCGAGATGGCCACCGCGTCCGGGCTGTCGCGTGTGGCGGCGGAAGACCGTGACGCGGTCGTGGCATCGTCGGCCGGGACCGGCGACCTGATCCGTGCCGCGCTGGATGCCGGTGTGCGCTCGATCGTGCTCGGGATCGGCGGGAGCGCGACCACTGACGGCGGGGCGGGCCTGCTGCGGTCGCTCGGGGGGCTGGCCGATCGCGACGCCGCCGTGGCCGACCTGGCAGGGCTCGACCCCAGGCTGGCCGACCTCACCGTGGCGGTCGCATGCGACGTCTCGAACCCGTTGCTCGGACCATCGGGCGCGGCCGCCGTCTATGGCCCGCAGAAGGGAGCGTCGGCGGCCGACGTCGAGGAGCTGGATCGCCGACTCGCGGCGTTCGCGGACGCGCTCGAGGCGGCCGGCGGACGGCGCGTGCGCGACGTGCCCGGCGCGGG
>DASYSM010000082.1:0-3370 GCA_036003325.1 Candidatus Limnocylindrales bacterium
CAGCTGCGTGGCTATCTGACGGTCGTCCCCGAGACCCGCTGGCTCAAGCATCCCGACAACCAGCAGTTCTTCCATGACGAGACGACGGCGCACTACGAGGACCACCTCGGCGACCTCGAGGCCGTCCTCGCGGCGGCGCGCGGGTGAACCTGCGCGATCTGCTCGAGGAGGAGGCCGCCGAGCTGCCCGGGACCGAACCGGCGCGCGAGCCAGACGGCTCGCTGACATGGATCCGGTCCGGCCGGCCGTTCGCCTCGGTCAGCGCCGACGGGAGCTCGGCCGAGTTCGCCCTCGACCCGGCGGTCGCCGACGCAGCGGCCCGGACGCCCGACGTGACGCCCTCCGACCGTGGACCGGGCTGGGTCGTCTTCGCACCGCGCGATCTCGACGATCACGCGGCCGATCGGGCCGTCGCCTGGCTGGCGTCCGCGCATCGGCGCGCCGAGCCGCGCAACTGAGCGCGCTAACAGTCCCCGGGAGGGTAGGTGGCAGAAGCCGCCTCCGGGTTCTGACAGATAGTCTCGGGGAGACTCTTCGGCACGATCCGGGCACCGTGCGGGCACGATCCGTGCTGCCGGGCGCCGCCAAACGTGCCGAGCTGAGCGTGGCGGGAGCCGATCTGGCGCCGGCAACGACGTCTGATCCTGACGATCAGTCGGCTGAAGCATATCTGGCAGGAGATCCGGACGATTCGTGCCAGATCGTCTGGGGGAGACTACCTGGCGACGGCTCAGGGGCCCGACGGCCCGGCGCGCACCCGATCGCGATCCCGCGACGCCGAAGAGCCGCCCCGCGGTCCGTCGAGAGGCTCAGGCCACGCCATCCGAGCGTGGAAGCCGGCGCGAGATGGCAGCCAACCCCCGGAGAGCCGTGACTACCAGTACCGGGGAGGGTAGGTGGCAGAAACCGCAGCCAGAAATTGACAGATACCCTGGGGGAGGGTATCGGGCAAGAACCGCGCGCGCCACGAAACGAAACGACCCCGGTCGATGACCGGGGTCGTGCCTTGTGCCGCGTGCCGGACGGTCAGTCGGCGGCGGGCGCAGCGACGTCGATCTTGTCGACCGCGTACTCGGCCAGGTTGAACGTCTGCTCGAGCTGCTCGAGCGGCCGGAAGCCGACCACACCCTGGGGCTGCGAGCCGGGCTTGAAGAACGCGATGACCGGGATACTCAAGATGTTGAACGCCTGCGACAGCCCCGGGTTCGCGTCGACATCGACCTTGACCACGTCGACCGCACCGTCGTACTTGGCAGCCAGCTTCTCCATCTCGGGTGCGACCATCTTGCACGGCCCGCACCACGCGGCCCAGAAGTCGACCACGACCGGGCGCTCCGACTTGAGGACGAGCTCCTCGAAATTCGCGTCGGTCGCGACCCTGATCTCCGCCATCGGGATTCGATGTCCTTTCTTGTGCGCCCTAGCGCGCGATGTCCTGGATGAGACGATATGCCTCGATGACCCGCGGGTCCGTGAGGCGGTAATAGATCGTGGTGCCCTCCCGGCGCGTGGTCACGAGACCGGCGCTGCGCAGCACCGCGAGATGTTGGCTCATGTTGGGGACCTGGCAGCCGACCCGTTCGCTCAGGTCGGTCACCGACAGCTCACCGATGGCGAGCGATTCGAGGACGCACAGGCGCTTCGGGTCCGACAACGCCCGACCGACCGCCGCGTAGCGCGTTCGGTCGATCTCTTCGGAAACGGGGAGGCGATCCAACATCGCGACCATCATATCAACGCTTGCGCAAACACGCAACTAGTTCGTGTCTGCGCGTGATCGTGCCGGCTCGGCGACCTGGTAGTCGAGCTCGTAGGTCGCGTCCGCACCGCCGGGTGCCCGGAAGGAGCCGCTGCCGCGGATGCCTTCCAGCTCGCCCTCGCCGAGACCCTCGACCACCGACAGGCTCCCGGCGCTCGCGGTGCCGTCGAACTCACCGGTCGATTCGACCACGAACGCGCCCGACCGACCGCCGACCGACCCGGTGATCCGCCAGATCCCGACGAAATGGGCGGTCCCGTCGGACCGGTAGGACATCAGCCACTGGACGTCGCCGGTGCCGCCGATGTCGCCGGCGTAGGCCTGGTCGCCGGTCGCCCGAGTGAGCTTCCCGCCGTTGTCGAGCTCCCGGTACGGCTCGTCCTTCATGTTCGAGACCTGGAAGGTGCCACTGGCGTGCTGCATCGATCCGCCTCCTGGATAGACAACCAGCCTACCGAGCGGCGCCTCTCACCCCCTTGCCGTACCGGCCGTCGGACCTTGCAGTCGCGTCATAAGTCGCCGGGACTGCATGCGATACTCGCCGCCATGTCCGAAGACCAGGCGCCCGACCTGACCCTGCGCGAGCTCGAGGACGCGCGGGCGCGATTGGCCGGGATCGTCCACCGGACGCCGCTGCTGTCGTCCGCCACGGCTGCGACGTGGACGACGGCGGCGACCGGCGTCCGACTCGGTGACGACCGCCTCTACATCAAGGCCGAGCACCTGCAGAAGACCGGGTCGTTCAAGGCCCGCGGGATGACCAACAAGATCGCGACGCTCAGCCCGGACGCGGCGGCACGCGGCGCGATCACGTTATCGGCCGGGAACGCGGGCCAGGCATATGCGTGGGCCGGACGCACGGCCGGGGTGCCGGTGACCGTCGTGATGCCGACCAACGCCGTCCGGTCCAAGGTCGATGCCTGCCTCGGCTACGGCGCGCGCGTGGTCCTCCACGGGGCGCATGTCGGCGACACCCTGGCCGAGCTGGAACGCATCCGCGATGCCGAGGGCCTCGTCCTGTGCCACCCGTTCGACGATCCGGCGGTGATCGCCGGGCATGCATCGGCGGGGTTCGAGATGCTCGAGGATCTCCCGGACCTCGATGTCGTGGTCGTCGGCGTCGGCGGCGGGGGGCTCATCTCGGGCATCGCGGCCGCGCTGAGGATGCGCCGGCCGGCGATCCGGGTCTACGGCGTCGAGCCGGAACGCTCGAATGCGATGACGCTCGCCCTCGCGGCCAACGAGGTCGTCGTCATCCAGCCACAGAGCGTCGCCGACGGCCTGGGCGCCCCGTTCGCCGGCGCCTGGACCATGGCGCTGTGCCGGCGCTACGTCGACGACATCGTGCTGCTCGACGACCCGACGATCCAGGCCGGGATGCGCTTCGCCGTCGAGCGGATGAAGCAGCTGCTCGAGCCGGCCGGTGCGGCGGCGCTGGCCGCGGTGCTCGCCGGCCGGATCCCGATCCGGGAGGGCGAGCGGGTCGCGGTGGTCGCATCGGGCGGGAACGTCGATGTCGGCCGGGTCGGGTCGCTGCTCGACGGCGCGGCGACGCTGCCCGGGGCGGAGGCGTGACCGAGGAGTCGAGCACGGCGGACGAGGCGTCGACAC
>DASYSM010000083.1:0-1606 GCA_036003325.1 Candidatus Limnocylindrales bacterium
GTTCATCGACACGGTGGCGCAGGGGAACCTGCCTAACGTCAGCTTCGTCGATCCGGCCTTCGATACCGAGAGCAATGGCACGTCGGCCGATGACCACCCGCTGGCCGACATCCGGCTCGGCGAACGGTTCATCGCCGACACTTATCACGCCCTGGCCAGCGCCGGATACCTGGACAACACGGTGCTGGTCGTCACCTTCGACGAGTGGGGCGGGTTCTACGATCACGTGCCGCCGCCGCGAGTCATCGACGACACCAACCCAGCGGACGTCGACCACACCGGCGACGGCACCACCCCGACCGACGGCCAGTTGGTTCCCGACTACCGGCAACTCGGGTTCCGGGTACCGGCCATCGTGGTCTCCAACTTGGCGCGGCGCCAGGTGGTTCATCATGGACCGTTCGAGCACACATCAACCCTGAAGCTGATCGAGGCCACCTTCGGGCTGCACTCGCTCACGGCCAGGGACGCTCATGCCGAGAACCTGGGCAAGGTCCTTGACCGGTCCCCGCGGCACAGGGTCCCGGCCGGCGCCATCCCGACCAGCAGCCAGGTGCTCGGGCCGGTCAGCGACCCCGCGGCGATCTGCAGTGCCGACAGCGTTCAGTCCGTCGCCCCGACTCCGGTACGGATCGGTCGGCACCCGGGGTCCCCGCCCCCGCTCTCGCGATCGGGGTGGCCGACGGGTTCCGGGATGGCCGGGTTCGGCACGCATTTCCGGAAGGAGCACGGCTCGTGACCTCGGCGCGTGCCACGAAACAGCCCCGATGACACGTTTGCCTTCTTCCGCGCTTTCTGGGCGTATGCTTACCCTTTTCTTAACTGTTGTACTTAATGTGAGGTCATGGACCCCGGGCCTGCTGGCGTCGATGGCGCCGGACCGCGCACGCCCGGGGCCCGCGGATCGCGCCGCCTGCTCGTCGTCGGGGCAGCGGCCGTGGTGGTCCTGCTCGCGGTGATCGCGGTGCTGGCGACCCGGCTCGCCGGCACGCCCCCTGCGGCAAAGGCCGCGACGCCACGCCCCACCCCGACCCCCGCCAGCTTGACCGTGCCAGTCATCTACCAGCGGCTCGCGCCCTCCGTGGTGATCGTCCGTGCCGGTCACGAGCTGGGGACTGGCGTCATCGTGGCCGACGACGGCACGATCCTGACCGCGAATCATGTCATCGCCAGAGGCGGGACCATCACCGTTACGTTCGCCGACGGCACCACGGCGAACGCGACTGTCGCTGCCGCCGACCCGAAGCGGGACATCGCTACCCTCGCCCCGGCGAAGCTACCCCAGGTCGTCGTGCCCGCCACCGTCGGCGGCGGCGCCGGCGTGGGAGCGGCCGTCGTCGCCATCGGTAATCCGCTCGGCCTGATTGACAGCGTGTCCTCCGGGGTGATCTCTGGTCTTGACCGAACCGCGGACACCAGCAACGGCAAGTTCTCCGGGCTCATCCAGTTCGACGCGTCGGTTAATCCGGGCAGCTCAGGTGGCCCGCTGCTGGACGCACACGGGCTTGTCATCGGCATCGTCGTGTCGATCGCCGCCCCGGCTGGCGAGGATGCGTTCGCCGGCATCGGCTTCGCGGTGCCGATCGGCGCCGCGCTCGGCGGGGGT
>DASYSM010000084.1:0-15456 GCA_036003325.1 Candidatus Limnocylindrales bacterium
CATCAGCAGCACGCCCGCCGCCAGGTCGGCGGCCACGCCGGCGATCCATCCGTCGAGCGCGAGGCAGACCTCGGCGCGCTGGCCGTCGGCCAGGCTGACGCCCTCCGCTGCGAGCCGGGCGGCCAGGGCCGGCGTCGACGGGTCGACCTCGATGTCGGTGAACCGTCCGTCGTGCCAGCCGACCGCGATCTCGCGGAGGACGCCCCCGCGCGCGACGATCCGGTGGGTCGGCAGGGCGTCGAGGACCTCGTTGGCCAGGATCATGCCGATGATGGGCCGGTCGATGGACGGCCTCGTCGGGTCGAACGCGGCGGCGTGTCCGGAGGCGCCGAGACGGGCAGCGATGGCGTCGATCCGGGCCGGCTCGATCTCGACCGGGTCGTAGCGGATGATGCGGGCGAGGTCCGGCCGCTCACCGGCGAGACCCGCCAGGACGGCCGCAGCGAGCGCGCCGTCGCCGGCACCGTACTCGCGCAGCACGAACGACGCCGGGCGATCGAGGCGGTCCCACGTGTCGGCCACGGCCCGGGCGAGGGCCGCGCCGAAGATCGGGTGCGCCTCCGGCGCGGTCAGGAAGTCCCCGTCCCGCCCGGGGCGTGCCGCGGCCGCACGGTAGTAGCCGCCCCGCGGGTCGTACAGCGCACGGTCCATGAACCGGGCGAATGGGATCGGTCCGTCGCGCTCGATCTCGCCACGGATGCGCGCGACCAGCTCCTCGTCCTGGCCGGCCGCGGCGAGATCGGGCTGGGGGTCCCGTCGGATCCCCGGGGTCACATCCATCTCGCCCGTCGCGGTGGCCCGTCGACGACCAGCCGGACGCCCGGGCCGACGAGCGTGTGCCCGCCGAGCACGATCGGGATGGGCGCGGCGAGGGCCGATGCGGTGAGCTCGCGCAGCCACGGATCGGCGATCGCATCCGGGAGCAGCAGGTCCGAGGCGAACCGATCCTCGGCGACCGGCCAGGCTGCCTCGTCGCTGCCGAGGCGGTGGGCCAGCAGCACGCGACTGTCGACGATCGCGGCGTCCGCGAACCGGGCGAGGTGTTCCCCGAGCGATCCCGGGCCGTCGCGATCGATTGTCAGCCCGAGCAGCGATGCCGGCGGCCGATCCCCGCGGCCGGCCCGACGGTCGGCCCGACGGTCGGCGCCAGGGTCCCGCGCGACCGGCGTGGAGGCACGCAGACCTCGCTCGTCGATCCAGGCGCGGACCCGGGCGGACGCGTGACGCTCCAGCCAGCCGAGCGCCGAGGCGGACGTCCGACCGGCGACGAGGAGCTCCGCGCGTCGATCGGTCGCGACGGCCCGGACGTCTGCGATGCGCTCAGCGACCACCGCCTCGCGCGCGTCCGCTCCGTCGGCCGTCCCGCCAAGGAGCACGAGGTCGAGCGGACCGTCGAGGTCGAACGCCAGCCGCCAGCGCCGGCGCAGGTCGGCGACACGGTAGCCGGCGACCTCCTCCAGCCAGCGTGGCAGGGCGTTGTCCCCGGGCAGGTCCGGGATGGCCGGCAGCGACCGGACCCGGGCGAGTGCGACGATGTCCGCGGAGTACCGGTTGTTGGCGAGCGCCGACCGCTCCTCGTCGGCCGCGGCCGCGACGAACGCTCGCCGGTCGGCGTCCGTGGCCAGTGGGATCGCCCCGGAGCCGAGGACGACGAGCCCGCCCGGCAGACCATCTCGCGCGACCAGTCCGCGCAGGCGATGCCCGAACGATCGATCGTCCGGCGGCCCCGACACGACCTCGACGTCGGTGGCGCCCGCCGCGAGGAAACCGCGTCGTTGGTGGTCGGCCGCGCGCGACCGCGCGTCGGCCAGCCGACGGGTCAGCGGACCGGCGCCGGCTCCGGGTTCGGGATGAAGGATCCGCACGGCGACCGGGGGCATCGCGACCGAGTCTAGCGGCCGCCGGGAACCGCACCCGCTCGCCGCCGCGCCGATACTGGGGTCGTGCCTAGGCGACGAGTCCGCGCATACATCGGCCTCGGGGCGAACGTCGGCGGGGCCGAGGCCACGATGGGCCGCGCCGTCCAGGCGCTGGCCGACCTTCCGGGTGCACGGCTGCGCGGCGTGTCGCGGCTGTACGCGACCGAGCCGGTCGGCGTCACCGACCAGCCCGAGTTCCGCAACGCGGTCGTCGCGCTCGACCTGCCCGCCGATGCGGATCCGACAGCCGGCGCGCTGGCGCTGCTCGCCGTGCTCAAGGGTCTCGAGCGCGCATTCGGTCGCGTCGCCCGCGAGCGCTGGGGTCCGCGCGAGCTCGACCTCGACCTGCTCGTCTACGGGCGCGCTCGCCTGTCGGTCGACCCGCCCGACGCGGCCCGCTCGAATGACGCGGCGATCGACCCGGCCAAGGCGACCAAGCTCCTCGTCGTCCCGCACCCGGCCGCGGCCGCACGCCTGTTCGTGCTCGCTCCGCTCGCCGACCTTGCGCCGGGTCTCGTGCCACCCGGCTGGCACATCACGATCGAGACCGCTCGACGTCGACAGCTGGCCGTCGAGGGGCCGGACGCGGTCTCCCCGATCGGGTCGTGGGACGAGGAGCGTGGCGCCTGGCGCCCGTTTCAGCCGAGGTAACGCGCGGGCAGCACGGTCTCGACGGCCTCACCGGTCGGGCCTTTCTCGACCCGGTAGGCGCGTGCCTTGCGCCGGGACGAGACCACCTCGGCGAGCTCGGTGCCGTGGAAGACCAGCGCGGCGCCATCGTCGGCGGCATAGCCGGCGGGCACGAGGCCGCCGGCCACGAGACGCTGATAGTGGCCACGTCGGGTGGGCTCGCCGTCGTAGTGCGGGGCGTGGCTTCCCGGCAGGAAGCCGAGACCGCCGGACAGGACAGCCAGCCCGGCGCCGAATGAATCCGTCGTCCCGGTCTCGAACCAGCACAGCGAGCCCGCCGACAGGCCCGCCATCACGACACCCGATTCCCACGCGCGCCGCAGGGCCCGATCGACGCCGTGGACGCGCCACACGGCCAGCATGTTCTCGGTGTTGCCACCGCCGACATAGATGACGTCCTGGTGGAGCAGCAGGCCATCGATGTCGTCGACGGTCCGGTTGAACAGCGCGAGGTGGTTCGCCTCGGTACGCCGGGCGAAGGCGGCGTAGAAGTCGGCGATATAGCCCGGACTGTCGCCGCTGGCCGTCGCGACGAAGCAGATGCGCGGACGACGCCGCCCGCGCGCCGCCCGCGCCAGGTCGAGGACCTGGTCGTCGAGGAGAGGGTTGTCGGGCTCCATCGAGAACCCGCCGCCGCCCATCGCGACGACGATGCGGTCGGTCATGGCGAGACGATCCGGAAGCCGATGTGGTGGTCCTGGTAGGTCGGCGGATCCTCGTAGTGGCGATACGCCGACCGCGCCACGAACTCGTTGCTCCCCCACCAGCCGCCCTTCTCGACCTTGATCGTCCCCGTGTCCGGGCCGGTCGGGTCGTTCGCGGGGCTCTTCGCGTACCACCCCGGATCGAGCCAGTCGGCGACCCATTCCATGGCATTGCCGGCCATGTCGCGGGCGCCGACCCAGCTGGCGCCCGCCGGATAGCCGCCGACGGGGACCGGGCCGACGGCATCGACGACGTTGGCCCTGGCCGGGTCGAACGACCCGCCCCAGGGATAGACCCTCGAGTCCGGCCCGCGCGCGGCGAACTCCCACTCGGCCTCGGTCGGGAGGCGACCGCCACGCCAGGCCGCGTACGCTTCGGCCTCGAACCAGGTCACGCACAGGCGCGGCAGCGTCGGATCGTCGCCGACGCAGCTCAGGGGCAGGTTGCCCGCGACCCGATGGCTGAGCCACGTCCAGCCGGCGTCGGACCACAGCGCCCGGGTCGTGTAGCCGCCGGCCGCCGTGAACGCGTCGAACGCGGCGTTGGTCACCTCGTCGGTGTCGATCCAGAAGCCCTGCGTGAGCGTGACGTCGTGGGCCGGCTGCTCGCTCGGCAACTCCTCGAGCACCCATGGCGGCGGGCCCGCCGCCGTCAGCTCGGTGATCGCCGGCGCGCTCGTGCCCATCGTGAACGACCCGGGCGGGACCCAGACCTGGGCGACGCCCGCGGCGTCGGTCCGGGTCTGACCCGGGCTCGTCCCCGGCTCGGACGACGGTGCCCGGTCCGCGCTCGGGCTGGGGCTCGGGCCCGGGCTGGCCGAGGCCGCAGCCGAGGCCACGGCCTGCGAGGCTGCCACCGGCGAGGCGAGACCCTGGGTGGCGGGTGCGGAGGCGGTCGCGGCGCCCGTGCAGCCGGCCAGGACGATCACGACCAGCGATGCGGCCAGGCCGCGCGACCCGCAGGCAGGCGGATGATGCATCCGCGGATGCTACCCTCGGGCGGCCGGAGCCCACCAGCAGCCGGAGCCCCGCGAGATGAACGGACCCGACTGCGACCGGGCCACGCTCATTGGGCCAGGCGGGGCATCAGACGGGCGCCCATCGCGACGAGCACGACGGTCACCACCGACAGGACGGCGATGTCGAGCGGCACGCCATGGGTGCTCGTCGCCCCGACGATCATGAGCGTCCGCAGCGCGTCGACCATGTAGGTCAGCGGGTTGAGGAGCGAGACCACCTGGAGCCACGGCGGCATCATCGAGATCGGGTAGATGGCGCTGCTCGCGAAGAACAGGGGCATCGTCAGCAGCTGCCCGATGCCCATGAAGCGCTCGCGGGTCCGGACCAGGGAGGCGATGACCATCGAGAAGGTCGCGAACAGCGACGACCCGAGCACGACCACGAAGGCCACCGCGAGGATGGACAGGACATCGAGTCGAAGGTCGACGCCGATCAGGAACGATGCGATGTAGACGATCAGACCCTGGACCAGCGCCCGACCGCCGCCGGCGAGCGCCTTGCCGAGCACCAGCGACGACCGCGAGGCCGGGCTGACGAGCAGCTTGTGGACCAGACCCAGGTCCCGCTCCCAGATGACCGCGAGCCCGAAGAAGATCGCACTGAACTGGGCGCTCTGGGCAAGGACGCCGGGCGCGAGATAGTCGATGTACGGCAGGCCGCCGGTCGGGATCGCGTGGGTCTGGGCCATCACCTGGCCGAAGACCAGCAGCCACAGGAGCGGCTGGGCCGCCCGGCTCGCCATCTCGAACGGGTCATGGCGGATCTTGATGAACTCGGCTCGCAGGACCGTGTAGGTGTCGAAGACGAACCGGACGACCGGCCCCGGTTCAGCCCAGGCGTCGGGCCGTGCGGCGTGTTCGGCCGATGTCACGGAAGCTGCCTCCGATCTCCAGGCCCGCGCCGGTCAGCGCGGCAAAGACGTCATCGAGGCTCGCCCCGGGCCGGACCGCGGTCTTGAGCTCCGAGGGGGTCCCGATGGATGCGAGCCGGCCGCCATGCATGACCGCGATCCGGTCGCACAGCACGTCGGCCTCCTCCATGTAGTGGGTGGTGAGCAGGATGGTCGTCCCGTCGCGTTCGCGGAGACGGGCGACGCGGTCCCAGACCGCGGCGCGAGCGACCGGGTCGAGCCCGACCGTCGGCTCGTCGAGGAACAGCGCGATGGGGCGATGGAGCATCGCCTGGGCGAGCTCGAGCCGTCGAACCATGCCGCCGGAGAACGTGCGGACCTGCTTGTCGGCCACGTCGGCAAGGCCCATGAACTCGAGCTCCTCCGCGATGGCGTCGTCGCGGCCGTCGCGCGGGATGTGGTACAGGCGAGCCGACAGCAGCAGGTTCTCGCGGGCGGTCAGGGCCCCGTCGGCCGATACGAGCTGCGGGACGTAGCCGATGCGTCGTCGAACCATCCCCGGATCGCGAACGATGTCCGCGCCCGCGACGATGGCGGTCCCGCTGGTCGGCGGCAGGAGCGTGATGAGCATCTTGATGGTGGTGGACTTCCCGGCGCCGTTGGGTCCCAGGAGGCCGAAGATCTCGCCCGCCCGGACCTCGAGGTCGAGCGAATCGGCTGCGGTCAGCGTTCCATACGTGCGCGTCAGGGCTCGCGTCACGATCGGCGCGTCCCTCGTCCCGCTCGCTGCCACTGCGACGAGCCCCGCCTCGGTCGTGGTCACGGCCGCGTGGTCCCATCGACGACATCACCCAGCCGCATCAGGATCAGCAGGGCCGCCTCGAGGTCGCGGCGCTCGCGCGCCGTCAGTGCCTGGAGCTCGCCCGACAACCAGGACCGGGTGCCAGTAACCGCGCGGTCGACCGCGTCCTTGCCGCGTGGGCTCAGATCGATCCGGATACGTCGCCGCTCGGCGGGGTCGGTGGTGCGGTCGACATAGCCGGCACGGCGCAGCCGCTCGACCAGCGCGGAGGCGGACGACGGGCTCATGCCGAGATGTGTGGCGACGCCCGTCAGGTCGGTCCCGGGGTGGCGTTCGACGAACCGGAGCGCCCGGAACTGGGGGACCGTCAGCTCGAGCCCGCTGTGGTAACGCATCTCGCGGCGGACCCGTCGGGTCGCCCCGGAGAGGGCGCCCATGAGCCGTTCGGCCAGGGCGTTCGGGTCGTCGGACGACCGGGCCGCCACGACCAACGTTCCATGAGATGAACTATCCATCACGTGGAACATACCACGGGAGCGGCCGTTGCTCAACCGCCGGCAGGGACGCTCGCCATCTCCCGCGCCGCGACCTCGCCGACGAGGATCGCCGCCAGGTTCGTGTTGGCGTGTGGCACCACCGGGATCACGGACGCATCCGCGATGCGGAGGTTGTCGATGCCGTGGACCCGCAGGTCCGGCCCGACGACCGCGCCGGGATCGTCGGCGGCTCCGATCCGGCAGGTCCCGACGGCGTGGTGGTAGGTGTCGTAGGCGGTCAGGACGTGCGTCCGCCAGTGCTCGCGGGACTCCGGGGTCACGAGCTCCCCGTAGAAGGTGGCCAGCGCCGGATGCCGGGTCAGGCGGTCCACCAGATCGATCCCGTCGACCAGCGCCTGGATGTCACGCTCGTCCTCGAGCAGCCCGGCGTCGATGACGGGCAGGTCGTCGATGTCCCGCGAGGCGAGCGACACTCGTCCCCTCGACCGATGCTCGAGCAGGTGGATCGACACGGGCAGCATCGGCGGCATCCCGGGCATCCGGATCGAGGGTCGCATGAAGACGTGGAGATCCGGATGGTCGAGACGCTCGTTGCTCTTCGCGATCAGGCGGACCTTGGGGATGACGTAGTCCTCGTGGAGCTCGGTCGTGCCCTGGAACGTGACGTAGACGACGGCGTGGTCCTGGTAGTTCTCGCCGACCCCATCGAGACGATGCACGAGCTCGATGCCGTGCGGCTCGAGGGCGCTCGGCGCGCCGATCCCCGACAGCAGGAGGAGCTGCGGCGAGTGGAACGCACCGGCCGCAAGGACGACCTCATCCGCCTCGACGACCATCGTCCCGCCGGACCCGTCATCGATCTCGACGCCACGGATCCGCGTCCCGTCGACGACCAGGCGGTGGACCGTGGTCTCGGGCCGGATCTCCAGGTTGGCCCGACCGCGGGCCGGGTCCAGGTAGGCGACCGCGGTCGACTGTCGCTTGCCGCCCACCCGGTTGTACGGCGAGGCGCAGATCCCGTACGGCTCGGGGACATTGAGGTCGGGGCAGTCGGGCAGCCCGAAGGCATGGGCCGCCTCCCTCAGGGCCGCGACCGGGGGGTCTGCCGGATCGGTCAGCTTGAACGATCGGTCCAGGATGAGCGGACCGCTCGCCCCGTGGATGGGGCTGTCGGCGAAGTCGCGGTCGGTCTCGATGGCGCGCATCAGCGGCAGGAGCGCGTCGTACGACCAGGCCGGCCCGCCATAGCTCGCCCACACGTCGAAGTCGCGGCGCATCGGCCGGACGACGACCAGGTTGTTGACCGACGAGCCGCCACCGATGATCCGCCCCGACAGGAGCGGAAAGCTCGAGCCATCCGAGCGCTCGACGTCATACATCCGCACGTACGGCGACTCGAGGACGAGCTCCGTCTGCCGCGTCGGGTCGCTCACCACGGCGGGGATCGGCTGGGGATCCGGCCCGGCCTCGAGCAGCAGGACGTGCCGAGCGGGGTCCTCGGACAGACGGGCGGCGACCACGCAGCCCGCGGTCCCGCCGCCGATGACGATGACGTCCGGGCGCGGTCGCGCGACGCTCATCGGCCGGTCGGCTCCCCCGATGGGACCGGTTCGAGTCGCGACCGGAGGCACTTCGTGACCTGCCCGATCATCATCCCCGCGGTCGCTCGCAGGACCATCTCCCCGAGGATCGACAGGCGGCCCTTGACGGTCACCACCGCCTCGTAGCGAAGCAGGGTGGTCCCCGGCGCCGGCTCGGTCAGCCCGACGGTCACCTGCGCCAGGACGCGACTCCTGGTGACCGAATCGACCCCCTCGACGTCGACCCCGAGATCCTCCGGGAAGCTCGTCCGGGTGATGACCGAGCGGAAGGCGAACTGCCCGTCGATCGGCCCGACCGACGCGCTGACCGAGCCCTCGAACGTGTGGTCGTCGATCTGCCGGACGTCACTGACGCCGGGGACGCAGGCCGACAGGCTCACGGGGTCGTTGATCAGGGTCCAGACGACGGGCACCGCGGCGGCGATCTCGATCGTCCCATCCAGCCTCACCGGCTCGCGTCCCCGGCCTCGGCGTCCGGCGCGGTGCCGGCCGCGTCACGTGCCTGGAGCGCGCGCCAGACACGTTCGGGGGTGAATGGCGCCTCGCGCAGTCGGATGCCGACCGCACGCTCGACGGCGTTGGCGACGGCGGCGGCGACCGGATTGAGCGAGCCTTCGCCGCCACCCTTCGCGCCGTACAGGCCGACGCCGTCACCACGCTCGGCGATGATCGGCCGCAGGTCGGGGACGTCGGTGCTGCGCGGGACGCGATAGTCGAACAGGTTGCCGTTCATGAGGTTGCCGTCCTGGTAGATGAGCTCCTCCCGGGTGGCCATCCCGAGGCCCATCATCGCGGCCCCGATGTCCTGGCCCTCGACGAGCTGCGGGTTGATCGCGCAGCCGACGTCGCCGACCGTGACGAGTCGCTCGACCCGGATCCGCCCGGTCGGTTCGTCCACGGAGACTTCGACCCCGACGCAGCCGATCTCCCAGAATGGCGGCATCTGCTCGGTCGCGCCGTGCTTGCGCAGGTAGCCTCGGCCGACGCACTCGCCCGCGCTGCCACCGAAGAACGAGCGGACCACCGCGCCCCAGTCATGGGACTGGTCGCCGATCGTGACGCCGCCGCTGGTCTCGACGACGGTGGGGCCGTCGGGGGCCATGGTCTCCTGCGCCCACTGCACCAGCTGGGTGCGCGCATCGCGCGCCGCGGCACCGATGGCGAGGCCCATCAGCGTGGTCGTGCGCGACGCGCCGGTCGAGCGGTCGTAGGTGACCGCGGCCGTGTCGCTCTGCATGAGGTGGATGCGCTCGAGGTCGACGCCCATCTCGCCGGCGGCCATCTGGGCGAGCACGGTCGACGAACCCTGGCCGATCTCGGTGCTGCCGCAGGTGAGGGTGATGGACCCGTCACTGTGGACGCGGACGAGCGCCGTGCTCATCGGCTCCGAGCCGGCGTCCGATGCGGAGATGCAGATCGCCCGGCCGCGGCCCGGCTCGATCGGCGCATCCCATTCGATGGCCTCGACCGCGAGGTCCAGGTCGGCCTGGAGGTCGGCATCCAGCCCGCGGGCACGTGGCCATGGCCGCTCCCCCGGCGCGAGCGCGTTGCGTCGCCGGATCTCGACCGCATCGATGCCCAGGGCCGCCGCCGCCTCGTCCATCTGGGACTCGCCGGCAAGGACGGCCTGCGGGGCCCCGAACCCGCGGAACGAGCTGGCCGGTGCGGTGTTCGTGTAGACGGTCGAGCAGGTCACGTGGAGGGCGGGGATCCGGTACGGCCCCCCGAGCCGGTTCGCCGCCTTGCGCCCGACCAGCGGGGAGTTCTCGGCATAGGCGCCGGTGTCGAGGAGGATGGTCGCCTCGCGGGCGAGCAGATGGCCCTCACGGTCGAAGGCGCTCCGCAGCCGCACCGTCGCGCCATCCCCGCGGGTGGTCAGGATCGACTCGTCGATCGACAGCACGAGCCGGACCGGTCGACCGGCGCGGAGGGCGAGCGCCGCGGTCAGCGGCTCGATCTTGGTGTAGGACTTGCTGCCGTAGCCGCCGCCGACATACGGGACGATCACCCGGACCCGTGACAGGTCGAGCCCGAAGCAGTGCGCGAGGTCCTCCCGGACCATGTACGGATGCTGGCAGGATGTCCAGACGGTCAGCTCGCCCTCGGTCCACTGGGCGATCGCGTTGTACGGCTCCATCGCGAACGCGTACGAGCGTGGATAGCGGTATTCGCCCTCGAGCACGAGGTGCGCCTCCAGGAAGGCCGGCTCGACATCGCCCCATTGCTGGACCGAGTGGGAGCAGACGTTCGCGTGGGTCCGCGCGATGTCCTCCTCGAAACCTCGATGCGGCCGCTGCTCCCCGGGCTGTTCGTGGAGGACCGGGGCGTCGGTGCCGAGTGCCTCCTGCGCGGTCATGACGTAGGGGAGTGGTTCGTAGTCCACGGTCACGAGCCGGAGGGCCTCCTCGGCCGTGACGGGGTCGTCGGCGACGATCCCGACGATCGGCTCGCCGGCAAAGCGGACCACGCCCGTCGCGATCAGCGGGTGATCGGCGACCGCGTGGCCGTACACCAGCTGCACATCGGGCAGATCGTCGGCCGTCACGACCGCGATCACGCCGGGGTAGCTGCGCGCCTGTGCGGTGTCGATCGACCGGATGCGAGCGTGCGGATACGGGCTGCGCAGCAGCTTGGCATGAGCGAGACCGGGCAGGCTGAGGTCGACGGTGAACCGGGCCGCGCCGGTGACCTTGGCGATCCCGTCCCGGCGCGGCACCGGCTCGCCGATGGGCGAAGGCGCGCTGCCCCGGCTGATCACCCGCTTCATCGGACGTCCGCCGGGGTCGCGTCGGCGGCTGCCAGCACCGCGTCGATGATGTGGGCATAGCCGGTACACCGGCAGAGGTTGCCTTCGAGGCCCTCGACGACGTCGTCCCGACTGGGATGCGGGTTCTCCTCGAGGAGCGCGGTGGCGGTCATCAGCATCCCGGCCGTGCAGAAGGCGCACTGGAACGCGGCGTGATCGATGAACGCCTGTTGCAGCGGGCTCAGGCGCTGGCCGTCGGCGAGTCCCTCGACCGTGCGGATCCGCTTCCCGTCCGCGTCGATCGCGAGGTACGTGCACGCGCTGACCGGGAGCGCGTCGACGAGGACCGTGCACGCGCCGCAGACCTGGGCGTCGCACGACACCTTGGTGCCGGTCAGCGCGAGGCGCTCGCGCAGGACCTCGGCGAGCGTCTCGCGCGGTTCGATCGACAGCTCGCGGGTGCGGCCGTTGACCGTGAGGCTGGCAGACACCATCGACCTCCCCGGGGCGGGCTGGTCAAACATCGGCCGACGCCTCGCGGAGGGCAGCCCGGCTGGTCGAGGCCAGCAGGACGCCGGCCAGATGCCGCTTGTAGTCGGGCGAGCCGTTCAGGTCGTCGACGGCGTCGATGGCGCCCAGGGCGTCGATGACTGCCGGCAGCGCGTCCGACAGCGCCTCCTCGCTGGCCGTGATGCCCTCGAGGCGGCGCGCCGCTTCCTCGACCCGCTCGGGGATCTCGCCGACCGATCCCACCGCCACCGTGGCGCTGGCGACCGTCCCGTCGGCGATGGTCAGGCGCACCGCCACCGAGGCCGCCGGGCGCTCGAAGAACGCGATCTTGTCGTAGGCGCGACCGGTCGATGGGGCGGCCGCCGGGATGTCGATGCCGAGCAGCATTTCATCCGCCTCGCGGGCGGTCGACAGCGGCCCCAGCACGAAGTCCGCGATCGACACCGAGCGCTCGCCGGCAGGCCCGCACAGGCGCACGGATGCGTCGCTCGCGAGCAGCAGGGTGGCCGGATCGGAATGGGGTTCCGCGAAGGCGAGGTTGCCACCGATCGTCCCGGTCGAGCGGACCCGGACGTTGGCGACCCGCCGGGCCATCGCGGCCATCCCGGGGAAAGCGCGGGCGATGTCCGGGGACCGCTCGATCTCACGGTGGGTGGTCAGCGCCCCGATATGCAGGCCGTCGCCGTCGGCATGGATGCCGCGCAGCGGTTCGAGCGCCTTGATATCGATCAGGTCGCGGAACTGCGCGAGCCCCATCTTCATCACCTGGAGCAGCTCGGTCCCGCCCGCGATCCAGGCACCCTCACCGTCCGACGCGGCGAAGGCGTCGAAGGCCTCGTCGAGCGTTCGGGGACGACTGAGCGCGAAGCGTGGGATCACGGCGCCGTGCGGGCCTCCGGGGAGATGGTTCCGCTGGATACAACTTTAGCCATAATGTACACAATCCACGTTCCCTGCTCGAATCCTCAGAAGCAGGTCATCAGCCGCCCCAGCCCCGGGATGGGCTCTCGAACCTGCGCCAGTGTGAGTGCGTGCCACAGGTTCGCCTGGTTGTTCGCGATGACGGGCTTGCCGATGTCCATCTCCAGCACGGAGATGATGCTCTGCAGCGGAGTCCCACCGCCCAGAAGCACGAGGCCGTCGGCCGGCCCGGCGGCCAGGAATGCCCGTTTGGCCCGACGGTACGTCTGCTCGGGCGACTGCTCCTTGTGGGCTCCGAACGGCACCTCGCCGACGCCGACCATCTCGACGTCGATCCCCTTCGATCGCAGGTGCGCCTCGAACAGGTCGACCAGCTCCTGGGGGTAGTACGGCGCGAGCGCGACCACCTTGCCGAGGTCGAGCCGATGGATCGCGTTGACGATGCCGGCGATGTTGCTGGTCGCTGGGACGCCGGTGGCGTCGGCCATGATCCGGACGACCTCGTCGGGTCCGTTCGCGAGGACGATCGGGGCCCCCGCGGTCAGGATGACATCGAGCTCGGTCCGGGCGGCGAGATCGGCCGACAATGACGCGATCTGGGGGGCCATCTCGCGCAGGTCCGCCAGCGCGAGCGACCTCGGACCGACGAAGTTCCGGCTGATGAAGGCCACGCCCTCCGGCGCGGCGCCCTGCATCTCGAGGAGCGACGTCGGGGGACCGCCCGGGCTGGGGCTCAGGAATCCGATCCGCGCACGCCAGCCGAACATCGGCACACCTCTTGCTTCGAGCGCGGGACCGAGGCGCGGTGACGCCGGTCCGACGGGCGGCAACATGGTAACAAAATGGTTGACGTTGTATACACTTGAGGTCGACACTGAGGATCCCGAACGCAGCACCGGGTGGTCACCCGAGAGGAGTCGACATGTCGCAGCAGAAGGACCTGGTCGCGACCAAGGAGCAGCCCCTGAGCGGGACCGCCATCACCGAGATGACCCAGCGCGAGCAGTGGAACAAGAAGAACCCGCCGACCGAGGCGACGATCGTCAAGGACCTCCGCACGACGGAGCTCGTCGCCCGCGAATACCGCGGCACGAAGGCACGCTTCTACCGTCTGTCGGGCGCCATCCGACTGCAGCCCCATCTGTCCGAGCTGCCCCCGAGCCACGCGTCGGTCAAGCATCGCCATACGACCGAAGCCGTCCTCTACATCGTCAAGGGCAAGGGCCATACCGTCATGCACTTCGACGGCGAGCCCGAGGAGCGCGTCGACTGGGAGGAGGGCGACCTCATCGGCATCCCGCTGTGGGCCTGGCACCAGCATTTCAACGACGACGACCAGGCCACCGCGCGCTACCTCGCGATCCAGGACACGTTCACCATCAAGCAGATGGGCCTGCACCAGATCGAGCGCCATCCCGACAGTCCCGTCGGCGAGGAATAGGCTCGGACGGACAGGCCGGCAGGGCGCAGCCATGACCGAGACCTGGCGGTCGGTATCCCGCCTCGAGCGGGCGGACTTCTATGCGGACTGGCTGGCCGCCAGCGACCGCAACGCTTCGATCGTCGAGCGTTCGCCCATCGTGGCGCGGGGCCGCGACCTAGTATGGATCGAGACTCCCAATGAGCATCGACTGGCGATGCTCATCGGCGAGCAGGTCGGCTTCCCCACGAACGGCACCAACCTGTGCCGTGCCGCCGTCCCGGTCGGTCAGCACACGGGTCGGCACCGGCACGGCGAGGAGGCCCTCCACGTCCTGGCCGGCAGCGGGTTCATCCTCGTCGGAGGTCGTCGCTACGACATCCACGAGGGGTCGACCATCCATGTCCCGTACATGGAGGACCACCAGGTCTGGAACACGGGGAGCGTCGACCTCGAGTACGTCTCGGCATCGACGATGGATCTGGACCTGTTCGTCCGGCTCGGACGGCTCGAGCAGCTCGAGGAGAAAGGCCCGAACCAGCCGGGGTTCGAGACCGGCGTCCCGCTGGAGGATGGCCAGTTCGATGCGCTCGGACGACGCATCGTGCTCCATCTCGAGGACGCGCCGAACGAGGCGGAACGGCACCGCTCGAGCCAGGCGGCGCACGAGCGGAGCGGCCACGGTCGCGAAGGCGGCGGCGGCGAGACGCAGCCGCGCCTGATCAAGAGCGTGCATCCCCATCGCCACGGGGCGATCTACAACCTGATGGGTGGCGGGGAGAGCGCCAGCGAGGTCCGCAACGGGTTCACGGCCGTCAGCGTCGCGATGACCCAGATCTTCGAGGAGGTGCCGCACACCTCGAGTCACGACCACACGCACACCGAGGCCGTGCTGTTCGTCCTCGAGGGCGTCGGCTTCTCCGAGATCGATGGCGTCCACTACGACTGGGAGGCGGGCGATGCCGTCCAGATCCCGCCGAAGATGACCAGGCACGAGCACTTCAATCCGTCGGACGGCCGGACGCGGACCCTGCGGATCGAATACGGCATCCGCTACTTCTACGAGCAGCTCTGGCCGGGGTACTACAAGATCGAGCACCGCGAGTCCTCGATCGAGCGGCCGTAGTCCGCCGGTGCGCTGCATCGCCGCGCCCGCGTTCACCGTCGCCAAGGCGCGAGCCTGGCGAAGCGCCATCGACGACGACCCGCCGTACCAGCGGCGCGGCGACCTGTGGTCGATCGGGCAACGCCAGCGCTTCATCGATTCGCTGCTGAACGGCTACGACGTGCCGAAGTTCTACCTCCATGACCTGCGCGGGCTCGAGCCGACCAGGGTGTATGCCGTCGTCGACGGGAAGCAGCGCCTGCACGCGATCTGGGCCTTCCTCGACGGCGAGTTCCCGCTGGCCCCCGACTTCCGGCTGGAGAGCGAGCCGCCGCCGGCTCTCGCCGGCGCCACCAAGCCGCGTGCCGGGATGCGGTTCCTGGACCTCGACGCCAGATGGCGCGCCGCGCTGCTCGGGACCTCCCTGTCCGTGGTGCTGATCCAGGACGCGGACCTCGTCGACATCGACGAGCTGTTCGCCCGGCTCAATGCGGGCGTCCCCTTCCACCCGTCGCAGCGCACGCACGAGGCAGCTCGGGAGCGGCCGATCCGGTTCGACGACCGCGCGTCCTGATGCCGACGATCGAGATCGACGGGACCGACATGGCCTACCGGATCCGGGGCCGCGGCGATCCGCTGCTGCTGATCGCGGGGACGGGCTACCCGGGCGC
>DASYSM010000085.1:0-24905 GCA_036003325.1 Candidatus Limnocylindrales bacterium
GATCGTCCTGATCGCCATCGGCGTCGCAGGGTCCCAAAGCTCCGGCATCTCCGCGCGCCTGGAGCGCTATGCCGCCAAGCCGCAGGAGGCCGCCAGGGCGTCCTCTTCGGGCCAGGGCGGCGTGGCCGAGCTGATCGCCCAGAGCGCGACGCTCAACAGCCTCAACCGGGTCGTCGAGCAGCGCGACTTCGGCGCGAACCTCGCGCGCGACATCGCCCGCGCGGACCTCAAGCTCAAGCCGTCCGAGTTCCTCATGATCTGGGTCGCGGCGGTGGTCGGCATCCCACTGGCGATGCTGATCCTGTCGGCGATCTTCCCGACCCTCGGCAACCCGCTGTTCCTCCTGATCGGCGCGTTCATCGGGTTCATGCTGCCCCGCTTCTGGCTTGGCCGGCGCAAGGCCGGCCGGCTGGGAGCCTTCAACAAGCAGCTCCCCGACACCATCACGCTCATCGCCAACGCCCTGCGTGCGGGGTCGTCGTTCCTGCAGGCCATCGAGCTCGTCGTGCGCGAGTCGCGGCCTCCGGTCTCGACCGAGTTCGGGCGCGTCATTCGCGAGGTCAACCTCGGCCTGCCGTTCGACCAGGCGCTCGAGAACATGGTCCGGCGCGTGCGCTCGGACGACCTCGAGCTGATGGCGACGGCCATCAGCATCCAGCACCAGGTCGGCGGCAACCTCGCCGAGATCCTCGATTCGATCGCCTACACCATCCGCGAGCGGGTCCGCATCCAGGGCGAGATCCGGACCCTGACGGCGCAGCAGCGGCTGTCGGGCTATGTCGTCGGCTTCCTGCCGATCGGTCTCGCCGGCTTCCTGTTCATCGCCGCACCCGGCTTCATGAAGCCGATGTTCGACAATCCGCCGGCGATCCTCGGACTCCCGGCAGGCGTGGTCATCCTCATCTTCGGCGGCTTCATGATGTTCATGGGCTTCATGTTCATCCGCCGGATCGTCGACATCGAGGTCTAGCCGATGCCCATCTTCGCCCTGGTCGTCGCCGCCCTGGCGGCCGGCGCCATCCTGCTCATCGTCGTCGGGTTGGGCGGCAGCTCGCCGGTCGACCCGGTCCAGGCCCGGCTGACCCAGCTCGGCTCGATGCAGGCCAAGAACCTCGAGGAGCTCGAGCTCCAGCAGCCGTTCGTCGAGCGGACCTTGCGCCCACTGGCCAACAGGCTGTCGGGCAGCGTCGCGCGAGTCACCAGCACCTCGTTCAGCGCCCGGACCGAGAAGAACCTCGCTCTGGCCGGGAACCCGGGCGATCTGCGTGTCGCCGACTGGCTCGGCATCAAGGCCATCGGCGCCATCGTCGGTGCGATCCTGTTCTTCTTGCTCTTCGGGATCGTCGGCATCCTTGGCTTCCCGTTCATCATCGGCGGCATCCTGATGCCGATCGTCGGCGCGCTGTTCGGATATACCGCGCCCGAGTTCTGGCTCGGCCGCCGCGTCAAGAAGCGCCAGAAGGCCATCCTCCTGATGATCCCGGACGCTCTCGACCTGCTGACCATCTCCGTGCGGGCCGGTCTCGGCTTCGACGCGGCGCTGGGCAAGGTGGTCGAGAAGCTCCAGGGCCCGCTGTCCGACGAGTTCCGCCGGGCGCTGGCCGAGGTCCGCGTCGGCAAGGCGCGCCGAGATGCGCTGCGCGACATCGTGCCGCGGACGGAGGTCGTGCCGCTGACCAACTTCATCGGCGCCATCATCCAGGCCGAGCAGCTGGGCGTGTCGATCTCGAAGGTCCTCCAGGTCCAGTCCGAGCAGCTCCGCATCGAGCGCCGCCAGCGCGCCGAGGAGCAGGCAGCCAAGGCGCCGATCAAGATGCTGTTCCCGCTGGTCGGCTGCATCTTCCCGTCGCTGTTCATCGTCATCCTGGGGCCGGCGATCATCCTCATCGTCCAGAACCTGAAGGTCTAGCCGGTCCTGTCCGGGCTCCGGATGGCCGCGGTCCTGCGCGCCCGCAACCTCGATCGCGAGACCGAGCTGGCCAGACGGCTGGAGGTCGCCGACGGCCTGTGGGCGCGGTTCATGGGCCTGATGGGCCGGCCCGCTCTTGCGCCGGACACGGGCCTGTGGCTGACCGGCAGCAACGGCATCCACATGATGTTCATGCGCTTCGCGATCGATGCGGTGTTCCTTGCCAAGCCGGACACGGCCGGGGGCGATGGTCGCGAAACCCGGGCCGTTCTGTCGGTCCACCGAGGGCTGCGGGCCTGGACCGGGCTCGTGCCGCTCGTGCGTGGCGCGAATGGCGTCCTGGAGCTGCCGGTCGGCACCATCGATCGGACCGGGACAGCGGTCGGCGACCGGATCGCCCTGGAGCCGGCCGGGCCGTAGCCAAGCCCGAGTGAAGGGGTGGCTGCCATCATCAACGCCGATGTCGGCGATCTGGTGGCTGACCGCCGCGACCCTCGATCTGGCGTTCCCGGCTTCATGCTCCGGGTGCGGGCAGGAGGGTCCGCCTCTCTGTGCCGCGTGTCTGCCCGCGCTCGACGGCCGACTCGCCCTGCCCGGCGGCACACCGCTCGGGCTGCCCGCCGACATCCCGGCTCCCCTCCTCCAGCTCGACTGGTGCGCCGCATTCACGGGTGTCGTCCGCGACGGGCTTCACGACCTGAAATACAAGGGTGAGCGGCGCCTTGCCGAACCGTTCGGGGCCGCGCTCGCGCGGCGCTGGGCGCGGGTCGGCATCGGCGCGGAGGTCGTGGTGCCGGTCCCGGTCCACGCCGACCGCGAGCGGCAACGAGGCTACGACCAGGCGGCCCTCATCGCCGCGGTGGCCGCCCGCGAGCTCGGCCTGCCGGTCGTGCGGGCGCTCGAGCGGCGGCGGGCGACGGTCGCCCAATTCGAGCTCGGCCGCGATCGGCGTGCCACGAACGTCGCGGGCGCATTCGGGGTCCGGGGGGTGCGAGCGAGAGGCGCGGGCACGGCCACGGGCGCCGGCGCGGGCAGGGCCGCCGTGGTCGGGCGGTGGGTCCTCCTCGTCGACGACGTGGTCACCACGGGCGCGACGCTGGCGGCCTGTGCGACGGCCCTCCGCGGCGCCGGTGCCGCCGCCGTGAGTGCGATCGCGGTCGCCCGCGAGCGCTGATCCGGGCCGGCGCGCGAGGCGCGTATACTCGGTCGCAGGCGGTCCACGACGCGACGCTCGCGCCGCCGCGGCGGGACCAGCACGGGCGCGAGTCGCCCGGGGGGTTCGCTTGAGGACGATCGTCAAGGGCAAGAATGCCGAGGTCCCGGATCGCGTCCGCGAGTACGCGGAGCGCAAGCTCAAACGGATCGATCGGCTGCTCGACGATCGGACCGACGCCACCGTGGAGCTCTGGAGCGAGCACCACAAGAGTGCCGCGACCTCCCACGTCGCCGAGTTGACCCTGATCGTCCACGGCCAGGCCCTGCGCAGCCGCGCGACAGGCGGCAGCTACCAGGAAGCGCTCGACGATGTCGTCGACAAGGCCGAGCGCATCGCCGTCGACCACAAGGAGAAGCCCCGCCTGCGCGCCCGGCCCGAAGAGGAGAAGCAGATCCTCCGCCGTCTCGCCGACGGCTCGGCTGCGCCCGGCCGCGAACCGCGCATCGTCAAGGTCAAGCGCTTCGCCATCGAGCCGATGTTCGAGGAGGACGCCGTCGCCGCGATGGACGAGCTGGGCCACCAGTTCTTCGTCTTCGTGAACGCCGAGACCGAACGGATCGCCATCCTCTACCGACGCCAGGACGGCGACTTCGGGCTCATCGAACCAGCCATCGGCGGCGACTACACCAAGGGCCGCACCCCCGCACGAGCCGCATCGAGCCGTTCCTAGCCCACTAGAACGCGACGCGGGCGTCGGCCCGTGTTCGCCGCACCGACGGCGGCGCGGCAGGCGCCTCCGTTAGGCGCAGCGCCGTAGGAGGCGACAGTCGCGTCGATGGCGGGGCGGCACGGAGGTGGCCTCGGCGCTCGCGTCGTACCATGCCGCGAATGCTTCCCGACGGACGACGCCTCGGAGCCCACCTGCCGCTCGGTGGCGGGATGGTCCGCGCCGTCGACCGGGCGCACGAGATCGGCGCCGGCGCGATGCAGGTCTTCATCGATAATCCGACCGCCTGGCGTCGACGGACGGACCCACCCGCCGAGGCCGAGGCGTTCCGTGCGAGGCTGGCTGAATTCGACATCGCGCCGATCGCGGTCCACGCGTCGTACCTGGTCAATCTCGCGGGTCCGGAAGAGGACTCGTTCGGGCGATCGGTCGGCGTCCTCGCGTCCGATCTCCGGGCGGCACCCGGCTTCTTGGCTCGCTACGTCAACGTCCACATCGGCTCCCACCGCGGCGCCGGCGTCGCATTCGGGACGAAGCGGCTCGCGGACGGACTCGCGCTCGTGCTGGCCGAGGTCGATGACGCCCTCGACGCCCCGGCGATCGTCCTCGAGAACTCGGCCGGCAGTGGCTTCGGGCTCGGCACGGATGTCCCCGGTCTGGCAGCCATCGCCGATGCCGCCGATGCCCGGGGCATCGCCCATGACAGGCTCGGGTTCTGCATCGATACGGCGCACGCCTGGGCGGCCGGCATCGACCTGTCCGAGCCCGACGAGATCGACCGCTTCCTCGCCGACTTCGACGCCCGGATCGGGCTCGATCGGCTGGCCATGGTCCACCTCAACGATTCCAAGACCGAGCGTGGCTCGCATCTGGATCGGCACGAGCACCTGGGCGCCGGCCGGATCGGCGTGGACGGTCTCGGCCACCTGCTCCGCCATCCATCGCTGGCGCGGGCCACGTACTACCTCGAGACCCCGGGGATGGACGAAGGCTATGACGCGGTGAACCTTGCCCGGGCGCATGACATCGCCGCCCGGCGTCCTCTGGCCGATCTGCCACCCGAGGCGATGACCATGCGCGGCAGCCGGGCGCGGACCGGGCCACCGCTCGGTCCGTCGGACGCCGCGGAATGAGCGCCGCGTCTGCCACGCGCGCCGGCCGCTGGCTGGTGCTGATCCCCGTCGCCGTCGTGGTCCTCGCGGCCATCCTGCGCCTGCCGGATCTCGCGACACGCGGCACCTGGGATGCCGACCAGGGTCACGACATGCTCGTGCTCCGTTCGCTGGTCCGCGACGGGGTGGTGCCGCTCCTCGGGCCGCCGACGTCGATCGGCGACGTCCACCACGGCGCCCTGTACTACTACCTGCTCGCCCCGGCCGCATACCTGACGGGCGGCGACTCGCCGCTCGCGGTGGTCGCTCTCATCGCCCTCGCGGGGATCGCCGCGGTGCTCGTCACGTGGTGGCTGGCCCGCTCGATCGGCGGGCCCGTGGCCGGCCTGGTCGCAGGCCTGGCGATGGCCGTGTCCGCCTCGGCCGTGGACGAATCGACGTTCATCTGGAACCCGAACCTCATCGCCTTGTCGAGCTCGATCGCGCTGGCCGGTGCGTGGTATGGCTGGACCAGTGGCCGGCGACGCGGGTGGCTGGTGGCGGCGATCGGGACGGCCGTGACGATGCAATGCCATGTGCTCGGCGTGACCTTGCTGCCGGTCGTCGGGGCGCTGCTCGTCGCCGATGCGCGGCGTCGGCCGCCGGGCCCCGAACGGCGCGCGGTCTGGTGGGTCGGCGTGACCGGGCTTGCCATCATCGCGCTGTCGTTCCTGCCGCTCGTCGTCCATGAGCTGACCAACGACTTCTCCGAGACCCAGGCCGCGCTCGACTACCTGCGGGCCGGCGGCCAGCCGGGGGCGAACGGACCGCTGGTCAGCTTCCTCGTCATCGCGGCGCGCGTCCTGTCGTGGCCGATCACGGGGCTGCTGACCGATGCCGGCTGGGTCGCCTTGGTGGCGGTCGCCGTCGTCATCGCCGTCACCGTCTGGACCGGACGGGTCGGCTCGCTTCGCGAGAGGCAGGCGGCGCGCTGGCTGGGGCTTGGGTTGTTGTGGACGGCCTTCGCCCTGACCTTCCTGTCGCCGAGCCTGGCCACCGTCGTCCCCGACCTCCCGAACGACCACTATCACGCGTTCGCCGACCCGATGGTCTTCACATTGCTCGGCATGGGTGCGGCCGTGGCATGGCGGATCCGGGGGGCGGCGCCACGTTCCCTGCCGGTGGGGCCGATCATGGCGGCCGTCGGGGTCGTCGCCGTGGTGGCCTGGAATGTCGCCCACCAGCCGCCGGCCGTCCACCCCGACGGCGGCTTCCCGGCCGCGGATGCCGCGGCCGCGCGGATCATCGGTGTCGTCGGCGACGACCCGATCACGCTCGTGTCGCTGCCCGGCTTCAAGACGACCGAGGCGTACGGCTACCCGCTGGTACGGGCCGGGGCGATGGTCCGGTCCGCGACCGGCGGCGATCCCGACGCGGTCGCCGAGGGTGCGGTGGTCGTCATCTGCGATTCGCGCTTCGAGGTCGTCATCGGGGCACCGTGCGGTGGCCCGGCTGAGGCCACCGTGACCCCGGCCGATCGGTTCGGCCAGCCGGTCGACCGGTTCATCGCCGCGCCCGGACGGACGATCTCGGTCTATCGGCCCGGTGCCGTGGCCCGGGCGCTTCTTCCCTGACGACCGCGCCTGTCAGGCGCACATCTCGGATGGCCGAGCGTGGCCGGGTCCTGGATCTGACACGAACCGTCCGGATCCGAGGTCCTCCGCGCTCGTTCGTGTGAGCTGTGCGCGTCACAGGCGCACGATCCGTCCCGCCGACCGGGAGCGGCGGCCCAGGGAATCGCGAACGCCGGCGCCCCAGACGCCGGCGTTCGCTGCCCCGAGACCCGGATCGTGGAGGGCGAATCCGGGCCGTGCCCTGATGGATGCTCTAGTAGCGCCCCGGCTCCCGATCGGCAGAGCGCGCGACCGGACGCACCGTGCTGACGGTGGATCCGACCCCGGCCCCGACCGGGCTGGCAGTGGCGGGAAGCCGCCCGTTGGACCGAACGAGCGCCCGGTCGGCGCCGTTGCTGGTCTCGGCCGGCTGGAAGGTTCGGCCATAACGGCGCATCCGCACCGCGAGGTAGTACTCCATGATCTGGCGGACCTGCGGCTCGCTCAGGAGCTCGTCGGCGCGGAGTGCGTACTCGACCCGGGCGGTCGGGTTCGTGTTGCCGGCCGCGACCAGCCCGAGATACTGCGGCGTGTCGGCGTCGTCGCGCAGCTCACGCAAGCCGCGAGCGAGCTTCGTCGCGGTCCCGAGTGAGGGCATGCGGTCGCCGCGGATCAACCGCGAGATGGTGGAGTGATCCACCCCGGACTGCTGCGCGAGTTGCCTCTGCGACATCTTCTTGGCCTTGAGCTGTGCTCGCAGCCATTCGTTGAACGCTCGGCCGTTCTGAGTGGTCATCGTTGCCTTGGGCGCTCCAGCGGATCGAGCCGTGGTGAAGGTTCCCTGCGCCGAACTATCGATGGGGCGTCGGGTCACCTGTATCACCCGTTCGTACCGGGTCGCCGTCACGGTCGATGGCGAGGCAAGGGCGGTCCGGTGCGGAGCGGGCGTGTCCGGTCCGGGCACAGGGGCCTGGGTCCCCTGACCTTTGTACGTCCGTCGTCACGGATCGGTTCACACGGCATGGGGTGAACCACGGGACGGGAACGGCCGGAGGTTTGGTCGCGGACGAGACTGGGCCCGCCCCCGACCGCTGGGCCGAAAGATACCAGTCTTACGCGATCGTGGGGACGGAGCCGGTCGGCTGCGGGATGCGGCCCATGCCACGCGGCATCGGCGAGACCACGTAGACGATCGCCCCGATGACGATGATCGACAGGACGCTGATCACCCAGTCGAGGATGGTGATCGCGGTCGCCTCGGGCAGCGGCACGCCGTACACGACGGTCAGGACTCCGATGACGCCCGCCTGGGCGAAGCCGAGACCGGCCGGACTCAGCGGGATGGCGGTCAGCAGCGACCCGATGAGCGCCACGAACATGGCGCCCGAGAGCCCGATCTCGACATCGGCGAAGCCGAGCGACAGGACCACGATGTACAGCCGCAGGCCCTCCGTCAGCCAGATGCAGCCGGTCAGGAAGGCGAGGACCGGCATGTGACGGAGCCCGACGGCACCGAACACGCCTTCCTCGAATCGCTCGTACAGCTCGAGCACCCGCGGCGGCAGCGGCAGCCGGTCGAGGATCCGCCGGCCGAAGTTGCGCATCGTGAACAGGCCGACGGCGGCCACCACGACCACGACGATGCCGACGACGAAGAGGATCCGGACGGCCGGCGGCAGCCCGTTGCGGAAGCTCCAGAAACCGACGCCCAGGCCGAGGATGGCGATGGCGAAGATGTCGAGGATGCGCTCGATGAAGACCGTCCCGAATGTCCTGCTCAGGGACGCCGGGCTGTTCATCTTGAGCAGATAGGCGCGGTAGACATCGCCGAGCTTGGCCGGCACGACGCAGTTGACGAACCACGAGATGTACAGGATCTCGACCGAGTTCTTGAGGCCGATGACGAACCCGGTCTCGCGCAGCAGACGCTCCCACCGATAGCCGCGGAGGGGAAAGCCCAGGTAGAAGACGACGAAGGCGAGGAGGACGAGCGCCGGGTTGGCCTGCAGGATGAGCTGCGGGACCTCGGCCAGCCGCTCGCGGTTGAGGTACAGGAAGAAGGCGATGATCGCGAGCGGGACGACGATCGACAGGATCGTCCGCGGCTGGCGCAGCCGCTGGCCGAGCGAGATCTGTGAGACCTCGGTCGGCTCCTCCTCGAGCGCTTCGAGGAGTGACTCGGGCTCGTGGTGCGGCAGGGTGGCGTCGAGTGCGGGTGTGGCCTCCATCGCACCGGACCCTACCGGACCGCCCGCCGGATCCTCTACTGGACGATGGTCCTGCCCCTCCGGACCGCTCACGCGTGCGGATCCGGGTCGCGACCCGGCTCACCACTCGGGGCGATCGCCACCCGGCGGTTGCCGCGGACGTGGTTGACGCCCTTCGCCAGCGGGGTCCACAGCCGGATCAGGTAGCTGGCCCGGCCCGGGACGATCTCCGCGGTCGGCAGCGTCGCCAGCAGGCCGGCGGCGGTCGACGGGTCGCCATCGAACGCGGTGTAGGCGACGCCGACCTCCATGACCGAGTGGGCGTCGGAGACCGAGATCCCGGGCAGGCCGTGCTCGAGCGCGAACGCCTGGGCGTCGTCGTTGCCGTGCCCGATCAGCCGGGCGTTGTGGGTCTCGACCCAATCGACCAGCGGGACGAGGTCGGCCATGGACGCGTCGTTGAGCAACGACCGGCGGTGGCGGTCGAACGGGTGCGGGATGCCGACCAGGCCGCCCTGGTCGCGGGCCGCCGCGATGGCCTCGACGACCGGCAGGCCCGGCGGGATCGCTCGCTCGAGGTACAGGCAGATGAGGTCGCCGCCGAGGGTCTTGACCTCTTCCCCGACGATCACCGTCAGCCCCGCCGGCGCAAACTCGCGGGCGGCCTGCGCGACATCGATCCGGTCGTGATCCGTGATGGCGAGGTGGGTCAGCCCGCGGGCGTGCGCCGCCTTGACCATGTCCTTCGGATCGGCGAGCGAATCGAAGCTGCCGCGCGAATGGCTGTGCAGGTCCGCGAACGCCCGGCTCACGTGGCTCGGGGCCTAGACCTGCTGGACCAGGGACTTCTTGAAGAAGTCGAAGTGCTCGAGGGCCAGGCCGGTGCCGAGGGCCACGCACAGGAGTGGGTTCTCGGCGACGTGGCACGGGACGCCGGTCACCTGGGTCAGGAGCTTGTCGATGTTGCGCAGCAGGGCTCCCCCGCCGGACATGACCATGCCCTTGTCGATGATGTCGGACGACAGCTCGGGCGGCGTCTGCTCGAGCACCGAGCGCACGGCTGCGACGAGCTGTTGGAGCGGCGCCTCGATCGCTTCCATGACCTCGCTGCTGGTGATCGGGATCGTGCGCGGCAGCCCGGCGATGAGGTCGCGGCCGCGTACCTCCATGGTCAGCTCGCGATCGAGCGGCAGGGCCGTGCCGATGGCGATCTTGACCTCTTCGGCGGTCCGCTCACCGACCATCAGGTTGTACTTCTTGCGGATGTAGGTGGCGATCGACTCGTCGAACCGGTTGCCGCCGACACGCAGGCTGTGCGACACGACGATCCCGCCAAGGGCGATGACCGCGATCTCACTGGTCCCGCCGCCGATGTCGATGATCATGTTCCCCGACGGGCCGCTGATCGGGACGTTGGCGCCGATCGCCGCGGCGAGCGGCTCCTCGATGAGGTAGGCCTCCTTCGAGCCCGCCTTGAGCGCCGCGTCACGGACCGCACGCTTCTCGACGCTCGTCACGCCGGCCGGGACCGAGATCATCACCTCGGGCTTGCCGATGCCGACCCGTCCCTTGCGGACCTTGCCGATGAAGTGGCTGAGCATGGCCTCGGTGATGACGTAGTCGGCGATGACCCCGTCCTTCATCGGCCGGATGGCGTGGATGTTACCGGGCGTCCGCCCGATCATCTCGCGCGCCTCCTCGCCGACCGCGACGATCCGGTTGTCGTCCGACACGGCGACCACGCTGGGCTCGGTGATGACGATGCCCTTGCCCTTGACGTAGACGAGGACGTTGGCCGTGCCGAGGTCGATGCCGATCTTCATGGGGTGGTCCCCGCCGTTCCTTCCGCGGCGCGCTGGATGCTGGCCCCGATGCCGAGGAACTTGCGTTCGATGTTCTCATAGCCCCGGTGAACGTGGTGGGCGCCACGGATCGTGGTGCTCCCCCTGGCCGCCAGGGCGGCGAGGATGAGCGAGGCGCCCGCCCGCAGGTCGCCGATCTCGACCGCCGCGCCGACCAGCTTCGACGGACCCTCGATCGTCGCGTGCCGGGCGTCGACCATCGACACCCTGGCCCCCATCTTGGCGACCTCGCCCAGCCATTCGAGCCGGTCCTCGAAGATCGCCTCGTGCACGTGCGAGGTGCCGCCGGCCTGGGTCAGCAGGACCGCGGTCGGTGGCTGGAGATCCGTCGGGAGGCCCGGATACGGAGCGGTCGTGATGTCCGTGGCGCGATAGCCGGCGCCGTGGAGCGCCGAGCCGTCGACCTCGATGGTGTCCGTCCCGCATGACACGCCGACACCGATGCGCCCGACGGTCTCGATGAACGAGGCGAGGTGCTCGCACGGGGCACCCTCGAGCGTCAGCCGCCCGCCGGTGACCGCCGCGGCGACCACGAACGTCCCGGCCTCGATCCGGTCGGGGATGATGTGATGGTCGGCGCCGCGGAGGCGTTTGCGGCCCTCGATCTCGATCGTGTCGGGGTAGGTCCGCTCGACGGCGGCGCCCATCGCCTGGAGGAACGCGATCAGGTCATCGACCTCGGGCTCCTGGGCGGCCGGCCGGATGACGGTGGTCCCTTCGGCGAGCGTGGCGGCCAACATGGCGTTCTCGGTGCCCATCACCGACACGAACGGGAAGCGCACCTCGCCGCCGCGGAGCCGGCCCGGCGAGGTCGCGAAGTAGTAGCCGTTGCGGTACTCGATCGAGGCGCCGAGTGCCCGCATGGCCTCGACGTGGAGGTCCACCGGCCGACGGCCGATCCGATCGCCACCCGGGTTGCTGATGATGACCTGGCCGAAGCGGGTCAGCAGCGGTCCGAGCAGGATGAAGCTGGCGCGCATCCGGGCGGCGGCTTCGAGCGGCACGAACAGCCACTCGACGTCGCCCGAGGCGACCTCATAGACGTTGTCGGCCGGATGGTCGACCACGACCCCGAGGTCGCGCAGCGTCTCGGCCATGACCCGGACATCCTCGATCTCCGGGACGTTCGTGAACCGACAGCGTTCGCCGGTGAGCGTCGCCGCCGCGAGCATCTTGAGGGCGGCATTCTTCGACCCGCTGATCGGGACCGTGCCCGACAGCGGCCGGCCACCCTCGATCCGGAAGATCTCCCTGGCGACCGGTTCGGGCCGGAACTCCCAATGGAACGGCCGCGCGTCAGCCAACCCTAACCCCGATGCCTTGGGCCTTCGCGATGTCGTCGCTCCGCGACGCGGATCCGGAGGAGGGCCTGCTGGAGCGAGGCGCGGGCGGCGGCCAGGTCGACCGCGTCGGTCGGCGCGGCGCCCTCGAGCGCGCGCTCGGCCTCTCGCTTTGCTTCCTGGGCCTTCTCGAGGTCGATCTCGCTGGCCATGTCGGCGGTCTCGGCCATCACCACGACCCGGTCCGGGCGGACCTGGAGGAAGCCACCGACGATCGCGAACGATTCCTCCGAGCCGCCCTTCCGGATGCGCAGCTCCCCGATCCCGAGCGTCGACACCAGCGGCGCATGGTGCGGCAGCACCCCCAGCTCACCCTGACTCCCGGGCAGCTGCACCGAATCCACCGTATCCGAATACGCCAACCGCTCCGGCGTCACGATCTCAAGCAGAAGAGGCATCCCTACCAACTCCCCTCGAGTGGGGTGGTGGGCACGATGCTCGTGGAGGCACGGCGGGTGGCGCCGGTCGGACGCCGGCCGGCGCCTCCGTTAGGCGCAGCGCCGTAGGAGGCGCAGGTCGGTGGCCGAGCGGTGACAGGACCCGCCCTCATGACCCGAGCTTCGCGGCGTTCTCCCGAACGTCGTCCAATGTGCCGGCAAGGAAGAACGCCTGCTCCGGCAACGTATCGGTCTTGCCCTCCAGGATCTCCTTGAACGACGCGACCGTGTCCTTGATGTTCACGTACTTGCCCGAGCGTCCCGTGAAGACCTCCGCGACGAAGAACGGCTGGCTCATGAACCGCTGGAGCCGCCGGGCACGGGCGACGGTGGCCTTGTCCTCCTCGGACAGCTCGTCGATGCCGAGGATGGCGATGATGTCCTGGAGGTCGCGGTAGCGCTGCAGGACCCGCTGCGTCTCGCGGGCGACGTCGTAGTGGTCCTGGCCGACGATGTTCGGGTCGAGGACCCGCGACGTCGAGGTCAGCGGATCGACCGCCGGGTAGATGCCGAGCTCGGCGATGCTGCGCTCGAGGCGGATGGTCGAGTCGAGGTGGGCGAAGGTCGTCGCGGGCGCGGGGTCGGTGTAGTCGTCGGCCGGCACGAAGACCGCCTGGAGCGAGGTGATCGAGCCGTCCCGGGTGGACGTGATCCGCTCCTGGAGGCCGGCCATCTCCGTCGCCAGGTTCGGCTGGTAGCCGACCGCCGACGGCATCCGCCCGAGCAGCGCCGAGACCTCGGAGCCCGCCTGGGTGAAGCGGAAGATGTTGTCGATGAACAGGAGCACGTCGCGGTGCTCCTCGTCGCGGAAGTACTCGGCCATGGTCAGGCCGGTCAGGCCGACCCGCTGGCGGGCGCCGGGCGGCTCGTTCATCTGGCCGAACACGAAGGCCGTCTTGGCGATGACGCCCGACTCGGTCATCTCGTGGATGAGGTCGTTGCCCTCGCGGCTGCGCTCGCCGACGCCGGCGAACACCGACACGCCGGCGTGCTCCTGGGCGACGTTCCGGATCAGCTCCTGGATGATGACCGTCTTGCCGACGCCGGCGCCCCCGAAGATGCCGATCTTGCCGCCCTTCTTGAACGGACAGATCAGGTCGATGACCTTGAGCCCGGTCTCGAACACCTCGATCTCGGTGGACTGCTGGTCGAACGCGGGCGGGTCGCGGTGGATCGGCAGGTGGACCTCGGCCTTGACCGCGCCCTTGCCGTCGATCGGGTGGCCGAGGACGTCGAACACGCGACCAAGGGTCGCCTCCCCGACCGGCACCGAGATCGGCGCGCCGGTGTCGCGGACCTCGACGCCACGTGCCAGCCCGTCGGTCGTGGTCATCGCGACCGCCCGGACCCAGTTGTTGCCGAGGTGCTGCTGGACCTCGCAGACGAGCGGCTCCTGGCCCTCGCGCTCGATCTCGACGGCGTTGTAGATGCCGGGCAGAGCGCCGGACGGGAACTCGATGTCCACGACGGGGCCGGTGATCTGGATGACTCGGCCGGTCGCGGCCGGTGCGGCTGTCGCCATGTCGGGGGTGCCTCCTGCGTCCTTCGCGATCTCAGCGAGCGTTCGCGCCGGACGCGATCTCGATCATCTCGCGGGTGATGTTGGCCTGGCGGACCTTGTTGTACGAGAGCGTCAGGTCCTCGATGAGCTCCTCGGCGTTCTCGGTCGCGTTCTTCATCGCGACCATCCGGCTCGATTCCTCGCTGGCCTTCGCCTCGAGGACCGCCTGGAACAGGCGGGTCGCGACATAGCGCGGAAGGAGCTGCTCGAGCACCGCCGAGGCGCTCGGCTCGAAGATGAACTGGTTGCCCGGGATGCCGTCGGTGTCGGCGGCCGGCTGGATCGGCAGGATCGTCAGTGCGGTCGGGCGCTGGACGAGGGTCGACACCCAGTGGCTGTAGACGATGTCGACCCGGCCGTAGGCGCCGGCCAGGAAGTCGTCGGTCACGAGCCGGGCGAGCGGCAGGACATCGGCGAACGTCGGCCGGTCGCCGAACGTCGCGAAATGCGCCTCGAGCGGAAGACCGCTCCGCCGCATCGCATCGCGGCCCTTGCGTCCGACCGTGATGAGTGCCACGTCACCCGGGTTCTCGACGATGTCGCGCGACACGAAGCGGACGATGTTGGTGTTGAGCGGCCCCGACAGCGGTCGGTCGGTGGTGATCAGGACGATCAGCCGCCTGGTGCTCGCCGGCTCCGCGAGCAACGGGTGGTCCTCGCCGCCGAGGACGGCCGCGAGGTCGGCCAGGACCTCGTCGAGCTTCTCGCTGTACGGCCGCGCGGCGAGCGTCGCGTCCTGGGCGCGCTTCAGCTTCGACGCCGCCACGAACTGCATGGCACGCGTGATCTGCTTGATGTTCTTGACGGATCCGATCCGTCTGCGGATATCCCGCTGACTGGCCATACCCGGAACCTCAGCAGCTGATTCTCACGACCACGTCAGGCCAGGAAGGACGTGCGGAAGGCGTCCACGGCCTCGTCGAGCGCGGCCGACAGCTCGGGCGACAGCGCCTTCTTGTCGGCCAGCTCGGTCAGGATCGTCGGGCGCTCCGTCTCGAGGAAGCGGTAGAACTGGCTCTCGAACTCCCGGACGCGAGGGGTCGGCACGTCGTCGAGCTTGCCCTTGGTCGCCGCGTACAGGATCGCGACCTGCTTCTCGACGCCGAGCGGCTGGTACTGCGGCTGCTTGGTGATCTCCGACAGCTTCTCGCCACGGGTCAGCTGGTCGCGGGTCGCCTTGTCGAGGTCGGACGCGAACTGCGCGAAGGCCGCCAGCGAGCGGTACTGGGCGAGGTCGAGCTTCAACGGTGCGGCGACAGTCTTCATCGCCTTGGTCTGCGCGGCGGATCCGACGCGCGAGACCGAGATGCCGATGTTGAGCGCGGGCCGCTGGCCGGCGTTGAACAGGTCGGTCTCGAGGAAGATCTGGCCGTCGGTGATCGAGATGATGTTGGTCGGGATGTAGGCGGACACGTCGCCGGCCTGGGTCTCGACGATCGGCAGCGCGGTGATCGATCCGCCGCCGTTCTCCTCGCTCATCCGCGCCGCGCGCTCGAGGAGCCGGCTGTGGAGGTAGAACACGTCGCCGGGGTAGGCCTCGCGTCCGGGCGGCCGGCGCAGCAGGAGGGCCATCTCGCGGTACGCCCAGGCGTGCTTGGACAGGTCGTCGTAGATGCACAGCGCGTCCTTGACCACGCCCTGGCCGGGCACCTCGACGCCCGCCTCCATGACCTCCTCGGCCATGGCCACGCCGGCGTATGGAGCGAGGTACTGGAGCGGGGCCGGGTCCTCGGCGCCGGCGACGACGACGATGGTGTATTCCATCGCGCCGTACTGCTCGAGGACGGCGACCGTGTTGGCCACCGTCGACAGCTTCTGGCCGATGGCCACGTAGATGCAGACCAGGCCCTTGCCCTTCTGGTTGATGATCGTGTCGAGGCAGATCGCGGTCTTGCCGGTCTGCCGGTCGCCGATGATCAGCTCGCGTTGGCCACGGCCGATCGGGATCAGCGCGTCGATCGCCTTGATGCCGGTCTGGACGGGCGTGTCGACGGACTGGCGGACGATGACCCCCGGTGCGATGCGCTCGACCGGGCGGCTGGCGGTCGTGGCGATGGGACCCTTGTCGTCGAGCGGGCGGCCGAGCGGGTCCACCACCCGGCCCAGCAGCGCGGCGCCGACCGGCACCTGCACGACGCGGCCGGTCGTCTTGACCGTGTCGCCTTCCTTGATCGCGGTGGCGTTGCCGAGGATGACCGCGCCGACCGTCTCCTCCTCGAGGTTGAGGGCCATGCCCATCAGCCCGCCGGGGAACTCGAGCAGCTCCGAGGCGAGCGCCCCGGACAGCCCGTAGATCTGGGCGATGCCGTCGCCGACCTCGACGACGGTGCCGACGCTGCGCGTCTCGACGCCCGAGTCGAAGTCGTCGATCGCGGACTTGATGATGCTGGTGATCTCGTCGGAACGGATGGCCATCGGTGTCAGATCTCCTAGAGGGCGCCCGAAACGAGCTGGTTCCGCAGTCGCTCGAGGCGGCCCCGGACGCTGCCGTCGATCATGCGGTCGCCGACGCGGACGACGAGGCCACCCAGGAGGCTGGGATCGACCTGGACGTCGAGCTCGACGCGACCGTTGGTGTCCTGCTCGAGCCGCTGGGTCAAGGCACGGATCTCGTCCCCGGACAGCGGCGCGGCACTGGTGGCGGTGGCTTCGGTGATGCCCTGCCGGGCGTTGTCGAGGCGACGGAACTCGGCGGCCACCTTGGGCAGCTCGTGGATCCGGCCACGCTTGATCATCAGACCGATGAGGTTGAGCACCGGTTTCGGAGCGGCCTTGCCGAAGACCTCGTCGGCCATCGCCAGGCGGGTCTCGAGCGCGACCGCAGGATTGGCCAGCATGTGGCCGACCCGCTCGTCGGCGGCGACCGCCGCGGTCGTCTGGAGGGCCTCGCGCCAGGCGGACACGCTGTCGTCCCGCAGGGCCACCTCGAAGGCGGCCTCGGCGTAGCGGCGCGCGGCGGTCTCGCGTCCCGGCATCAGTCCATCACCATCAGTTGGAGGAGCCCCCGACACCGGAGCTGCGGATGAACTCCTCGACCAGCCGTCGCTGTCGCTCGTCCGACATGGTCTCGCCGACGACCTTGCCGGCGGCGAGCAGGGCGAGGTCGGCCACCTCGGCGCGGACGTCGGCGATCGCCCGGGTCTTCTCGGCCTCGATCTCCGCGGCCGCTCGGACGCGGAGCCGTTCGAGCTCCTCGCGAGTGGCGGCGATGTCCGCGTCACGCGTCTCCTGGGCGACCTTCTGGGCACGGACCAGGATGTCGTTCGCCTCGCGGCGAGCCTCGCCGAGCGTGGCGACACGTTCGGCCTCGGCACTCTCCCGATCGCGCCGGGCCTGCTCGGCGTCCTTGAGACCCTGTTCGATGCGCTCCTTGCGCTCCTCGAGCATCCTCGAGACCGGCTTCAGCGCGAATGTCCAGAGGATGGCGAAGAAGACGAGGAAGTTGAGGGCGCTGACGATCACCCAGAACAGGTTGATCTGGAACAGCGCCTGCCCCTCGGCGGCGAGCTGCGCGGCTTGGTGGCCCGCCCCGGTGGCGGTGGCCAGGATGTCCACGGACTACGCCGGCTGGATGAAGATGGCGAGCAGGCCGACGACGATCGCGAGGACGCCGAGCCCTTCCGCGAAGGCCGCGAGGATGATCGCGATACCGCGGATCTGGCCGGCGGCGTCCGGGTTGCGCCCGATCGCCGCGGCTGCCATGCCGCCGAGGATGCCGATGCCGATGCCCGGGCCGAGTACGCCAAGGGCTGCCAGTCCGGCGCCTGTGTAGTCCATCGTGTTCCTTCCTCCTGTGCCCCGAGCCTGCGGCTCGGGATCATGGTGACCGTGGTGAGCTGCGCCGATGCGGCGCGTCAGTGTGCGGGTTGGAGCGCCGGCGGTTCGTGGCCTTCGAGCGTGTCGACGGCCTCCTCGGCGACGTGTCCCTCCTCGTGGTCGTGGCTCTCGATCGCGAGCGTGATGAAGACCAGGGTCAGGATGCTGAAGATCAGCGCCTGGATCGCGTTGAGCAGGAAGTCGAGCCCGAGCAGGCCGACCGGGATGAGCGCGAGGGTCAGGCCGGTGATGACGCTGAGGGCGACCTCGCCGCCATAGATGTTGCCGAAGAGTCGCATCGACAGCGTGACCGGCTTGACGAACTCGAGCATCAGCTCGACCAATCCGACGAACATCGCGATGAACCCGGCGGCGATCCCCGTTCGGAACTCATACAGCGGGAAGAACTTGCCGAGATACCCGCGGAAGCCGAGCTTGCGGAAGCCCTCGCCCTCGAAGATGGCGAACGAGACGAGGGCCAGGCCGAGGGTGATGTTCACGTCGCTCGAGGGGGCCCGCAGCCACGGGACGCGCCCGACCCCGGGGGCCAGCCCGATCCAGTTCGAGAAGATGATCAACAGGAAGAACGACACGAACAATCCGAGGTACGGCTTGGCCGCCGCGCCGGCGATGCCGACGCCGAAGTCGGTCAGGAACTCGTAGAACATCTCGAACACGTTCTGGCCGCGCCCCGGGACCAGGCGGCGGCCGCGGGTGAGCAGGATGGCCCCGGCGAGGACCACCACGATGACCAGCCACTGGGTGAGGATCGTGTTGCTGATGCTCGGATAGAACACGATCAGCTGGCTGGGGTCCGGGGCCGGCGCGGAGGTCAGCGACACCAGCGTCTCGGGCGCCGGGAATTCGAGCGTGCCGTTGATGAAGCAGACCGGGTAGGGGCACGGATCGCCCGACCCGCCCTCCTTGGGGAACGGCGGGACGAGGATCAGGGCGACGATGTTGAGGACGATGATCGCGCCGATGAACAGGAACCAACGCTGCGACAGCCCGCGGCCGGACGTCGGCTCGGGCTCGGGCGCCGGGGCCTCGGCGGCCCCCGGGGTCATGTCCTGCTCGCTCGACACGCTCGCTCCACACACAGGAGCGCGGCTCGACGCCGCGCTCGGTTCCCCCTAGCCGGTCGGGCAGTGACCGGTCAATCGAATGACTTCAGGAAGCGACTCACCATCCGGATGATCATCACGGTCCCGGCTCCGGCGCCGAGGAAGAACCCGATGAGCATGAACACCGGAAAGGTCATCCCTAGCTGCTCGTCGACCCAATGGCCGGCGAGCGCTCCGACCAGCGTCGTCACCAGGAGTGAGAGGCCGATCTCCGAGAAGAGGACTACATAGGCCCCGCCTCGTCCGGGCTCGATCATGGGCGACCTGATACGGCCGCGGCAGTATAGCAGGTGCGATTTCGCGCGACCGTCATCCCATCCTCGCTCGCGTGGTCCTCGGTCGTCACTGGAGAGGATCGGTCAACAGGGAACAAGGATCGTCACCATCTGGGTGTCCCCACCGCCCGATCCCGACACCGTCAGCGTCACGATATAGCTCGTCTGGCCGCCATCGAAGGCGTGATCGACGACGGTGCTCGTGGACGAGGTCCCATCCCCGAAATCCCATCGGTAGTCGGTCGCGTCGGTCGAACCCGACGCGTCGAACGTGATCGGCTCTCCGGCGCCGGCGCATGAGGCCGAGACGGAGATCTTCGCCACCGGCGGGGTCGGGGTCGGGGTCGGCGTCGGGGTGGGGGTCGGTGTCGGCTCCGGGGTGGTGGACGGCTGTGCGGTCTGGGATGGCGTCGGTGTCGAGGTCGACGTGGGCTCCGGGGTCGAGGTCGGTGGCGGCGTTGGGACCGGCTCCCGCGATATCGGCGTTCGCGTGGGCGTCGGGGCTGGGCTGCCCTTGACGACCGTCGTCGCGGTCACGACAGGCGTTGGCGTCGGCTCAGGCGACGACGCAGATGATGGTGTCGTGACCGATGCGGGGGTCGCCGTGGCCGCCAGGACGGATCCGCCGAACTCGGACGGCGCGGACGACCGCTGGCCGATGCCCTGGGTGGCATCGGCTGGCGCGGCCCCGAGATGGGTCGGACCAGTCTGGCCGCCGGAGACCCCCGGCCAGATGAGGATCGCGACCATGCCCAGGGCCGCGAGGGCGATCAGCGCGATCCCACTGTCACGGACCAGCCGCTCGCGAGGCTCCGGGGGGACCGAGCGCGGGTCGTGCGGGACGTCCGTCGCCTGCGTCGTGGTGGCCGGGGGCGTGACAGTCGCCCGGCCCGTCAGGCGACGGATGACGTACATGCCGATCGAGGCGTCGACGACGCCTCGCGCCCCCTCGTATGGGCCTGCGTGCCGGACCGACTCGGTCGGCGTCGTTCGTTTCGGCCGTGCCGGGCGTCCCGGCCACATCGGGGCACCCGGTGCCACGCGGGCGGTGACCGCCGTGACCACCAGCGTGACAAGTCCGACCACCACAGCCGCGGCGATGATGACCGTGATGACGTCGAAGAACATGGACACCCCGAGCGAACGTGACCCGGATCACGCTTCCGGACCGGGATGCTAACACCCGTGCAAGCACCGACCCAACCGGGCGGACGACCTAGTCGGACCGCATCTTCGGAGGCGCGATCGTTTCGTAGGCTTCGGCCTCGAGCTCGTCGGGTCGGTCGAAGTCCCCGCGGGTCGGGACGAACAGGATCAGCCCGAACGCCACGAACACGCCGACGAACGCGTACACCTGGGTGACCCCGGAGAGCAGCAGCGAGAGCACCGCGAGCACGAGGCAGATGCCGTAGATCACCAGGACCGTCTGCTGGTGGGACAACCCGAGGTCGAGCAGCCGGTGATGGATGTGGGTGCGGTCGGGGCTGAACGGCGAGCGGTGTTCTGACACCCGTCGGACGATGATCCAGAAGGTGTCGATGATCGGGACGCTGAGGACGAGCAGCGCGACCGCGACCTTGGCCGTCCCGAGGATGGCGAGCACCGCCAGCGTGTAACCGACGAACTGGACGCCGCTCGTCCCGGCAAAGATCGATGCGGGATGGAAGTTCCAGCGCAGGAACCCCAGCAGCGATCCTGCCAGCGCGAAGCACAGCACAGCGATCAGCGGCTGGGCGACGACCTGCGTCGAGAGGCTGATGAGGCCGAGGGTCACGGCGGCGATGAATGCGACGCCCGACGACAAGCCATCGAGGCCGTCGATCCAGTTGATGCTGTTGATCATGCCGACGATCCAGAAGATCGTCAGCCCGGCCGCGACCGGCCCGCTGAAGCGGAAGTCCGGCCCGAACGGGTTCGTGACGAACGTGATCGACACCCCGAGGGCGACGGCGGCGCCGGCGAGGGCGACCTGACCGAGCAGCTGATACCGCGCCCGAAGGTCGAGCAGGTCATCGACCGCCCCGAGGCCGGCCGCCACCGCACCACCCAGCAGGAGCGCCACCATCTCGGAGGTGTCCAGACTGAACGGGACCGGGACGAGCTGCGTGGCCTGGTTGACGATCAGGAACACGGCCGCGACCAGAAGGAACGCCGCGCAGACCGCCAGGCCGCCGCCGCGTGGGACGGGGATCGTGTTGACCCGTCGCGCCTCGGGCCGGTCGACGATCTCGTGGCGAAGGACGACCCGGCGGACGACCGGCGTGACCGCCAGGGCGATCAGGGCGGCGAGGACGAAGACGGCGACGATCGGGCCGACGTAGTCCCCGACGTTCGGGATGAACATCATCGAGACCGGATCGCGCGGGCTCGGGGGGCGATGGTCGGGACGGTCACGCCGCCGGCAGGCCCGGGACCGGGAACCGAGTCACGATGTCGCGGACTTCGCTTGCCAGGCGCGCCTGCTCCGCGGGTTCGTCGCGCCGACGGATGGCGTCGACGATGATCCGGCCGATCGAGCGCATCTCGTCCGGTCCGAACCCACGTGACGTCGCGGCTGGCGTCCCGATCCTGATCCCGGAAGCCGTGTTCGGCGGAAGGGTGTCGAACGGGATCGCGTTCTTGTTGACGGTGATGCCGATCTCGTCGAGCAGGTGCTCGGCTTCCTTGCCGGTGACCCCGAGCGGGGTCACGTCGACCAGCATCAGGTGGTTGTCGGTGCCGCCCGAGACGACCCGAGCACCGAGCCCGGCGAGCGTCTCGGCCATGACCGCTGCATTCTCGACCGTCCGCCGCTGGTCGTTCCGGAAGCTCTCCTCGGACGCGAGCTTGAAGGCGACGGCCTTGCCCGCGATGACCTGCATGAGGGGGCCGCCCTGGATGCCCGGGAACGTCGTCCGGTCGACCGACGCGGCGAGCGCGCCGTCAGCCGCCCCGTTCTTGACCGCGGGGAACCCGTCCGGATCGAGACCCGGCCGAAGCGTCCGCCGCGAGAAGATCATCCCGCCACGGGGGCCGCGGAGCGTCTTGTGGGTCGTCGTCGTCACGAGGTCGGCGTGCGGGAACGGGCTCGGGTGGACGCCCGCGGCGACGAGGCCGGCGATATGGGCCATGTCGATGAACAGGATCGCTCCCACGTCCTCGGCGATGGACGCCATCCGCTCGAAGTCCCAGATCCGCGGATACGCCGACGCGCCACCGACGATGAGCTTCGGGCGGACCTCCTTCGCCTGGGCGGCCATCGCGTCGTAGTCGATGCGCTCGGTGTCCTGCCGGACGCCGTACGCGTGGACCTCATACAGCCTGCCCGAGAAGTTGAGTCCCATGCCATGGGTGAGGTGGCCGCCATGGGCCAGGTTCATGCCCATGATCCTGTCGCCCGGCTCGAGGACGCTGAAATAGGCGACCATGTTCGCCTGCGCGCCTGAGTGCGGCTGGACGTTGACGTGCTCCGCGCCCGGGAAGAGGGCAAGAGCACGGTCCTGGGCGAGTCGCTCGGCCACATCGACGAACTCGCAGCCACCGTAGTAGCGCTTGCCCGGCAGGCCCTCGGCGTACTTGTTGGTGAGCCACGAACCCTGTGCTTCCATGACCGCCGCGGAGGTGTAGTTCTCGCTCGCGATCAGCTCGATCTTGTCGTGCTGGCGTCGCCGCTCACCGAGCATCGCCTGCCACAGGACCGGATCGACCTCGGCGATCGACTCGAGCGCAAGGCCCCTCGGTGGCGAGATCGTCATGATCGCCGACTCCTTCCTGTCGCCCGGACAGCCCGATCCACCCGCCGACGCGCCCCGGCCCCGGCGCACCCGCCGAGTATCTTCCCACGTTCGAGGCGCCCGCCGGGGACGGGCCTCGACGGCAGGTCAGATCTGGTGCGCGATACCGGCCGAATCAAGGACGCGGGCGAGGCGTGCCGCCTGGATCGCTCCTTCGCGGAGGATGACCGGCCGAGCGCCCGTGCAGTCGACGACGGTCGAGGCGGGCCCGCCGTGCGCAGGACCGCCATCGAGGATCAGGTCCAGCGCCTTGCCGAGCTGGTCGACGATCTCCGCGGCGTCACGCGCCTCGGCGAGCCCCGAGACATTCGCCGACGTCGTCGGCAGCGGCCCGACCGCGCGCGCGAGCTCACGCGGCGAGTCATGGTCCGGCACCCGGAGGCCGATCGTCGGGACCCCGCCCGTGAGTGCCGCCGGCAGCGCCACGTCGGGGCGGCGCGGCACGATGATCGACAGGCCGCCCGGCCAGAAGGCCGCGGCCAGGGCCGCGGCCGCGTCCCCCATGATGCCGATGGTCGCCGCCTGGGCGGCATCGTCGAGCAGCAGCATGATCCCCTTGTCGGGCGGTCGGCGTTTCAGGTGGAACAGCCGTTCGACCCCGCCCCGAGTCTCAAGCGCGACCGCCACGCCGTAGACCGTGTCGGTCGGCAGCGCCACGACGCCGCCGGCGCGCAGCGCCTCGATGGCCGCCGCGCGGCCAACCTCGTCGTCGAGGACCACCCGGGCCGTCATGCCGGGGCCACCAGCGTCCGCCCGATCGTCACCGCGGCCCGCCTCTCCGCCGACGTCTCCGACAGCCTGGTCGCGGCTGCTCGTGCAGCCGCCGGCGACGCCAGGACCAGCGCCTCGATCATCCGGGCGACTCCTTCCTCGACGAGCGGAGGCGCGACGTAGCGGGCGGCGGCCAGGACCTCGACCGGCGCCGTCGGCATCGCGGTGCCGTGGCCGACCTCGGCCAGCATCTCGATGTCGTTCCACTGGTCACCGATGGCGAGCACTGCGCCCAGCGGGATCCTCATCCGCCGTGAGAGCCACCGGATGGCGCGGCCCTTCGACACGCCCGGGGCGACGAACTCGACGAAATGCGGATGGCTCACCGTCACGTCGGCACGCCCCGCGAAATGGGCACGTGCGAGCGGCGCGACCTCGGTCGGCAAGGGCGGCTCGCCGGCGCACATGACCTTCGTGACGGGATGCTGGATCGACTCCACGAGGTCGTCGGTCAGGCGCGGTGGCGTGCCCATGAACGTCGTGTACTCGTCGGCGCGTGGATCGCCCGTTCGGACGATGAACCGCTCGAGATGGTTCACGTGCGGGTCGAGCCCATGGTCACGTGCCCACACGACGACCTCGCGCGCGACCGCGGCGGGCATCGGCGTGTGGATGAGGAGCTTGCCCGGCCTGGTCGAGCCGGCGACCGGCATCTCGCGGATCAGCGCGCCCTGATAGCCGACGAGCGGCGTGTCCAGGTCGAGCTCGCGCGCGAACCGCAGCGCGCTCGAGACCATCCGCCCGGTGATGAGCGAGACCATCACGCCACGTGCCCGCGCGGCCCGGATCGCGGTCCGGGTGTCGGGACCGATGTCCAGGTCGTCGCCGACCAGCGTCCCGTCGATATCGAGGGCCACCAGGCGGATGGGCAGGATCGGCGCGGGCGTTCGGATGACGGGCACGGACCGATGATGCCCGACCGCCGGGTCGGGCGCTGACGGACGGCTCGTCAACCGGGTTCGGCGGCGGCGGAGCGCTCGACCCGCGCAACGCGCGGCAACCCGGCCAGGTCGAGCTCGATCGTGCAGCCCCAGCCGGGCAGCCGTTCGCCGACGAGCGCCGGCATCGCCTCGCCCTGGTCAGCCCCGATCTCGAACAACGCCACGCCATCCTCGACCAGCACGCCGGGTAGCCGGTCCAGGAGGCGCCCGATGATCGCCAGCCCATCGGCACCGCCGTCGAGTGCGACGACTGGCTCGTAGCTCGTCGCCCGTGGCAGGTTCGCCAACGCGTCGGTGCGGAC
>DASYSM010000086.1:0-43950 GCA_036003325.1 Candidatus Limnocylindrales bacterium
CGCTTGCCGATGCGCACGTCGAGCCACTCCCCGGCGATCGGGGTGGGCCGCGCGTCCGGGTCGCCGATCCGCTGCCCGTTCACCGTCACGCCGCCGCCGGCGATCATCCGGCGTGCCTCTCCCCGCGACGAGAAGATGCCGGCCTCGGCGAGCAGGACCGCGATGCCCGATGCCAGCCAGCCACGATCGAACTCGAACCCACCGGCCGACGCATGGAGCGACGCCAGGACCGCGGGGTCGTCGACAGGCCCCGACCCGAACGCGATCGCGGAGTCGGCCACGGCCCGGTCGGCCGCCTCCACGCCGTGGGTCCGCGCGGTGATGTCATGGGCCAGCGCGAGCTGGGCGGCGTGCGCCTCTGGTCGAGCCGCAGTCTCGGCCTCCAGGGCCTCGATCCGCTCGCGCGGGAACTCGGTGAACCAGCGCAGATACGTGCCCACGTCGCGATCGTCCACGTTGCGCCAGTACTGGTAGAAGTCGAACGGGCCGGTCCGCGCCGGGTCGAGCCAGACCGAATCGCCTTCCTCGCTCTTCCCGAACTTGGAGCCCGACGGCGACAGCAGGAGCCGGTACGCCAGGCCGTGGGCTGGCTCCGCCTCGGCGCTCGCATCGCCCGCGGATGAGGCCGTCCGCCGGATGAGCTCCAGCCCGGCCGTGATGTTGCCCCACTGGTCGGCGCCGCCCATCTGGAGCTCGACGCCCTCGACCCGATAGAGGTGGGCGAAGTCGTACGCCTGGAGGAGCATGTAGCTGAACTCGGTGAACGACAGCCCACGGTCGAGACGAACCTGGACCGAGTCCTTGGCCAGCATGTACGGGACCGTGAAGTGCTTGCCGGTGTCGCGCAGGAAGTCGACCAGCGAGAGCTGTCCCAGCCAATCGAGGTTGTTGACGAGGCTGGCTCCGGTCGGGCTCGACCCGAAGTCGAGGAAACGCTCGAGCTGGGCTCGGATGGCCGAGACATTGGCGGCGAGGGTGTCGCGGTCGAGCAGGTTGCGCTCGGTCGACCGCCCCGATGGATCGCCGATCATCCCGGTCCCGCCACCGACCACGGCCACCGGCCGGCCGCCGAAGCGCTGCAGTCGGATCAGACCGAAGATGGGCACCAGGTGGCCGACGTGGAGCGAATCCGCGGTCGGGTCGAAGCCGATGTAGCCGGCGATCGGACGGCCCGTGGCGAGCCTCGCCGGGAGTCCGGGTGTCGTCTCCTGGAGGATGCCCCGCCACTCGAGCTCGGCCAGCAGGCCGCCCAGTTCGGTCGGCGTCTCGGAGGCCTTCGTCACAGGGTCGCGCGGCGAGTCGTCTCGACCCGACGGGAGGCCAGCGACCGTTCGTTCGACCGTCTTTTCACGCCCCCTATGCTATCGTGCGGCCACTGATGCAGACCAGCCTCGCGCGACGTCAGCGCCACCGTCGGGCGCTCGGACGTCGACCGCAAGCTCGCTCGAGTCCCATGATCGGCCGGATCGCCGTCATCTTCCTGGTGATGGTGCTCCTCACCGTCGGCCTGGTGACCGCCAGCGGCGCCCTCCTCGTGGCGGCCGCCTACAACCAGTACTCCGCCGGACTCCCCGACCCGGTCGCCGCGCTCACGAACATCCCGTTCGAGCAGCAGACGGTCATCTACGACCGGACCGGCAAGATCGAGCTGGCCCGCCTCGGCGATCTCAAGCGCGAGCTGGTGACCTACGACGAGCTGCCCGGCGAGATCATCGACGCCACGACGGCCATCGAGGACAAGGATTTCTGGATCAACCCGGGGTTCGACCCGGTCGGCATCGTGTCGGCCGGCCTCGACACCCTGTCGGGTCGACCACGCGGTGCGTCGACCATCACCCAGCAGCTCGTCCGGGCGCGGCTCCTGCCGCCCGAGGCATTCGCCGGAACGACCTATGAGCGCAAGGCGCGCGAGATCATCCAGTCGATCCGGCTGACGCAGGCCTATCCGGGCGAGGAAGGCAAGCAGCAGATCATCACCGCCTACCTCAACCAGAACTTCTACGGCAATCAGAGCTATGGCGTGAAGGCCGCGGCCAAGGGCTACTTCGGCAAGTCGCTCGACCAGCTGACCCTCGCCCAGGACGCGATCCTGGCCGCCATCCCGCAGTCGCCGACGGCCTATGACCTGGTGCGCAACGCTCAGGAGGTCTGCCTCGACAAGAACATCGCGGACGGCCAGGAATGCACCAACTTCAAGCTCGTCGTCCCGCAGGATTCCGAGATCGTCCAGCGGCGCAACAAGGTCCTCGACCTGATGGAGACCCGCAGCCCGCTGACCGGCAACAAGCACACCATCGCCCAGTACGAAGCCGCCAAGACCGAGCCGGTCGAGCTCGTCCGCCAGGTGTCGGCTGCCTGGAAGGCGCCGCAGTTCGTGTGGCAGGTGCGCCGCGAGCTGGGCGAGATGCTCTGCCCGGACACCCCGTCCGACTGCCCGAAGGTGGACACCGGTGGCTACCGGGTGATCACCACCCTCGACTACGAGATGCAGAAGACCGCCGAGAAGTGGGTCTACGTCGCAGCCCGCGCCCCGAACTCGAAGGACCCCTCGTCCATCCTGGCCAGCCGCAAGATCCCGTCCAAGGCGCGCTCCTGGATCCTCGGCCTGCGCGGCCACAACATCAACAACGCCGCGGGCGCGGTGATGGACTACCGCACGGGAGAGGTCCTCGCCTACGTCGGCTCGGCGAGCTACACGTCCAAGGGCAACAAGAAGTTCCAGCCCCAGTTCGACGTCCTGTCCGACGGCTGGCGCCAGCCGGGATCGGCGATCAAGCCCGTCGACTACCTGATCGGCGTCGACGACAAGACCATCACCGCGGCCACGATGCTGATGGATGTGACCACCAACTTCGGTGGCGGCTTCATCCCGACCCAGGCCGACAAGCTCGATCGCGGCCCGGTCCGCGTCCGCGAGGCGCTCCAGTTCTCGCTCAACATCCCGGCCATCAAGGCGACGATCATGAGCGGGCTGGACCACGTGTTCGACCGGACCAAGGATTTCGGCCTGTCGTATCCCAGCGGCGTGGTCCCGGTGCTGTCGATGGGGATCGGCACCCTCGAGGTCCACCCGATCGACATGCTCGGGGCGTACAGCACCATCGCCAACGGCGGCCAGAGGATGCCCGAGCGAATGATCCACACGGTCCTCGGTCCCGACGGCAGCACGGTCTGGCCGACCCCGACCGACACGCCGAAGGCGACCCGGGTGACGAGTCCCGAGGCCGCCTACGTCATCACCGACATCCTGGCCGGCAACACCCAGGTCAAGGTCAACCCGTTCTGGGGCAAGTGGGCCATCTACGACGGCAAGACGCGTCGGCCGGCGGCCTACAAGACCGGCACCACCAGCGACAACCGCGACGTGGCGGCGTATGGCTTCCTGGCACCACCAGCGGACCCGACTGCGCCGGCTCTCGCGGTCGGGGTCTGGATGGGCAACAGCGACAACAGCCCCAACGACGGCAAGCTCTCGCTCGATACCTCGGCCCCGCTGTGGTCGGCGATCATGACCGAGGTCAGCAAGGGCGAGAAGATCGCCCAGTTCAAGCCTCCGGCCGACATCGTCACCGCCAAGGTCGACGCGTACACCGGGCTCAAGCCCGGCCCGTTCACCAAGAAGACGATCACCGAGCTGTTCGTGCCCGGCACCGTCCCGACCCAGAAGGAGGATCTCCGGGTGGCCATCTCGGTCGACGCCGCCAGCGGCCTGCTGTGGCAGGACGGTTGCGTCGGGCCGAAGGTCACCCGCGGCTTCTTCAACATGTCCGAGGTGGAGGCCAACTTCCCCGCCTGGCAGAAGGCCGACATCGCCTGGGCTGCACGGGCGGCCCGCGGGTCGGGCGTCGGTGGCGGGCCGAAGGGGACGCGCACGTCGTACTTCTACAACGGCGCCTTCGCCCCGTTCGGTCGGACGTGGGGTGCGCCCTTCGCGCCGAAGGCGCTCTGTCCGATCGCCGCGCCGACGTACTGCGACCCGTTCGCGCCGACGCCGACGCCGGACCCGGCGCTCCCACCGGAGCCGACCTGCGTGCCGGCACCGACCCCGACGCCGACCGGACCGATCTTCCATTCCCCGAGGCCGCACCCGACGCCGACCCCGACGCCGAAGCCGACCAAGCGCTAGAACTCGACGATCGTCGCCCCGTCGCCGCCCTCGCCGCGCTGACCGGCGCGGACCGACTTGACCAGCGGATGGTCGGCGGCGGCCGAGCGCACCGCGTCGCGCAGGGCGCCGGTCCCCATGCCGTGGATGATCAGGACCTTGTCGAGCCCGGCCAGCCCCGCGTCGTCGAGATAGCGGCCGAGAGCGTCGAGCGCCTCGTCGACGCGGGCACCGCGCAAGTCCAGCGACGATGCCACCGAGCGAGCCCGGTCGAGCCGCAGCTCGGTGGCGTTCGAGGTGACGGTGGCGGAGCCGCGTGCCCCGTCGCGGCGCCGCTCGTCCGGCCCGTCGCCGCCGGCCGCCACGAGGTCGTCGGTGTCCACCGTGACGCGCATCCCGCCGGCCTCGAGGGTCGCCCGCCGGCCGCCGCGCTCGAGTGCCACGATCCGGCCCTCCCAACCACCGGACCGGCTGAGCGCCCGCTCGCCGAGCTGCCAGGTGCGAGGCTCGACCGGTACCTCGGCCGCGGGCGGCTCTCCCTCGGGCAGCCGCCCGAGCTCGTGTTCCGCGCGGGCGACGGCATCGTCGAGGACGGGTACGGTGACCGTCTCGCGCTCGAGGGCGGCGCGGGTCGAGCGGACCTCGTCGCGCAGACCCTCGACGATCTGCTCGGCCTCCGCGCGGGCCGCGCGGACGGCCTCCTCGCGTTCGCGTCGGGCGCGCCGGCGTTCGTCCTGGGCGAGTCGCAGCGCCTCGGCCGCGCGCAGGTCGGCGGCGCGCGCCCGATCCAGAGCCGCGCTCGCCTCCCCCTCGGTCTGCTTGATCGATGCCAACGTCGCCTCGAACGACCGTTGCGATTCGGTCAGGCGTGACCGGGCGTCGTCGACGATCGCCTCGGGCAGTCCGAGCCGCTCGGCGATGGCGAACGCCTGGCTGCCGCCTGGCAGACCGATCGTCAGGCGATACGTCGGCGACAGCGTCTCGAGGTCGAACTCGACCGCGGCATTGCGCGCGCCGGCGGTCGTGTGGGCATACGCCTTGAGCTCGGCGTAATGGGTCGTCGCCGCCACCAGCGCGCCGGCGCGGATGAAGTGGTCGAGCAGGGCCTGCGCGAGCGCCGAGCCCTCGGTCGGGTCCGTCCCGGCGCCGAGCTCGTCGAGCAGCACGAGCGTGCCGGGACCTGCCGCCTCGACGATCCGGATGATCGAGCGCAGGTGACCCGAGAACGTCGACAGCGACTGCGCGATCGACTGCTCGTCGCCGATGTCGGCGAACACGTCCCGCCAGACCGGCAGCCGGCTGCCCGCCTCGGCCGGGATGTGAAGGCCGGCCTGATGCATCAGGCTCAGCAGGCCGAGGGTCCGCAGCGTGACGGTCTTGCCGCCGGTGTTGGGCCCGGTCACCACGAGTGCCGTGTAGCCGTCGCCCAGCCGGATGTCGATCGGCACCACGCGTCCGCTCAGCCCCGGGTGACGGGCGGACAGCAGGATCGCCTCGGGGCGGTCGGTGGTCTCGGGCCGGGTGGCGCGCATGTCCGCGGCGAGCGAGGCCTTGGCCGCCCACAGGTCGAAGCGTGCCAGCGCATCGAGCGTCTCGCGCAACGGGTCCGCGTTGGCGGCCACGAACGCCGACAGCTCGTCGAGGATCCGGGCGACCTCCTCGGCTTCCGCCACCTGCGCCTCGCGCCAGGCGTTCCCGAGCTCGACCGCGACCAGGGGCTCGATGAACAGGGTCTGGCCGCTGCCCGACGAATCGTGGACGATGCCCTTCACGCGCGAGCGGGCCTCGGCCTTGACCGGCACCACGTAGCGCCCATTGCGCAGCGTGATGATCGGCTCCTGGAGCGCGTTGCCGAGCTCCGATCCGACCAGCGAGTCGAGCCGCCGCCGAAGCCGCTCGTACGCGACACGGACCGCCGAGCGGAGGCCACCCAGCCGCGGTGAGGCGGTGTCGAGCAGCTCCCCCACCGGGTCGAAGCTGCGGGTCAGGGTGGAGCGCAGGGCGGGCAGGGCGTGAAGGTCGCGACCGAGCTCACGCAGCAGCGGCCGGCGGTCGTCGGCCAGGAACGTCGCGAGCCGTGCGGTCGCATCGAGCGTCTGGCCGATCTCGAGGAACTGGGCCGGCTCGAGCCGGCCGCCACGCGCGGCACGCTCGACCGCCGGACCGATGTCGGCCGCGGCCCCGATCCCGGCGCCCGGTCGCTCCTCGATGAAGTCGCGGGCCTGGTCGGTCTCGTCGAGGCCCCGGGCGACGACGACCGGGTCGCTCGATGGCGTGAGAGCCTCGGCCAGGCGGCGGGACGGCGGGAACCCGGTCGCCTCGGCGAGCCGCGCCCTGATGGCCGGGAACTCGAGCAGTGCGAGGGAACGTTCGTCCATCGGCTGCGGATCAGCCGGCGGGAACGACGGGGCCCGAGACCGAGGGATGTCCGCGCTCCACGAAACGCCACGGTCGGGCGCTCCACGGCTCGCCTGCGTAGGCCACGCCGATGCGTGCCGTGGCGACGATGGCCGGCTCGGGCTCGGTCGCCGGCGCGGTCTCGAGCCGGAGCGGCGAAGCGGGGTCGCACATGTCCATCCCGGTCCAACCGGTATCGAGCCCGAATGCGGCCGCCACGAGCCCCGGGCCGCTGGCCAGCCGCGCGACGGGCAGGCGGGCGAGACGGTCGGCCGCCGCAGCGGCGCGGTCGGGGGTGAGCGAGCGCCGTCGGGTGGTCGCGCGCAGGACGCGATCGACCCGCATCGCAGCGATCCCTTCGAGCGGCTCGACGGCACGGACCAGCACGGCGGCGGGCACGCCGGCGGGTTCGGTCACCACATTCAGGCAGTCGTACATCCCGTAGACAAGGTACACGTAGGCCCGGCCCGCCGGTCCGAACATGACCCGGTTGCGTCCGGTCTCGCCGAAGCGCGCATGCGACGCCCGGTCGTCGCTGCCCAGGTATGCCTCGACCTCGACGATCCGGCCGGCACGACGGCCTGTCCCGTCGTCACGCACGAGGTGGATCCCGATCAGGCCGCGGGCGACCTCGAGGGTCGGCCCGGCCAGGCGGCCGCGATCGACGACGCTCAGAGGCTCGGGTACTTCGACTGGATGCTGTCCGGCACGAACAGGCCGGTCAGGGTGAAGAAGGCGGGGATGAGCGTGTCCCGGAAGACCTCGGTGATCCTGGCACTGTCCATCGCGCCCCAGATCTCGCGCAGGAATGGCAGCTCGTTGGGGTCCTGGGGGATGCCCGGGATGCGGAAGAACGAATCGAGGATGATCAGGAACGCCCCGTAGATGATGGCCGCCTCGACCAGGCCCAGGATGCCACCCAGGATCTCGTCGGCGAAGCGGGCGTTCTTGAACAACGGCTGCGGCTTGTAGAAGCCCTGGATGACCAGCGCGAAGGCGATGCACGCCGCGACGAACACCGTCAGGAAGCCGACCATGTAGCTGTACTCGGGCGGGAACTGTGTCCAGTTCTCGCCGAGGAAGGTGCCGAGCGGACCGGCGACGTTGGCGGCCAGGAACCACGAGAACAGGATCGAGCCGATACCGAGCAGGCGACGGAGCGTCCCCTGCGCGAAGCCGAGGACGAAGAAGCCCATGAAGTAGAGGACGATCAACAGATCGACGGTCCCCACTCCGGTCAGATCCACGTGGTCACGCCTCCGTCAAGGTCCTCGGGCGGGCGCCGAGGCCGCGCAAGGGTAGCAGCGGCCGTCCCGGGCTCGCAAGGCATGTCGTCGGCAGCCGACGCCGGTCGGTCGGGTCCGGTGCGGTCCGGGAGGGTCAGCTCCGGATCCGCGCCCCGAGCTCGTCGGCCAGGCCGGCCACGACGGCGGCGATGGCGGCGTCGAGCTCGGCATCGGTGAGCGTCCGCTCGTCCGCGCGCAGGGTCAGGCGATAGGCCAGGCTCTTGTCGCCGTCGGCGAGCGGGCGGCCGCGGTAGATGTCGAACAGGGTCACATCGCGCACCAGCGCGCCGCCGTGGCGGCGGATGGTCGCTTCGACACTGCCGGCCGGTGTCCCGATGGGCACGACGATCGCCAGGTCACGCTCGACCGACGGGAACCGCGACGGCGCGGCGACCCGGAAGCCGCTCGGCTGTCCGCCGGCCAGGCCCCTGACCGCCAGCTCGGCGACGTAGATGCGCTCGGCGCGCAGGTCCAGCGCCTCGACCACCGACGGGTGCAGCTCGCCGAGCCGACCGGACAACTGCCCCGTCGCGAGGACCAGCGCCGCCCGCCCCGGATGGAGGGTCGGATCGCCGGTCAACGGGCTGAATGCCGGCGTCTCGAACCGCAACCGGCGGCAGAGCAGCTCGATCACGCCCTTGGCGTCGTCGAGGTCGTACGGCCGGGCCGGGCGATCGGGCGATGCCGGCTGCGCGGATCCGGTCAGGGCGATGCCGAGTCGCCACCACTCGTGGCTGGAGGCCTCGCCGGGCGCCCCATACCCCTTCCCGACCTCGAAGATCGCGACGTCGTCGCGCCCGTGGCGCAGGTTGGTCGACACGACCTCGAGCAGGCTGCCGGTCAGGCTCTGGCGCATGACCGAGTGCTGGCTCGACAGCGGATTGCTGACCACGATCGGCCGGCCGGCCGGCCGCTGCCCCGGCTCGTCGTCGAGGTCGCCATCGTCGTGCCAGCCGAAGCGCTCGACCTCCTGCGGGGACACGAGGGCGGACGTCACCACCTCGGTCAGCCCGGCTCCGACCAGGGTCTCGCGGATCGCCGTCCTGATGGCGAGCGGATCGGGCCGATACGGCGGCATCGGGGTGTGCGGCGTGACGCTCGGGACGAGCTCGTAGCCGTGGACCCGGATGATCTCCTCGGCGATGTCGGCCTCGACCACGAGGTCGCGGCGCCAGGTGGGCACGGTCGCGTCGATGACCGCCTCGTCGGCATCGGCGGTCACCTCGAGCGGCTGGGTGCCGCTGGCAACCCGGATCCGCGCCCCTGGCTCCGCCGGTGCGGTGGCGATACCGACCCGGCCCAGCAGCGCTCGCTGCTCGCCGGGCTCGAGGCGCGTGCCCAGGAGGCGGTTGACGCGTGCCGGCCGGAAGGCGACATGACCCGCCGCTGGTTCGACCGGGTCGGTGTCGACGGCGCCCGGGGCGACCTGACCACCGGCCCACTCGGCGATGAGGCGGGCCGTCCGGTCCGCGCCGAGCCGTGCCAGTCGCGTCTCCTGGCCCTTCTCGAAGCGAAGGCTCGCCTCGGAGCGCAGCGCGTAGCGAAAGGCCGTCCGGCGGATGCTGATCGGGTCGAAGATCGCGGACTCGATGACGACGTCGGTCGTGGTATCGCTCACCTCGGAGCTCGCCCCGCCCATGACCCCGGCGATGCCGATCGGACCCTGCTCGTCGGCGATGACCAGCGTCTCCGGTTCGAGCTCGCGGGTGACGTGGTCGAGGGTCTCGAGCCGCTCCCCGGCGGTTGCGCGGCGAACGACGATGTGGCCGTCGACGACCGCGGCGGCATCGAAGGTGTGGATCGGCTTGCCGAGCTCGAGCATGACGTAGTTGGAGGCGTCGACGACGTTGCTGATGGGGCGCTGGCCGGCCGCCAGCAGGCGCATCTGGATCCGGTCGGGCGATGGCCCGATGCGGACGCCGCTCACCCAGCGACCGACGAACCGAGGGCACAGCGCGGTGTCGAGCACCTCGACGCGCAGACGCTCGGCGGTTTGCCGGCCCGACTCGGCCACCTCGGTCGGTGGCAGGCGCAACGAGGCGCCCGTGACGGCGGCGACCTCGCGCGCGAGCCCGACCATCGACAGCGCGTCGCCCCGGTTCGGCTTGACGTCGACGTCGAGGACGGTGTCGCCATAGATCTCGGCCAGCGGGCGACCCATCGGCGTGTCGGCCGGCAGGATCAGGATCCCGTCGGCATCGGCGGTGAGGCCGAGCTCGTCGCCCGAGCACAGCATCCCGTTGCTGACGACGCCCATCTTCTCGGTCCGCTCGATCCGCCGATCGCCGGGCAGGACCGCGCCGGGCAGAGCGACGGGGATCCGCTGGCCGGCGGCGATGTTCGTCGCGCCACAGACGATCTCGAGCGGCTCGCCCTCACCGACCGACACGCGGGTCAGCGACAGCCGATCGGCGCGCGGGTGTCGATCGACCGACAGCAGCTCGCCGACGACGACGTTGCGCCAGTCCTCGCCCCAGGCGACGATCGACCTGACCTCCATGCCGAGCATCGTCAGGCGAGCGGCCAGCGCCTCGGGCGTCAGCTCGACGTCGACGTACTCGCGCAGCCAGCTGAGCGGCACCCTCATCGGAACTGGTCCAGGAAGCGCAGGTCGTCGTCGAGGAAGAGTCGGATGTCGGTGATGCCGTGCTTGAGCATCTTGATCCGCTCGGGCCCCATCCCGAACGCGAAGCCCTGGTAGCGCTCCGGGTCGAGGCCGCCGTACTGGAGCACGACCGGGTGGACCATGCCGGCCCCGAGGATGGTCATCCAGCCGGTCCGCCCGCAGGCCGGACAGCCCGGACCGCCGCACACCAGGCATTCGATGTCGAACGCCACCGACGGCTCGGTGAACGGGTAGTAGCCGGGCCGGAAGCGCGTCTTCTTGTCGGCGCCGTACATCGCCCGGGCGAACTGGTCGAGCAGGCCCTTGAGGTCGGCCATGGTCGTGCCCTCGTCGACCATCAGCCCCTCGACCTGGAAGAACTCCGTGGCATGCGACGCGTCGATCGCCTCGTACCGGAAGCAGCGGCCCGGCAGGATCGCCCGGATGGGCGGCGGCGTCGAGCGCATCACGTGGATCTGGCCGGGGGACGTGTGCGTGCGCAGGAGCCGACCCTCGACATCGAGGTACAGGGTGTCCCACAGGTCCCGCGCCGGGTGATCGGGCGGGATGTTGAGCATCTGGAAGTTCGTCAGGTCGTCCTCGATCTCGGGACTCTCGTAGACGACGAACCCGAACTGGCCGAAGATCTCGGCGATCTCGCCCATCGCCTCGATGCTCGGGTGCAGGCTGCCCCGCCGGATCGGCCGTCCCGGCGTCGTGACATCGAGCGTCTCCTCGGCGAGTCGGCCGGTCAGGGCAGCTCCCCGGACCTGTGCGCCGCGTTCCGCGAGCGCACCTTCGATCGCGCCTCGGACCGCGTTGGCCACGGCACCCACCCTCGGCCGGTCGTCCGGCGGCAGCGCCCCGATACCGCGCAGGACCGTCGTCAGCCGGCCCTTCTTGCCGAGGATGTCGACCTCGAGCGCCTCGAGGGCGGCGACGTCGTCGGTCGCGGCGATCGACCCGAGGGCATCGTCACGCAGGGCTTCCAGGTCGCGCGTCAGGTCGGCGAGGTCCACGTCCGTCCCATCCTCCGCCGGATGCGCTCGAGGGCCGCGCGCTCGGGCATCGGAGCGTCGCTCGCCGACGCGTCCGGAGACCCCGTGCGGGCTAGGCGCTCTTGGCCAGCTCGGCGATCTTCCCGAAGGTCGCGCTGTCGCGGACGGCGAGATCGGCCAGGATCTTGCGGTCGATCTCGACGTCGGCCTTCTTCAGGCCGGCGATGAACTGGCCATAGGTCAGGCCGTTCTGCCGCGCCGCCGCGTTGATCCGGATGATCCACAGCTGGCGGAACTGGCGCTTGCGCTGCTTGCGATCGCGGGTCGCGTACGCCATCGCGTGGAGGAGCGCCTCGCGCGCCGGCTTGACCAGGCGCGACTTCGTGCCCTTGCGGCCTTCGGCGTCCTGCATGAGGCGCTTGTGGCGCTTGTGGGACGTGACGCCCCGCTTGACTCGTGCCATGAGGTTCGACTGCTCCTAGAGGTACGGCAGCAGGCGACGAACCTGCCGGGCGTGTTCCTTCCCGATCACCGAGATCCCGGCGTAGCGTCGGGTCCGGCGGGAGGACTTGATCTCGAGATGGTGGCCACTCCAGGCGTTGACGCGCTTGAACTTGCCGCTGCCGGTCACGCCGATGCGCTTCTGGGCCGCCTTGTGGCTCTTGATCTTGGGCACTCTGGCCTCACTCTCCTGACGTCACCGGCTCCGGGGCCGGCGTGCTCTGCGTGGTCTTCTTCGGTTCGGCCGGCGCCGCCCGTGCCGCGGTCGGCTCGGGCGCCTCGGCCGCGACCTTGGGCGTCGCCGGCACCGGAGCCTTGGCCGGAGCCTCAGCCTTGGCCGGAGTCTCGGCCGATGCCGGAGCCTTGGCCGGAGCCTCAGCCTTGGCCGGAGCCTCAGCCGGAGCTGTCGCGACCGGCGCCGCCGCCGGCGTGTCGGCCTGGTCGTCCGAGCCCTCGACGGGTCGCGGGCTCGATGCGTCGTGCGTCTTCGGTTTGTGGAGCGATGCCATCGTGATGTGCATCGACTTGCCTTCGAGGAGCGGCGTCCGCTCCGCGACCCCATGATCCTTGACCCGGTCCACGAACCGCGCGATGAGGTTCCGACCGAGCTCCGGGTGGGTCAGCTCCCGTCCGCGGAAGCGAACGGTCACCTTGATCCTGTCGCCATCCTCGAGGAACTCGATCGCCCGATGGACCTTGGTGTCGAAGTCCCCCACCCCGATCTTCGGGGAGAGGCGGACCTCCTTGAAGGTCACCGAACGCTGCTTGCGCTTGGCTTCCTTCTCCCGCTTGGTGAGGTCGTACTTGTACTGACCGAAGTCCAGGAACTTGACGACCGGCGGGGCGGCCATCGGGGCGACCTCGACGAGGTCAAGGCCTCGTTCCTGCGCCATCTCGAGCGCCCGGGGCGTGGGCATGACCCCAAGCTGGGCACCTTCTTCATCGACGACCCGAACCTGCGGGATGCGGATCATCTGGTTGACGCGCAGGTCTCGACTGATGGTCTATCCCCTTCGTGTGAGCGGTTCCATTCGACCGGCGTGGACAGACGGCGACCCCGGTCCCGGCCGAAGCGGGAGGATAGCACAGGCCATTCCGAGCCGACAATCAACGCGGCCTGGCGGGGACTGCCGCGGAGGCTCAGACGCGGCGTTGCCTGACAAGCAACGGACATCGGAGCTGGCAGCGGATATCGGAGCTGGAGCGATCCCACGCCTCCCGCCGGCTGGATCCGTTGCCTGGCAGGCCACAGAAACTGCCGCGCGGGCGCATGCGGCGACCAAGAGGGCGCGCGGGCGCCGATCGGTTGCCTACCAGGCAACGACCATCAGGCTCGGCCCACACGTGCCGATGCTGACGCGCAGGCTCGAGGAGCGCGAACCCGCATCGCGCTGGCCGCGCTGCCGGCCGGGCCGCCGGCCGGCGCGCCATCCGGCGTGCCTAGGCAACCGTCCGCGCCCGCGACTCCTCCGCGAGCCGATCCGCCAGGTCGTCCCAGGCCACGGCCTCCTGCTGCTCCCCCCGAGCCGCGTTCCGAGCTCGCGGCGCCACCGTGCGGGCCTCGACCTCGCGGTCGCCGAGGACCAGCATGTACGGCACCTTCTGCTCCTGAGCGATGCGGATCTTGTTCTGCATCCGGTTGTCGGACGTATCCACCTCGATGCGCAGACCCCGGGCACGCAGGACGCCGGCGAACTCCTGGGCGGCGTCGATGTGCCGGTCGGCGATCGGGATGACCACCGCCTGGACCGGGGCTAGCCAGAGCGGGAAGGCTCCCGCGAAATGCTCGACCAGGATGCCGATGAACCGCTCCAGGGACCCGTAGATCGCACGATGGATGGCGATGGGCCGCTGTGGCTGACCGTTCTCGTCGATGTAGGTGAGGTCGAACCGCTCCGGCAGCATGACGAGGTCGACCTGGATGGTCGCCATCTGCCATTCGCGGCCGAGCGCGTCGTCGATGTAGATATCGATCTTGGGCGCGTAGAACGTGCCGTCCTTCGGCTTGAGGTCGTAGGTGATGTCGGCCGACGCGAAGGCCTCGCGGATCAACGATTCCGCCCGTTCCCAGAGCGCCGGGTCGCCGAGTGCCTTGTCCGGCTTCGTCGCGAACGCGAAGCGCGGCTCGAGACCGACCCACGAGTACGCCTCGCGGACCTCGCCGAGGAGTGCCTGGATCTCGTCCATCAGCTGGTCCGGCCGGACGTACAGGTGGGCATCGTCCTGGATGAACTGGCGGACCCGGGTGAGCCCGCTGAGCGTCCCCGACCGCTCGTTGCGGTGGAGCCGGCCGTACTCGTTGAAGCGCAACGGCAGGTCGCGATACGAGCGCAGGTGGCTGCGATAGATGAACGTCGATTCCGGGCAGTTCATCGGCTTGAGGCTGAACAGCTGGTTCTCGGACTCGACCAGGAACATGTTCTCCTTGTACAGGTCCCAATGCCCCGACTGGCGCCACAATCGTTCCGACACGAGGATCGGGGTGCTGACCTCCTGGTAGCCGCGGCGGGCCTGCAGCTCGCGCATGGCGCCTTCGAGCGTGCGCCAGATGAGCTGGCCCTTCGGGTGCCAGAACGCCGAGCCGGGCGACACGTCGTGGAAGCTGAACAGGTCGAGCTGGACGCCGAGCCGTCGATGGTCGCGCTTCTTCGCCTCCTCGCGCCGCCACAGGTAGGCATCGAGGTCCTCCTGCGTCGCCCAGGCCGTGCCGTAGACACGCTGGAGCATCGGCCGCTTCTCGTCGCCGCGCCAGTACGCGCCGGCCGTACCGAGCAGCTTGAACGGGCCGATCTTGCCGGTGCTCGCGACGTGCGGTCCCCGACACAGGTCGATGAACGGGCCCTGGCGGTAGAAGGTCGTCGGTGGCATCGGCGTGCCGTCGCGCTCGGCGGTCGCCGCCAGGTCGTCGATGATCTCGACCTTGAACGGCTGGTCGCGCTCGACCATGAACGCGCGTGCTTCCGCCGGGGTCATCTCGCTGAGCTCGAACGGATGGTCGGCCGCGATGCTCTCGCGCATCCGCTCCTCGATCCGCGGCAGGTCGTCGGGCGTGAGCGGGCGCGGCAGGAGCAGGTCGTAGTAGAACCCGTCGGTGATGACCGGGCCGATGCCGAGCTTGGTGCCCGGGAACAGGTCCATGACGGCCTCGGCGAGGACGTGCGCGGCCGAATGGCGCATGGGGCCGAGCTCCCCGCCGGCGCCGTGATCCATCAGCTCGGCGGCCGAGCCGCGTTCGGGCGCGTCGAGACCGATCTCAGCCTCGACCGCCTCCTCGACGGCCGCCGCTCCCCCGTCCTGCTCGTCGCTCATCGCCTCGACCTCCTCCGAGAATCACGAAACCCCTCGTCCATCGACAGGACGAGAGGCTTCCTCTCGCGGTCCCACCCGCCTTCGCCGCCCGCCTGGACGGCGCACTCGTGGTCGCGCTATCGGGCGACTCCCGGGCCGGTTCGCCGGCCACTCACGGGTGGTACCGCTGCGGAGGCGATCGTCGGGCTCGCAGCCAAGGCCCGGCTCTCTGGGGATCCGCTCCGCGCGGCGCGTCCCGCTCGACGCTCGTCTGTGCCGGCCCGTGGCCGGGAGATGTGGTGGGCGACACTGGACTCGAACCAGTGACCTCTTGCATGTCAAGCAAGTGCTCTAACCAGCTGAGCTAGCCGCCCGCGCTGCCCGAAGGCTAGCAGACGCGCCCGGGCTAGTCACTCCGGCGATCCAGGGACGCCCGCCGTCGACCCACGACGGCCCACCGGGACACGCGCGAGGCGACCGAAACGTGAGGGCGGTCCAGGACGGACTCGACGCAAGGCGCGCCGTCCAGACTCGGTTCGTGGCATTCCTGGCAGCTCTCGTCGCGTTCGGCTCGCGGTTCGCCGGCAAGGTGCTGACGACCGCGCTCGGCTGGGCGACCACGCTCCTGTTCGGTCGTGTCCCGGCATCGCGGCAGATGGTGCTTCTGGTCATCACCTTCGGTTCGGTCATCTGGATGGTCCTGGTCGTCGGGCTCATCGTCCCGGAGGTCGGCGCGTTCCTCCTCGTCCTGCTGCCGCCACAGAGCGTCGTCCCCGATGCGGTGATCCGCCTCATCATGCTGGTCGGCGTCCTCGTCGTTCCCGGCGTGGTCGGGCTCCTGACCCTGACGCTCGAGGCGGATGACGATGGGCCGACAGACCGGATCGCCTCGGTCGCCCGCGGCTACCCGCTGACCGTGCTCCTGGCGGTCCTGCTCGTCTTCCTCGCCGCGCTGGCGATCTGGCGGAAGGCGGCGAGCCTCGCGCGACGGTGGACGGATGCCCACGTCCCGATGGTCGTCGAACCCGGCCGGTATCAGGAGGTCGCAGCCGACCTCGATCGAGCCCTGTCCGATGCCGGTCTCGACCTCGCGCCGGGAGCGGCGCCCGCCTCGATGTCGGTCCCCGCCAGATGGCTGGCCCGCGTCGCGGGTCGATCGTCGGGCGCGCTCGTCCCGGATCGGATGGTGCGATTGCGCGGTCCGGCGCTCGACATCCTGATCTACCCGATGGACGTCCTGATCTCGGGCACGTCCATCGAGGTCATGCGCTCACGTGCCGCCATCGCGAGCCGACTGACGACGGCGGCCGCGCATCTCACGGTCAGCGCCGAGGCCCAGGGCGTCGAGGATCGGCTGGCCCGGCTCGCCCGACCTCGACGGACGCCGGATGCGCCCGACACGGTCGAGCCGGCGCGGTTCGACGACAGCGCAGCGACCGAGTTCGCGGCCATCGACCAGACCCTCGCGACCGTCGAGATCCCGTACGACGAGTGGGAGATCCTGTATCGCCAGCGCTTGCAGGTGGAGCGCGACCTGCGTGCCGTCAGCATGGCGAGCGATGTCGCGACCCACCAGACAGGCCCCGGGCTGGACCTCGCGACCGTCTCGCGGTTGGTGCGCCAGGGCGCGGCGGCGGTCGTGGATGCGGTCACCGACGACAGCACCATCGAAGCCCTCGATCGACTGGCGGGGCCCCGCTGGCGTCTGGCGGCGCAGGCCACCGATATCGCCGTGGAGGCCGCCAGGGCGGCCGTCGACGGGGCTGCGCCCCATGGCGAGACCGACGACACTGCCTCGGCGGGCGAACCCGCGAGGTTCGAGGCCGGATGACGCCACCGACGGGCCGCCGCAGGCGGCGGAACAGTGGATACACTCATCGGCGGGGGTGGCGCGTGTGTTGTGAGGGCACCGTTGCGAAAGCTTGTCGCGGAGATCATGGCCGCCTGGCGCCGCGCCGAGCGACTGGCGGCGACCTTGCCGGCCGACAGCGCCGAGCGCGTGGCCGCGCAACACGCGTGTGACCGTCTGCGAGACGCGTACCTGGAGCTGACGCACTCAGGGGTCGCCGAGGCGCTGTCCGCGGCCGAGGCGAAGCTGCTCCTGCGCGACGCGGCGAGCGACGTCGAGTCCGAGCCGGGCGCAGGGTGAGCGCGACCATCACGTTCGGCTGAGAGGGTCGGGACCGACTGGACGTCGGCGCAGTCCGGAGGGCATACGTGGAGACTGGGGTCGCGGCATTCGCCCTGCTCCTGGCCGGTTATGCGCTCATCGCGAACCGTCTCGACGACCTGTCGATCGGCCCGGCTCTGGCGTTCGTCGTGGTCGGGCTGGTCCTCGGACCGGCGGTGCTGGATGTCCTGCCCGTCGGCGTCGGATCGACGACCGTCCGACACCTCGCCGAAGTCACGCTCGCGCTCGTCCTGTTCACGGATGCCTCGACCGTCCACGTGGCCGGGCTCCGGCGCGACACGAGCCTGATCGGTCGCCTCCTCGTCATCGGGCTGCTGCTGACGATCGCCGCGGGCGGGCTCGTGGCCACGCTGATCTTCCCGGACCTGCCTCTCGCGACGGCCCTCCTCATCGGGGCCATCCTGGCGCCGACGGACGCAGCCCTGGGCCTCCCGGTCATCTCCAACCCGGCAGTCCCGACACGCATCCGGCGCATCCTCAACGTCGAGAGTGGCCTCAATGACGGCATCGCGACGCCGTTCGTGCTCCTGTTCATCGCGCTGGCGACGGCGGCCGGCGGGGCGGCGGGCGGACACCTCGAGGCGGCCGTCGTCGAGATCGCCATCGCCATCATCGTCGGCAGCACCGTCGGCGGTCTCGGCGGTCTCCTGCTGGCACGCGCCGATGAGCGTGACCTGACCTCCGAGCTATCGAGGCAGATCGCCGTCCTCGCCCTGGCCGTGAGTGGCTACTTCGTCTCGGTCGCGCTTGGCGGCAATGGCTTCGTGGCAGCCTTCCTCGCCGGCCTCGCCTTCGGGACGGCCACACGCCACATGGAGGAGCGAGCCGAACTGTTCAGCGAGGCCGCCGGCATCCTCCTGTCGATCGGGGTCTGGACGATCTTCGGGGCGACCCTGGTCGGATCGCTCATCCACGAGATCGGCGACCTGCGACCGATCCTCTATGCGGTCCTCAGCCTGACGGTCATCAGGATGGTCCCGGTGGCGATCGCGCTGGCCGGCAGTCGACTGGCGCTCCCGACCATCGGGTTCATCGGCTGGTTCGGGCCGAGGGGTTTGGCCTCGATCGTGTTCGGGATCCTGGCGGTCGACGCGCTGGCCCAGGCCGGTGTCCCGGCCGGCCCCATCGCCAGCACCGTGGCGTGGACGGTCCTGCTGTCGGTCGTCGCCCACGGCTTGACGGCCGGCGCACTCGCCGACCGCTACGGTCGATGGATCGCCCGGCGCCAGCAGGCCAGCCCGGTCCCTCTGCCCGAGCTGGAAGAACGATCGGAACCACGCCCCACCACGCGGTCGAGCTGGATCCGTCGCCGGGAGCCGTCGAGCCGTGCCCGCTAGGATCGGCGCGGGTGGTGGCACCGACACGATGGCCGGGAGGGACATCACGTGGTCTTGATCTTCGGATGGGGGGCGGGAAAGGCGCAGGATTTCGGTGAGGTCGCGCCCACGACATGCCCGATCTGCCACAACGAGGTGTTCCTCCATCACCTCAAGTCCGACAAGAGCTTCAGCCTGTACTTCATCCCGCTCGCGTCGTATGGCTCGGACGAATATCTCGTCTGTCCGATCTGCCACAACGGGCTCCAGATCGACCCGGCCCGGCGGCCAGCAGTGCTCAGGATGCGCGCCGCAACGCGGGCCTTCCGCGATCGGATGATGAGCCTCGAGGCGTACCAGCCGACGGTCGACCAGTTCTGGGCCGAGCTTGGCGTCGACCCGTCCGGTGCGCAGCTCCTCCATCGCGCATCCGCGGCCCCGCCATCGCCCGATGCGAGCCAGGCGGCGACCGCTGCCCTCGCCCACCGACTCGAGGGCCTCGGACGGCTGCATGCCGAGGGCGTGCTGACCGATGCCGAGTTCGCCGCCGCGAAACGCCGCCTGCTCGAGACGTGACGAGCGGCGAGCCGGCGGGCTGTAGAGTGGGCGCGACATCCGGGGCGGTCACCCGCTAGGGAGGGACGCAGATCAGACGACAGGGCACGCGAAACTTCGTCATCGGCCCACCGACATCACTGATCACGGAGGCACACTCGTGAAGAACCCGCCCATCTTCGTCTCGATCCTCGGCTTCTTTGCGTTGCTCGCGGGCTTCGGTTTCCTGTTCTATGGCCTGCGGGTCATCGGTTTCGACTGGTTCGGGATCTTCGGCGACCTGCCGGCGACCGATCACGTCGGCATCTGGGGCTGGCTCGCGGCCATCACCGGCGTCATCTGGATCTTCGCTGCGCTGAGCCTGTGGGCCCTCCAGCCGTGGGCGCGCCTGTTCGTGATGTTCATGTGCGGCCTGGCCCTGTTCGAGGCGGTGCTCGCCTTCTTCCAGTTCCCGGGGACGGGCGTCGGGTTCGGGATGGCGATCATGCCTGCGCTGATCCTGTGGTACCTCAGCACGGCCGAGGTCAAGGCTGTGTTCGAGGAGGGCGGCGCCGCGACAGGGATGTGAACGAGCCCCGCTAACGCGTCACCGGCTCCGGGACGAGGGCGCGGAGGTCCTCGACGAAGCCGGCATACAGCGAATCCCGGCTGGTGGCGCCACGCGCGCGCAGGATCGCCGACGGGTGGATCGTGGCGACCACGACCGGCGCGAGAGTCGCATCGGCGACCCTCCCGTGTTGACGGGTGACGCTGAAGTCCGGCGTCAATAGCGCCTGGGCCGCGGTCGCCCCGAGGATCCCGACGAACTCGGGCCGGACGACCGCGAGCTCGGCATCGATCCAGGGGTGGCAGGCGGCCACCTCGGCGCGCGACGGGCGTTCGTGCAGGCGACGCTTGCCGCCGGGCGTCGGTCGCCACTTGAAGTGCTTGACCACGTTGGTGACGAACACCGATTCGCGCGACAGGCCGATCTCGCCGAGGGCCTGATCGAGCATCCGGCCGGCTGGCCCGACGAAGGGCCGTCCGGTCTCGTCCTCGTGGTCGCCCGGCTGCTCGCCGATGAGCATCACGCGGGCATCACGCGGACCCTCGCCGAAGACCGTCTGCGTGGCACGCTCCCACAGGTCGCATGCGCGGCAGGCTCGGGCGGCCGCGCGCAACCTCGTGAGGCTGGCATGCGCGGGCGGTGATGCCTGGGACGGTCCGATCACATCGCGCGACTGGGGGTCCGGTACTCATCCGGATGATCGGCACGGTCCTTGGACGAGGTCCGCACGATCGTCGCGAGCTGCTCCTCGACCGTCGAGCCGTTCGCGTCCGCGGCCTTCTTGATGTCCTCGTAGGTGATGTTCACGCCCGGCTTGCCCATGTCGTCGTGGGCGTGCATGCAGCCGCAGTTGAGACACATCGTCGAGGTCCTCCGTGCTGGCATATCCCCTGCGGCTCGTCCGCCAGGGTCGCCCTCGAGCGTGACCGCTCGGGCAGCAGAGGCGCGCGGGACGAGCCGCGGCGCGGCTCGCAGCCGCGTGACAACCCGCGCGACAACGCGCGGTGGCTTGCGCGCCGCGCCCGGATGGCGATACGAAGTTTGCGATCCGCCGGGCTCGGGGTGTTATGCGAACTCGCGCACCGCACGCGCAGTGTGTCGCCATCAGCACTGGGTGGAGGTACCCGGACAGATGAGCGACCAGACGGTCCAGCGAGAGGCGGCCTCGGAGGCGACGGTCGCGATGTCACCGGGGGCGACATTCCGGAGACTGCGCGTCTGCGGGTTGTCCGCCGAGGAGGCCGGCAACCTGACTGCTCGCCTCGAAGGCCTTCGGCCCATCCGCGCCGGCTGGTCGGTGGCGGAGATCGAGCGGCTGGTGTTCCTGCGCTGGCTGGTCCGGCGGGGCCGGTTCGCCGACGATGAACGGATGGCGGAGCACGACAGCTGGTTCGCCTCCGCGCGGGCGACGGCCTGACCTTTCCGCTTGCGCCCTACAGCGCCACGATGAGACGCCCGAGCGTCCGCCGGAACCCCGGACCCTCGACCGACGCCAGCCGGCGCGCGAGCTCGGTGACGTCGGCGGCGCATCGCTCCTGGGCCGACGCGAACCGCTCGATCGGCGCCCGCGCCTCGCGGCCGATGCCATCCTGACCGAGGACGAGCCGTGCCCGCCTCGCGGCGACGCCCGCGTCGTGGGACGTGCCGGCCAGGTCCTGGATCGTCTCGATCCGCTCGATCAGGCCCTTGGCGTCCGACCCGAGAGCGTCCTCGAACGTCTCGAGCGTGTAGCGGAGGCGCTTGGCCGCGATGCGCATCCGGTGGACTCGCAACGGATCGGGCGAGGCCGCGTCGATGTCGAACGCCAGCAGCCGGCCGAACGATCCCCAGATCGCCGCGGGAGCGCGGTGACGGACCAGCAGCGGCGGCTCGCCGGGGTCGGGCGGGACAGCGCGTGACGGGTCGCCGAGGTCCGCGATGCGCTGGAGGAAGCGGCCGTAGCGGCCGGTCTCGAGCTCGTCGCGGAGGCGTTGCCCGGCGTCCTTCCGTTCTGCCGTCCAGGCGTCGCGCAGCGGGTCGAGTCCGTGGTCGTCCGCTCGATGCCCGCCCGAGATCTGGCCGAGCATGACGTCGAGGTCGCGGACGGCACCGAGGCGATCGGACAGCCGCTTGAGCTCGCGCTTGGTCCGGCGCAGCTCGTTGGCATCGACCGCGTCAGCGAAGATCGCCGCGGTCGTCCGCGCCCGGCGTGTGGCAACGCGCAAATCGTGGATCTCGTCGACGTCGGCGCGTTCGCGCAGCCGACGACCCTCCCGCTCGATGTCGTGAGCGGCGGCCTTGAACGCCTGGGTCGCTGCCTGGCTCCAGCGAGCCTCGGACGGATCGACCCGAGCGTGTGGCCGCGGGAGTGCCTGGACGACCATCAGGCTGTCGCAGCAGGGATGGCGGTCGGAGCACCCGGGCGCTCGTCCCGGTAGCGCCGATGTGCGGTATCGATGGCATGGCGTGCCGCGCGCCTCCCGCCCCGCGCGATGACGCGGAAGCCCTCGCCATCGAGGCGGTGGTAGTCCACGAAGAAGGCACCGATCGCCTCGAGCAGGACCGGATCGACGTCGGCGATGGTCCGGACCCGGGCGTGGATCTTGGATGCCTCCGCGACCGCCAGGAGCCGATCGTTCCGCTCCCACGGTCCGCGACCGTCCCGCTGCTCGGCCTCGAGGTCACCGATCACGCGTGCCGGCACGATGCAGCCGGGATAGACCGGCGCATCGAGCAGGACGATCACGTCGAGCGGGTCGCCGTCGTCGGCGAGGGTCTGCGGGATGAACCCGAAGTCGAACGGGAACGACATCCCGGCCGGCAGCACCCGATCGAGCCGGAACACGCCGAGATCGAGGTCGTATTTGAGCTTGTTGGCGGATCCTCGCGGCGTCTCGATGACGACGAGCGCGACCTCACCCTGCCAGATGGGCATGTCCACGAGATCGCGTCGGCCCGCTATCGACATCGCTGTCTCCTCCGGCGGATTGGGGAGCCCGGCCCTGTCAGTGACGGGCCGGGCTCAAGGGTCGACGTCCGAGCCGGGAGGATCGAGCGGAGCGTCGCCGAGCCAAAGGATGGCGCGACCGACACAGCAGGACCAGTCCGGGCGGATGCTCCGACATTGCAGGCGCATGACGGCGACGACCGGCCCGGACAGAGCAAGGCCCACGACGTCACCGCCGTGGGCTTCGTTCTTCGCCGCTCGCCTCGACTGCCAGCCACGCCTCCGCTTGGTTCACGGGTGTTCCACGTCCGTGCCGGAAGAGCGGCCGCCGGCCGAGGACCGGCAGCGAGGGCGCATCATACCCCGTCGTGCTAGCCTCGGGCGGTTTGCAGCCCGGAGGAACCGACAACCCGATGGCCGTCACGGCGCCCATGGACACGCGCACCGTGTCGTTCGACCGCCTCCGCGCATGGGTCAGCCCGGCCAGTCTGGCGGCGCTCGCGTCCTTCGCGATCGCGGAGGTCGTCTACCTCCGAACCCTTCTGCCCGGCGTCAGCTTCGGCGATTGGGCCGAATCGGAACTGCTTCTGTCGCGCCTCGGCATCCTCCATCCGACCGGCTACCCGCTCTACTCCCTGGTCGGCAAGGCATTCAGCCTGATCCCGATCGGCTCGCTCGCCTGGCGGGCGAACGCGCTGTCGGCCAGTGCGGCGGCAGCGACGGTCGGTGTCGCGGTCCTGATCGCGGTCCGGCTCGGCGTCCGCCCTGCGATCGCGATGGCGGCGGCGCTGGCCCTGGCCTTCACGGGCACGGTCTGGGAGGAGGCGACCTTCTCGGAGATGAACACCCTTCATCTCCTGCTCGTCGCGCTGCTGCTCCACCGGGCCCTGGTCTGGCGCGACGAGCGGAGGACGCGCGACCTGGTCATCGGCGCCCTGCTCGCCGGCCTGTGCGCGTCGAACCATGCGCTCGCCATCAGCGTCGTCCCGATCGTCATCCTGTTCGTGCTGGTCGACGCCCGCCGCGAGATCCTGGCCCACCCGCTCATGCTCGTGCAGTCGCTCGTGGCCTTCGCGATCGGTCTGCTGCCCTACCTGTTCCTGCCGCTCCGGGCGCTGGCCGGGCCGGCCGACGTGTATGGGCCATACCTGACCTGGAAGGGGTTCTTCGACCTCATCAGCGGCGCGATGTTCCGCAAGGACATGCATTTCCTGTCGGTCGACAGCGCAGCGGCCGCCTGGGCGGCCCTGCCGCACGTCCTCGACCAGCTGGTCGCCCTGTCGGACGTCGTGTTCGTCGCGGCGGGCATCGTCGGCCTGGTGGTCCTCCTCGTCGGCGACCGCTGGTTCGGCATCCTGCTCGCCCTGCTGGCCGCGGTGAACGTGTACATCTACGCCAACTACCTCGGCGACCTGCCGCACTACCTGCTGACGACCTGGCTCATCCTCGCCATCGGGCTGGCCGTCGGCGCCGAGGCGCTCGTGCGCGCCGCGGTGGTCTGGTTCGGCGAACGCGCGACCGCGGTCCAGGCGCTCGCCTTCCTGCTGCCCATCGCCCTGCTCGCGGCGAACTGGCCCGCGCATGACCAGTCGGCCAATCGCGACGGTGAGACGTTCGCCGCCGAGGTGTTCGCCCAGCTGCCGCCCGACGCGGTCCTGATCACCTACTGGGACGCCCTGACGACCTTGAGCTACGAGCATTGCAACGAGGGCGTCCGACCGGACGTGAGCCTGCGGGCCTACGACTCCTACGCCCTGGTCACCTGCGACCATGTCGAGCCGCCGGCCGCCTCGATCGCGGAGGGCCGCCCGGTGTATGCGCTGCAGGTCCAGGACGCGGATCTCGCGGCATCCACCGGTCTGGAACCCGTCCCGGTCTCGACCATCAAGGTCCCCTGGGGCGAGCGCTACCCCTCCCTCGAGCGGACGCTGTACCGGCTCGTCCCGCCGGGCACGGCGCCCTGACCATGTCCGGGGGCCATCGCCTGCTCGATGTCGGTGGCGGGGCGCGCCTCGAGCGGTTCGCCGGCCGTGTGGCCGATCGGCCGCTGCCCACGGCGCTCGGGGCGCGACGCGATCCCGATGCATGGCGGACGGCCGACCTGCGCTACGAGCGTGACCGTGGTTGGAGCGGTGACCCCGAGGCACGGACACCATGGCCGATCGAGGTCGACGGCGTGACCCTCGAGCTGCGGCCGACGGAGGCCGGCCAGGTCGGACTGTTCCCGGAGCATGCGGCGATGCTGCCGTGGCTGCGGCATCAGGTGGCGGCACGGAACGACGTGGGCGAGGCGCCCGCCGTCCTGCATCTGTTCGCGTATACGGGGCTCGTCACGCTGGCGTTGGCGGCCTCGGGTGCCCGCGTGACACACGTCGATGCGGCCCGCCCGACGGTCGGCTGGGCGCGACACAACGCCGCCCTGTCCGGGCTCGGGGACAGGCCCATCCGCTGGATCGTCGACGACGCGACGGCGTTCGTCGGCCGCGAGATCCGGCGCGGACGTCGATATGCCGGTGTCGTCCTGGACCCGCCGTCGTACGGTCACGGTCCGGGTACCGGCGCGTGGCGGATCGGCGCCGATCTGCCGCCTCTCCTCGAGGCGATCGCCGGGTTGCTGGCCCCGGACGGGTTCCTTTTGCTCACCGCGCATACGCCCGAGCTGGGCCCGGAGCGACTGGCCGGGATGGCGGCGCGCGCGCTCGACCGGCCGACCGCCTCGATCGAGCGCGGCGAGCTCGACCTCCGCACGGCCGACGGCCGTCGAGCGGAGCTGGGGGCGTTCGCGCGGACGTCGGGCGCGGCATGATGACCGCATGCCGTCCCCTGCCCTGCCGATCCTGACGAGCCTCGCGAACCCGCGGATCAAGTCCGCGGCGGCCCTTCGAGACCGTCGTGAGCGCGATCGGACCGGTCTGACGCTGGTCGACGGCGCTCGCGAGGTCCGGCGCGCGATCGATGCCGGCGCTGACCTTGTCGAGGTCTTCGTGTGCGAGCCATTGCTCGCCGGTCCGGATGCGCGCGCCGCGCTCGATGGCCTGCGCGGTCGCGACATCGCGATCCAGGCCACCAGCGAGGCGGTCTTCGCCAAGCTCGCCTTCGGCGAGCGATCCGAGGGCCTGGTCGCGATCGTGCGCATCCCACAGCTCGGTCTCGACGGTATCGGCCTTCCCGACGACCCTCTCGTCGCTGTCGTCGAGGGGGTCGAGAAGCCCGGCAACCTCGGCGCCATCCTGCGCAGCGCGGACGGGGCTGCGGTCGACGCGGTCGTCGCGGCGTCCCCGCGGACCGATCTCTTCAACCCGAATGCGATCCGGTCGAGTGCCGGCACCATCTTCAGCGTCGGCCTGGCGGCCGCGGACAGCGCGGACGTGCTGGCCTGGTTGCGAGACCGCGGCATCCGCATCGTGGCGGCCCGGGTCGACGCCGTGGAGCTGTATACCGAGGTCGACCTGACCGGGCCGCTCGCGCTGGTCGTCGGCGCCGAAGCGGCGGGCCTCGGCGACGCGTGGTCGGCGGCCGATATCGTTGCCGTCCACCTGCCGATGCTCGGTGTCGCCGACAGCCTGAACGTGTCGGTCAGCGCCGCCATCCTGTTCTATGAGGCACGCCGACAACGCGGCGAGCCGGCCCGCACGACCAGGGGGTGACCGTGGAGACATTCGATTTCGTGATCATCGGAGCCGGACCGGCGGGCGAGGCGGCCGCATTCAAGGCGCGCGCCCTCGGAGCCTCCGTGGCCATCGTGGACCGTCGCTGGTTCGGCGGAAGCTGTCCGCACATCGGCTGCCTGCCATCCAAGTCGCTGCTTGCCAGCGCGGCGCGGCACCATGCCAACCCGGCCTCGTACGACTGGTCGGCAGCGTCACAGGCGCGCGACTACATGGTCAATCGCCCGCCGGACGCCGCGGAGCCCGACGATTCGAGCCATGTCGATGCGCTCGTCAGGGCCGGTGCGGTCGCCTATCGGGGGGACGGCACGATCGAAGGGCGCGGGCGCGTCGTCGTCCGGCACGATGACGCCGCGCACGAGCTCGCGGCCACCAACGTCGTCGTGGCCGTCGGGTCGACGTCGAAGAAGCCGCCGGTCGAGGGCATCGAGGACATCGCGGTCTGGACCAATCGCGACGCGACCCTGGCTCGCACGCTGCCGGCCAGCCTGCTGATCCTCGGCGGCGGGCCGACCGGCTGCGAGCTCGCCCAGGTGTATGCGCGGTTCGGCGTGCCGACGACGATCGTCCAGTCGGGACCCCGGCTGGCGCCGACCGATCATCCGCGCAACTCGGAGGTCATCCGCGCCACGCTCGAGCGTGACGGCGTGACGGTGCGGACCGGCGTCCGTGCCCTGCGCGCTCGGGCCGCCGGCGGTCGGGATGGCGCGCACGTGGTCGAGCTCGATGACGGGTCGGCGGTCGAGGGCCACGCCGTGCTCCTGGCCGTCGGTCGCGCCTTTCCGATCGACGATCTCGGTCTCGAGCACTACGGCATCGACACCAGCGGCAGGACGCCGTTCCCGCGCGACGGGCGCCTGAGCATCGCCGACGGTCTGTGGATCATCGGCGATCCCGCCGGGCCCGAGCTCCACACCCACCAGGCCCACTACCAGGGGGAGCTGGCCGTCCGGATGGCCCTCGGGGAGTCGATCACCCCCGACTATCGCGCTCTGCCACGTGCGACCTACACCGATCCGGAGGCGTCGTCGGTCGGGCTGACACTCGAGGGCGCCATCGAGGCCGGGATCGATGCTTTCGAGAAGGTGGCCGAGTTCGCCAAGAGCCCGAAGGGGTACGCCGTCCAGGCCGACATGGGCCACGTCACCATCGTGGTCGACCGCGGGACACGGCAGCTGGTCGGGGCGGCGATGGCATGTCCCGACGCATCCGCCGCGATCCATGAGTGCGTCGTCGCGATCAAGGCCCACCTGACCGTCGACCTCCTGGCCGAGACCATCCACGCCTTCCCGTCGACGTCGCGCATCTTCAACGGCCTGTTCGCCGAAGCGAAGCGCGAGCTCGACACGGCTGGGTGAGCGGGGCGATCCGAGACGGCGGCTGCCGGCGCGCGGCTCCGGGAAGGCGGAGCCCACGAAGGCGCTTTGCGGGCGGTTCCAACCAAGCGGAATGACCGGCCGACGCATAAGGGCGCCCTCCGATCGGGCACTTCAGCGCTCGACCGCCCACGAAGGCGCTTTGCGGGTGGTTCCAACCAAGCGGAACAACCAAGCCGGAGGCACATGGGGCCGCCGATCGGGCCTGTCAGCCTTCGACCGGGCCCGACCTGCTGATCCCCATCCTGACCGACCGGCCGAGATCGACGCCGGCGAGCCACGCGGTGATCCGGCCGTGCTCGCGCGCCGAGATCGCATACAGTCGGCCGCGGCCGTCCACCCGGGAATCGTGGACCTCGATGAGCCCGGCTTCCCGCAGCAAACGGAGTTGCCTGGTCGTGGCCGGACGACTGAGGTTCAGATCAGCGGCGAGACTCATCGGCCGCCGCGGCGAGATCGCGAGGGCAGCGATGATCCGTCGTCGCGTCGGGTCCGCCAGCAGCTCGATGCCGAGTCCATTCCGCTTGGGCATGACCTTCGGAGCATGCCAGCCCGACCTTCACCGCGGATCACCGGGACGATTCGCCGACCGGTCGTTTCGCGTGGTCGAAACTAGTCGCAAAGTGCCTTCCTGGGCGCCCGCGCCGGCGAGCCCCACGCTCGCCCCGCCCGAGCCCATGATCGACCCGCCCGAGCCCACGCCGAGCCCATGATCGACCCCGCCCTCGCCGCCGAGCCCTCTCCCGCTACGCCTCGTAGACGACGCGACCGTCCATCACCACCATCGCGGGCCGCGCGCCGGCAAGGGCGCCTCCCGGCTCGACCGGTTCGAGCAGCGCGGCAAGCGGCAGCACGACGATGTCGGCACGCTGGCCGACCGTGAGGCGGCCGCGATCGGTCTCGCGGGCAGAGATCGCGGGGTCGAGGCATGCGCTCCGGATGGCCCGTTCCAGGGACAGGGCCTCGTGCGGACCGAAAGCCGGTGTGCCGGCGGGCCAGCGCGGATCTTCCCGGGTGACGGCGAGCGCGATGCCGGGCCACGGGTCGAACGGCTCGACCGGTGCGTCGGTGCCGAACGCGAGCACGGCCCCGGTCGCCGCGAGCGAGGCCCAGGTGTAGCCGTTCGATTCGGCTCGGGCGCCCCACAGCCGACGGGCCTGCGCCGCGTCGCTCCCGAGGTGGATCGGCTGCACGCTGGCCGCGATGCCACCGGTGGCGAACCGCCCGCGATCGGCCGGATCGAGCAGCTGGACGTGCTCGATCCGGGGCATGAACGGGGTGCTCCGGGCCGTCGGCTCGAGGACGTCGAGCGCGGCACGGACGGCGGCGTCCCCGATCGCATGGATCTGGGTGGAGATGCCTCCCGCCGCGGCCCGGTCGACGAGCTCGCCCAGGCGCTCCGGGGTCGTGTTCCAGACCCCGCGCCGGAGCTCGGGCGGCAGCGGTCGATCGGGTTCGGTCTCGATATCGGCGAGCAGGGCCGCCGTCCGTGATCCGAGCGACCCGTCGGCGAAGCACTTGAGCCAGCCGACACGCGCCCGTCCGGCCGGATCGCCCCCGAGCAGCGCACCGCTCCGCAGCCCACGCTCGAGAGCCACCTCGAGCGATTCGGGCCGCAGCGACGCCAGCACGCGGAGTGGCAGGCGCCCGGTCTCGGCCAGGTGGGCGTATGCCGCGAATGACCAGCCGAGATCGGCGTCGGCGCCGTCGCCCCCGGGATCGTGGACCGCGACGACACCGAGCGCGAGAAGCTCGTTGGCGACCGCGATCAGCCCGGTCTCGAGCTCGGCCACCGACAGGCGCGGCAGGTGGGGCGTCACGAGGGCGGTGGCGCCCTCGAGCAGCACTCCCTCGGGCTCGCCATCGGCGTCACGTCGGATCACCCCGCCGGCGGGATCGACGGTCGTCCGGTCGATGCCCGCCGTCGCCAGGGCGGCACGGCTGACCAGCAGCGCGTGGTGGTCGTGCGCCCACAGCACGCAGCGGCGCCCCGAAGCCACCCGCTCGAGATCGGCGGCCGTCGGCCAGCGGCCCCAGCGGTCGGAGTCCCAGCCGCGCCCGGCGAGCCAGGCCGATGGATCGGCCAGGGCGGCATGGGCCGCGCCGACCATCGCCATGCCCTCGTCGATCCCCGTCGTACCCGAGAGGTCCACCTCGCGCGCCGCGACCGCGCAGCCGGCCAGGTGGAGGTGCGCGTCGGTCAACCCGGGGAGTGCCACCTGGTCCGGTTCCAGCGCGATCCGCTCGGTGAACGGATCCGCCCGCGTCTCGAGCGCGACCTCGGAGCCCGCGAAGGCGACCCGGCCGTCGCGGATCCCGATCGCCTCGACCCAGCCGAAACCGCGGTCGCCCGAGAGCGTGGCGATCCGACCGGTGATCAGGCTGTCGAGCGGCACCGAGTCAGGGTAGCGGGTCGGCCAGCAGCGAGGTCAGCCCGGCACGGTCGAGTCCCGCCCCGATCCCGAGCGCCAGCGCCACCCGCGCCTTGACGGCACACAGGTGGCCGACGGGGAGCGCCCCGGCGCGCGCCCACGTCGCTCCACCACCCGGGAACGCGTACCCGGTGCCGGCCCGGCCGGCAACGCAGCGACTTGCCAGGGCGATCGGGACGCCGGCCGCCATCGCCCGTCGTCCTGCCGCCAGCACACGTGGGTCCGTGTTGCCGGCGCCGGTCGCGGCGACGACGATCCCATCGGCACCGGCCGCCACCGCCGCGTCGACCAGCGAACCGTCCATCGCGACCGTCGCGGTGATGAGATGCACCCGCTCCGCCGCCCTCGTGGCCACGACCTGCCGGCGTCCCGTCCGACGCCTGGACAGCGTCACGCCGGAACCATCGACGCGCCCGAGTGACCCGCCGTTCGGGCTGGCGAACGTGTCGAGCGCGGTGGCATGCATCTTGACCACGTCGTCGGCGGGCTCGATCGTCCCGGCGAGGCAGACGACGACTCCGGCGTCGCGCATGGACGGGGCGGCCGCCACGCGGACCGCGTCGCGCAGGTTGGCCGGGCCGTCGAAGCCGGCCTCGTCGGACGCGCGCATCGCCCCGGTCACGACCACGGGCTTGCGGCCGTCGAGGAGGAGGTCCCAGCAGAAGCTGGTCTCCTCGATCGTGTCGGTACCCTGGACGACGACCGCGCCGGCGATGGACGGGTCGGCCAGCGCATCGCGCAGGACCGCCGCGATCTCGAGCAGCGTCGGGAACGTGAGATGGCTCGCCGGGGTCCGGCCGCGATCGATGGCGACCACGTCGGCGATCGCCTCGATCCCCGGCGTGCGGTCGAGGATGGCGGCGCCGTCGAGCAGCGGGACGTTGCCACCCGCCGCCGGATCGAACACGGTGCTGATGGTCCCGCCGGTGAAGACGACGGCCACGCGCGCCATCGCGGCCTCAGGCAGGGTCGATCGGACGGTCGGGGTCGGGGTCTCGATCGGGGCCGGCCGGCGGTCCAGGGTCGGGTTCGGCCGGCGGTCCGGGATCGGGATCGGCCGGCGGTTCGGCACCTGGCGACGGGTCGACCGCCACCGGCGGGCCGGCACCGCGGACCGCGTCGACCCCGAACGGCGGCTCGGCACCGAGCAGCTGGTCGCCGGCGAAGGCCGAGGCGATCGGATCGGGCGCATTCGGATCGGACGCCGGTCGCGCATCCGACGCGGCCAGCGGCCCGCGCGTCAGCACCGAGACGATGCCGATGATGACCACGGCGATCGCCAGGGCGAAGATGACCGCCGTCGTCCCGGCCCATTCCGAGATCGGCCCGACGATGATGATCGGCAGGAAGCTGGCGACCGAGACCAGCATCCCGAGCACACCGAAGACCCGGCCGCGGACGTCTTCTGGGAGGTCCTCCTGGAGCTGCGTCTGTGACGGGATGGCCACCAGGCCGTAGGCGATGCCGGCGAAGAACGCGATGACCACGACGACCGCCAGGAGCGAGGTCACGCCCGACAGGTCCAGGCCACCCGGCGCGTCGGCGCGCTCGAGGAGGCGGCTGATCGGCCCGGCCGCTGACAGGGCGCCGAGCAGGATGCCCAGCGCGATCATCGCGCCCTCGATCACCCGTCGGCGCGGGAAGTAGCGCCCGTACGAGTTGAGCAGGAGGATGCCGGTCACGATCCCGAACCCGAGCGGCAGCACGACCACCGCGAAGTCCTCGGCCTTGAGCCCGAGGGTCTGCTGGGCGAACGCGGGACCAAGCACGCCGAGGACGCCCACGAGCGAGGCGGTGACGCCGAGGTAGATCAGCGACCAGCCGATCGAGCGGTTCATCCGGATGAACGTGAAGCCTTCACGCAGCTGGGCGATGGTGGTCCCGACCGCGCGTTCCGCCTCCCCCACCCCGAGCCCGCTGTGCGGCGCTTCCTCGGTCGACGGCGGTGGTGGTGACGACGGCAGCGTGACGCAGAACACGGCGGCGAGGAAGTACAGCGAGGCGACCACCAGGATGACCGCTTCCGCACCGGCGACCTTGACCACGAGCGGACCGAGAAGCGCGAACCCGACCGCGAACGCCGCGTTGAGGGTGAGCGTGAAGATCCCGTTCGCCGCCAGGAGCTGTGAGCGCGGCACGAGGCGCGGGATCATCGCCAGCTCGGCGGGCGCGAAGAAGACCGTGATGGTCGAGACCGCGATGTTGAGCAGCAGGATCAGGGCGAGGTTGCCACCGACGAGGTAGAGCGCCACGAACGCCGCTCCCCGCAGCAGGTTGGTGGCGATGAGGATGATCCGCCGATCGATCCGGTCGACGTACACGCCGGCGACCGCCGAGAACAGCACCGCGGGCACCAGGAAGGTCAGGATCAACAGGCTGACCGCGGTGTTCGAGTTGGTCGAGTTGAAGACGATGACGGTCAGCCCGAAGAGGACCATGTTGCCGCCGATCTGGGTCGCCGCCTGCGACAGCCAGAGGCGCAGGAACCCGCCGTTGTTGAAGACGGCGAGCGGACCCGTGCCGGCCGTCTCGGGTGCGGTGGCGACGTCGGTCACGCGGCCGGGCCGTCGGTGGTGGGCGCGATCGCGGCGGTCAGCGCGGCGTCGCCACGGCTGATGAACTCGACCAGCCGGCGCTCCACCGTCCGGCGGTCGAGCAGGACGTGGCGGCCGCAGCGCTGGCAGCGCAACCCGATGTCGGCGCCGAGCCGGTCCACCAGCCAGGTGCTGCCGCCACACGGGTGGGCGCGCCGCAGCCGGACGACGTCGCCAAGGAGCAGCGCAAGGACGGGCTGGTCTGGCATCGGCGCGTCAGGGTATCAAAGCCTGGGCCGCCCGTGCGCCGGGACGAGCGTCCGCGTGGTGGCCGGGAGCTCGAGCCGGTCGACCGGGGTGACCGTGACGGTCACGTTCGGCTGGGTCGCGGCCAGCTGGGCGATCACGCCACCGGACCGCGTCAGCGACCCGGTCAGCTTGTCGGGCGCCCCGATGGCGTCGATGTCGAAGCCGTCGCTCAACGCGACGCTGCCGATCCGCGCCTCGCCAGCCGCCCCGGTGACGACGTCGCCGGTGACGACCCGGATGTGGTCGATGGCGATCGCCTCTGCCCCCGCGTTGCGGAGCTCGTTGAACAGCTCCTCGACGCCGACCCCGTCGATCGGCCCGTTGACCGTGATCATGACCCCGGGACCGGCGACCGGCTCGAGGCCGGCGTACGCGCGGACCCGCTGCAGGTCCGCGGTGATCTCGTCGACCGACGCGTCGCCGCGCGCCTGGTTGGCGGTCAGCGTGGCGAGCTCGCCCTCGAGGCTCGAGCTCTCGGTGCGGAGCTGGTCGTTGCGCGCGTTGAGGTTGGCCACGAGCACGGTCAGGTCCTGCGCCGACAGCTGCGCCAGGCCGCTGTCGCCTGCCTCCGACCGCAGCTGGATGACGACGAGGATGCCGAGGACGAGGGCGACCGCGGCGATGGTGAGCTGACTCGACCGACGATGCATGTCTACGGCCCCGGGCTGCCGCTCGGGCCGCCCGACGGCGAGGCGGACGGTGACGGGATCGGCCGCGAGTAGCGCAGCGTGACCGTGCCGACGAAGGCCGGGACATCGACCGAGCCCGGGTCGGCCAGCGAGACCTGGATGCCGTAGCCCTCGCTGCGCGCGCGGACGAACGCGATGAAGCCCGGCGACTTGCTCAGCCGGTCGTACAGGTCGGGCGCGCCGAGCGCGGTGATCTGGTAGGGCGGGGCGAGGTAGGCGGAGTTGACCAGGAGCGAGGTCCCGACGTCGATGATCGCCGAGGTCGGGGTGATGCGCTCGCCATTGACCGCGATCGCCTCGGCCCCGGCGCCCCACAGCTCGTCGACCACGACCCGCACGTCGCGCGACCCGACGAGGTAGTCCGACTCGCTTCCGTCGGGTGGGACCGGGGTCTTCGAGTCCTCGAGCTGGATGACGATGCCCGTGCCGGTCAGCGCGATCAGCCCGCCGGCGATCCGCGCCTGCTCGAGCTCGGCGTTGAGCTGCTTGACCAGCGAGGCCGAGCCCTCGCCCTGACCCTCGATGGTCTGGATCTTGGCGCGGAGATCGAGGATGCGAGCCTTCAGGCCATCCTGCTGCGACTGCAGCTCGTTGGCGGTCTCGACGAGCGGGGTCCGCTCCTGGGTCGTGTACTGGACGCGTGGCCCCTCCGAGGCGAGCTGGGCGGCGATGAGGAAGCCGAGCGCCAGGAGGGCGACGCCGAGGGTGACCTGCCAGCTCGGGACCGCCCGGATCCGGCGCATCACCGTCATGGTGCGTCGCCACTCCCGCGACGTCGGCCACCAAAGGCCAACAGCCCCAGACCGACCAGCCCGATGCCGACCGCGACGAGCCCGAGGATCAGCCAGGTCGGCGCCCCACCGGTGCCCGCGGGGGTCAGCGGTGCCGGCGCCGCCGAGGCCGTGGCGCCGGGCGCGGCGGGTGCACCGGGTGCGGCCGACGCGGGCGCGCCACCGGGAGCCCCGGTCCAGGCCGACGGGACGGGGCCGGGCGGTGCCGGCTGCGGGCCGTAGCGCGGCTTGGGTGTGGCGTGGACGCTCGTGAACCAGGCCGTGCTGAAGCCCGTCATGTCGAGCCCGAGGGCGGCCGTGAACGCCTCGTCATTCGTGCGGCCGTCGGCGTACGAGCGGACGAGCGAGACCAGGGAGTCGCTGCCGTAGGTCCGGATCATGTAATCGACCGATGCGACGCTCTCGGCGTAGGCGAGGAAGAAGTCGTTGCCGTTGGGAAACTGGCCGGTCAGTCCATCGAGCGGGATGAGCGTGCCGTTCTTCGCGGCGTCCTCCACCTGGCTCCGGTCGGACGCGCCGTAGCCCTCGGTCTCGTACACGGCCAGCCCCTCGTTCAGCCAGCGCGGCGGGCTGTGGTACGGATTGTTCGAGGCCGTGTCGAACACCATGTGGACGAACTCGTGGGGGATGCGGACGGCGACCTGCGGGTCGTCGATCTGGTCGGGTGGGATGAGCCCGAGCAGGGTCCGGATGTTCGGGAACGCCTCGCCCGCGACGTTCTCCGGGGTGGACGGTCCGAGCGCGTCGTAGAACGTGCCCTGGTCCGCATAGACGAAGAAGTCGATCGGCTCGGTCTCGGTCACGCCGAGCAGCTGCGACGTCTCGCGGACCTGATCCTCGCCAAGCTTGAGCGCCTTCGCCCCGAACGAGGCATCGCCCTCGTACCAGTGGACCCGGACGAGCGTGCCCGAGGCGGTCTGCCAGTGGAACCGGTCATCGGCATAGACGACGTGGAGCTCCGGTCCGAGGGCGACCGCCGAGGAGCCATCGGCCGGGATCAGCCGCCAGCGCGCGACGATCGGGGTGTTCGGGATGAGGTGCGCCCCGCCCGACGTGTCGAGCGCGTAGGTCAGCGTCGTCGAGCCCGTTCCCGGCACGTTCGGGATCTCGGTGACGCTCGGGCCGATGCTGTCGGCGAACGTCAACAGCAGCTCGACCCGGCCGATCGGCGCGGTCACCGTGACCGGCTGGCTGAAGTCGATGCCGGTCCCGAAGGTGGACCTGGCGGTCGGCGTCCCGAACGTTGCCGGCCCGGCGGCGCTGGCCACCGGCGCGAGACCGGCGACGAGCATGGTCGCCAGCACCACCGGCAGGACGCGCCGGAGGCGGCCGAGACGGGCGCTCGCGGTCATGGCGCCCATGCCAGGCCGGCCATCCGGATGATGCCCAGGCCGTTCTGGCCCGCCCCCAGCAAGCCCGTCCGCGACAGGGCCCAGCCCGGGCCGTAGACGACGGGCACGACCGGGACCTGGTCACGGACGACGGCCTCGGCCTTGTCGTAGGCCGTTGCGGCCGTCGTCGGATCGGCGGTCGCGACGGCCTGGGCGATCGCGGCGTCGAAGTCCGATGAGCTCCAGTGGCCGTAGTTGTTCGACTCCCCGGTCCCGAGGAGCACGCCCAGGAAGTCGTTACGGCCGGGGTAGTCGGCGACCCAGCTGAGCGCCCACATCTGCGGCGGATCGGTCGACAGGCGATCGAAGTATCCGTCGCCCATCGTCTCCGCGGACAGGCTGACCCCGAGCTCGCGCTTGATCTCGCCGACGACCGCCGCGTCGAATGCGTCGCCGCTGGTCAGCAACGTCGTCGGCGGGAAGCCTGCCCCGCCCGGGTAGCCGGCCTCGGCCAGCAGCTTGCGCGCGTCGGCCGGGTCGTACTTCGGCACGTAGTCGGCATCGCTGCGGCCCGGGATCCCCGGCGGGACCATCGAGTTGGCGACCTGGACCGTGCCGTCGTCACCGCTCAGGGCCGCCATCCGGCGCCAGTCGACGGCTTCGCCGAATGCCTTGCGGACCTCGGGCTTGTCGAATGGCGCCGTCGTCGTGTCGAAACCGTAGTACTCCACCGACAGCGACGCGACCGAGCGGAGCTGCGGCCCGAGCTCGCGGTCGTAGCCGAGCCACGTGGCGTCGATGCTCGAGACCGGCGTGTAGTCGACGTCGCCGGCCGAGAAGGCATCGACCAGGGCCTTGCCGCCGGTATCGGTGACGAGGTCGATGGTCTTGATGGCCGGCGTGCCCGCCCAGTAGTGGGTGTTGGCCGTCAGCTCGAGCGCCGTGTCGGTCTTGCCGGTCAGCACGTAGCCACCGCTCGCCACGAAGCCCGGGCCGGGTGTGAGCGCCGCACCGCCCTGGTCGATGCCCGGCGGGACGACCGAGAACGACGGCCCCGACACGACGTTGACGAAGTCGGTCGCCGGATGGACGAGATCGACGGTCAGCGTGCCGCTCGCGTCATCGGCAGCGAGGCCGACCGTCGCGGGATCGGTCGAGCTGCCGTGGAGATAGGCATCGGCCCCCCGGACGTCCAGGATCAGCGATGCCAGCGGCGACGGATGGGCCGGGTCGATCAGTCGCAGCCAGCTGCGGACGACATCCGACGCCCGCAGCGGGCTCCCGTCGGAGAACGTCAGGTCCGGCCGCATGTGGAAGGTCACCTGCTGCCCGCCATCCCCGAACTGCCACGACTCGGCCAGGGCCGGGCGGATCTGGAGGTCGGCGTCGAAGCTGGTCAGCGACTCGAACAGCTGGGCGGTGATCGCCGCGCTTCCCGAGTCGCCCTGCGCCGCCGGGTCGAGCGTCGTGGGCGCTCCGGTCAGGATCCGGGCCGGCTTGTCCGAGGCGGCACCGGTCGTTCCGGCGCAGGAGACGAGCAGCGTCGCGAGCGCGAGAACGGCGAGCAGTCGGCGCATCGCGCGGAGTATAGGGCCGCTCGGCCGTGGGGCCCGCGGGCGGCCCCGGAGCGGCTTCCGGGTGCGGTGTCGGGCGCGGCGGGGCCACCGCGCGGGCACGAGATGAGGCCTCGCAGACCCACACCGCCGGGGGAACGATGGGAACGGGACCGCGAGGCCTCTGATGGGATAACGAGGTATCGGCGAAACCGTTAGGGCCGTCCTTCGATGTCGGCGGCTAGCATTGAGCCATGGCCCTCCGCCTCCGCAACACCCTCACGCGCACGGTCGAGCAGGTCGACCCGCTCGAGCCCGGCCGGGTCCGGATGTACACCTGCGGTCCGACCGTCTACCGCTTCGCGCATGTCGGCAACCTGCGCAGCAACCTGCTGGCCGACCTCATCCGGCGGACGTTGCTGTACCACGGCATCGAGGTGTTCCACGTCAAGAACATCACCGACGTCGGCCACCTGCGCGACGAGGGCTTCGACCGGGGCCAGGACCCGATGCTCGTGGCGGCCGGGCTCGAGCACAAGACACCGGCCGAGATCGCCGACGCCTACGAGGCTGCGTTCCATGCGGACGAGGCGGCGGTCAACATCCTGCCCGCCCACGTCTTCCCGCGGGCGACCGAGCACATCCCCGAGATGCTCACCCTGGCCGAGACGCTCGAAGACCTGGGGTACGCCTACGCCACCCCGGAGGGCAATGTCTACTACGACGTCAACCGGTTCGACGGCTACGGGCGTCTGTCGGGCAACACGCTGGCCGACCTGCGCGCCGGGCACCGGGGCGACATCGAGCCCGACAAGCGCGACCCGGCCGACTTCGCGCTGTGGAAGGCGGCCGGCCCGGGCCGGCTCCTGAAATGGCCCAGCGACCGCTGGGGCGAGGGCTTCCCCGGCTGGCACGTCGAGTGCTCGGCGATGGCGATGCGCTATCTCGGCCCGCGGTTCGACATCCACACCGGTGGCATCGACAATGTCTTCCCACATCACGAGGACGAGATCGCCCAATCGGCGCCGATCGTCGGCGGCCCGCCGGCGAGGATCTGGGTGCACGGCGAGTTCCTGCTGATGGACGGCCGGAAGATGGCCAAGTCGGCGGGCAACTTCCAGCGCGTGACCGAGCTGACGGAGCGCGGCATCGATCCGCTCGCGCTGCGCTATCTCGCGCTGACGTCGCGCTACTCGCGCAAGCTCGAGTACTCCGACCGGTCGATCGCGGCGGCCGCGGCGGCGCTCGGGTCGTTGCGGGCGGGGCTCGCCGGCCTCGGTCCTCCGCCGCCGGACGGGCCATGGGCCGCGCCACCGGTCCTGCGTGCAGGCGCGGCGGGTGACCGGCCGAGCGGGATCGCCCACGGCGTCGCCGGGCACGGGTCGAACGAGGCGAACGGCTTCAGCCTGGCGGATCGCGCCAGGTCGCCGAGCGCCCCGCTGTCGAGCGAGGGCCGCGCGTTCCACGACCGGTTCGTGGCCGCGGTCGATGATGACCTCGATATGCCGGTCGCGCTGGCGCTCCTGCGCGAGATCCTGCGGGCGCCCCTGTCGGACGATGAACGGCGCTGGCTCGTGCTCGACGCGGACCTCGTCCTTGGGCTCGACCTCGACCGTGTCTGGGAGGACGCAGGCGCTGCCGATGAGGCTGTGCCGGCAGATGTCGCGGCGCTCGTCGAGGCCCGCACCGCGGCGCGGAGCGCTCGCGACTGGACGCGCGCCGACGCCTTGCGTGACGAGCTGGAGCGGCTCGGCTGGACCGTCACCGACGGCCCCGACGGTCCGACCGTCGAGCTCAGCCGAGGACGTTGACCGGGTAGGGCGTCACCTCGTTGATCATGTAGGTCCCGCGGTCGCCATCGCGCGTCAGCGGTTGGCTTCGACCACGATCGTCGTGGCAGCGGACGAGGAGAGCTCGCTGTCCGGCGCGATCCGGACACCAGTCGAATTCCCAGCGGGACCACAGGCGCGGTCGCGGCTCGTCGAGTACGCGGACCGCTGACCAGCCGGCGCCGCCATCATCACTGATCTCCACGTGGCTGACGGCTGCCTCCCCCGCCCAGGCGTAGCCGCGGACGAGGACCGGTTGACCGAGCCGGACCGACGCGCCCGGGGCGGGCTCCGTCACCTGGGCCTTGGGCAACATCTCCCTGACCGGGACGCGCGTTCGTACCCCGTCGGCGTCGGATCCGTCGTAGGCGTACTCGACGCTCTCCCAGAACCCGGCCGGGGCATGGCGGGTCAGCGTCACCCGTGTCAGCCACTTCACCGAGGCCATCCCGTACCAGCCGCCGACCACGGCGCGGAGCGGGCCACCATGTTCGACCGGCAGGGTCTTGCCGTCCATGGCCGTGACGATCAGGACCTCAGGACCGAGCGCCTTCTCGAGCGGGAGGCTGCGCTCGAAATGGACCGACCGCCGGCCGCCCCGTCCGTCCGGTACCTCGCCGCGATCGGCCCCGCGCAGCAGCACGCCATCCGCGCCGGCGCGGATGCCGGCCATCGCCAGCAGGCGTGCCAGTGGCACCCCTCCCCAGAGCGCGGTGCTGACCGCGCCGGCCACCCACTGGACCCCGTTGACCGGCGGCTCGAGCTGGGCGCGCGAATTGCCGGCGCATTCGATGGTCGTCTGCGCGGTCTCGGTCGCCATCGCACGCAGGTCGGCCATGGACAGCGCGACCTCGCGCTCGACCTCGCCGTCGATGACCAGCCCGCCATCGAGGACGGCCGGCGTCGCGAAATGCGACCGGATGAAATGCCGGCCAGGCGGCGTCAGCAGGTCGTGGCCGAGCGACAGGTCGGCCTCGACATTGAGCGGCAGTTCGGTGCGGACGCTCGGACGCCCGTAGCCCGTCACGGGGTCGACGCCGAGGTCGCCGCCGCCATCATCGGATGTCCTCCTGCCGCGGCCAAGGCTGATGCGCACCGTCATTCTATCCGCGCTGATCAGCATCGAGACGGGACACGAGCCGACCGTGGCGCCCGCACTGGACGCACCGATCGTGGACCCGCCATCGACCTTGCCCGCCGGTGTCCGCCTCGCAGATGCGGGCGGCGACGCCGCTGTCGGTCGACCCCTCCGCGAGCGATCGCCAGACCGGCTCGTTCATCCTCGTCGACGAGGGCACGAACGGGACGGTCGCCGCCGGGGTGATCGTCCGGGCGTCCTGAGCGCGCCTACCGACCGGCCCCCACCAGCAGGTCACGGCGGGACCCGAAGCGGTCGAGGATCCGATAGAAGTTCCGCTTGCTCTGGCGGTCGCGCTCGACGTCGGGAAGGCTCGCGTAGCCGCGGTGCTCGTGGCGGACGGCGGGCAGGCCGTCGACGCTGACGGCGCGCCGCGGGGCCGTCCCCTCCCCTTCATCGCGCAGCACCAGGCTCCACCAGATGTCGAGGTTCCGGTAGAAGCGGAACCGCTCATCGAGCGGGCCCCGGCTGACGACGTCGTCCCGCCGGAAGGCCATCAGGTAGCCCTCGATCGCGTCGACGTCGCCCGGCGGCGCGTCCGCGAATGTCCGCAGATCCGCCGAGACGATGCCCCATCCGCCGGCGACCGCGATGGTCGGGTCACCGAGCACCCCTACCAGCGGCGTCACGATGTCGCCGAGCGGCTCGACGCTGGTGTCGAGGACGATCACGACCGGCGTCGTCGCCCTCCGCAACCCGATGTTCAACGCCGTCGCGTGGCCGAGCCGCTCACTGGTCCAGACGATGTCGAGCGGCGGCCCGTCGGAGGCCTCGCGAGCCTCGAGCGACTCCAGCTCGCCGCCCTGCTCGTCGGATGGCGCGTCGGCGACGACCACGATCGTGGTGCCCGCGGGAGACCCCGATCCCAACCCGGCGATCGCCCGGGCGAGGTCGCCCGGCCAGTCGGTGGCCATCAGCACGACCGTCGCGAGGCCGGTCGCGGGCTCGTCCAGTCGCGACGGGACGCTCGCGCTCGAGCCGTAGCGGACGCGTCCGCCCTCGGTCATGTCGGGCGGCGCGATGGGGCTCAGCGCGAAGTCGATGCCATGGTCCACCACCTTCCAGCCGGCGGCCTCGATCTCGGCGCGCAGCCGATCGGCCTCGGGCCAGTCGTGCGCGGCACGCGCCCGGGATCGCTCGTGGGCGGCCGCGAGCACGGCGTCGGGGATGCGCTGGCGGCGGGTCACCCGGGCAGGATAGCCCGCAGGATGCCCGGGACGGTCGCGGCCGGATCGCCTCGATCGTCAAGAGCCGGCAGGATCCGCTCGGCGTACGACGCGGCGCGATGGACCGGCAGCACGGTGCGGGCATGCTCCAGGGCGACCATCCCGTCGGCGCGGGTCAGACCCAGACCGGCCGACAGCCACGGGCCGAGATAGGCGGTCGCCAGCTCGTCCGTCACCGCCGTGGATCCGGCGCGGTCGGCCAGGAGCGCGGCGGCGGACAGGAACGGATGGGTGACCGTCCCGTCCGACCAGTCGAGGAAGACCGGTCCCATCACGCCGATGATCACCTCATCGGCGGCGAGGTCGCCGTGGTCGAGGCTGTCCGGCACGCCACTGGCATCGAGGGCGCGGCACGCCTCGACCAGCTGCGGGATCCGTCCCCGAAGCGCCGCCGCCTCGTCCGTGGTCAGGCCGCCCGGCCGACCGACCTGCAACAGGTCGTCATCCGCCAGGATCGTCGGCAGCCGCGTCGCGAGGCGCGAGATCGGCGCCGCGACCGTGCCGATGCCCGCGAGCTCGGCCGGTTCCTCGGCCAGCACTCGCTGGATCTCGGCCAACCGCGACATCGTCGCGGTCCAGACCGCCGGCTCGCCGTCCAGCGTCGAGAGGGCGGGGCCGTCGACATGCTCGGTGATGATCCGGCCGAGTGCCCGATCGGCCGCGACGACCGGCGGGACGATGCCCGGGTCGATGTCCGCGAGCAGCTCTGTCAGTGCGACCTCGTGGGCGAAGATCGGTGGCACGGCCTTGGCCCACATCCGTCCCCGGTCTGTCTCCACCGACAGCAGCGCGGCGCGTGGTCTCTGCCAGATCTGGGCGATCTCGCTTCGCCGTCTGATCCCCGCGTCGGCAAGGCGGTCGTCCACCCAGCTCGCCATCTCGGCGAGCCACCCGGGCTCATCCCAGGGGACAGCGCCCTTGCCTGGCGCGACGCTCATGCCCGCTCCGCGCTCGCCGACGATTGCATCCGACACTCCCGATCAGGATCCGCCCTGGCTGCGTGCGTGGACCTCGTTGATGAGGTCGATCGCGTCATCCACCTGCGCCCGCGTCAGGAAGACGCTGGCCGATCGATCGTAGCGCTCGAGGATCATCCGATGCTGAGCGCCGGGTGCCATCCGGATCCGGCTGTCGCGGTCGAGCGGCCAGTCGCGCACCCCGCTCTTCGGCCGGAACGACGCCCCTTCACGAACGACCAGCAGGCGCTCGTTCGTGAGCACGAGGGCGCAGCCCACCGCGGGTACGACTCGATCGACGCGCTCGGCGGGGCCCAGGAACGCGGCGATCGCGTTCCGAACGGCCTCGGTTCCGGGTTCCATGGAGGACTCATGACGGGTCTGGCGCGCGCTCCAGCCACGTCCGATTCTACGCGGCGCGCCGGCGATCCGTCGGTTCCCGGGCTCGCTCCGTGACCGGACCGCCGGGTCCCGCACAGGCTACGCTGCACGCCGACAGGCCCAGCGCTTCGACGAGATGACCATGCCGACCAGCCAGCTCCTCGACTCGGTCCCGATCGTGGTGATCTTCGTCGCGTTCGCGGTCGTCGCGATGCTGTTCTATGAAGCCGGGTTTCGACTCGGGCGCTGGTGGCAGGATCGGACCCCGGGCGAGCAGGAAGGCCCGACCGGCATGCTCGTCGGTTCGATCCTGGCGCTGCTGGCGTTCCTGCTGGCGGTGACCATGGGCATGGCGGCCGACCGGTTCGACGCCCGACGAGCGGTCGTGCTCGACGAGGCGAACGCGATCGGGACGGCGTACCTGCGTGCCGGTTATCTGCCGCAGCCGGCGTCCGACCAGGCCCGGGAGCTGCTCCGCGAATACGTCCCGCTGCGCATCGTCGTCACGCGGCCGGGCTCCATCGAGACCGCGATCGCGCAGTCGGTCAAGATCCAGAACGAGCTGTGGGCGATCACGGAGGGCGTGGCGCGCGACAATGGGTCCGATGTCGTCGCGCTGTTCGTCGAATCGGTCAACGACGTGATCGACATCCACGAGGCGCGGGTCACTGCGGGCAGCGCACGAGTCCCCGAGACGATCCTCCTGCTCCTCGTCGGCGGCGCCGCGTTGAGCCTCGGCATGGTCGGCTACAGCGCGGGGCTGACGAAACGGCGCAGCCTTCTCAGTGCAGTGGTCCTGATCGTCGCCCTTGGCGCGGTGATCATGATCGTGGTCGATCTCGATCGACCACGCGAGGGGTTCATCCAGGTCAGCCAGCAGCCGCTCATCGACCTCCAGCAGCAGATCGGGCCGCCGACCAGCTGATGCCGTACCAGATCGTCGTCGAGGACGTCGCCGCCCGCCCGCTCGCGGCCGTGCACAGGAGCGTTCCCGTCGGCCGGGTCGCCTCGGCGTGGCGACC
>DASYSM010000087.1:0-9832 GCA_036003325.1 Candidatus Limnocylindrales bacterium
GGCTCAGGCGTTCGCGGGCTCTGGCTCCGGCTCCGCCTCGACAAGGTCGAACTCTGTCCAGGCGCAGTTCGGGCAGGTGAACCGGTCGAACACGGGATCCTTCGCGGCGTCATCGCTGGACTTCCAGGTGACGCGCCTGTCGACGTTTCCGCAGCTCTCACACTTCCGGGCGACAGTCATGGCTCCATCCTCCACTGCTGGTCGGAGACAGGTCAGCATGATCGACAGGGGCTGACAGTCGCGCCGGCTCGCCACGAACGCCCGCGTTACGGCCGCCATACACGGTGGGTTGAGTACCATTGCCTCCGATGCCGCCACCCATCCAGACCCCCGATCCCCGGATCGTGGCGTTGCCCGCCGCCGAGATCCGCCGCCGGTTCGTCGAGTTCTTCGCCGAGCGCGGGCACGCCCCCGTGCCCAGCGCCAGCCTCGTCCCGGCGGGCGACGCGACGCTGCTGTTCACCAACTCGGGGATGGTCCAGTTCAAGGACGTGCTCATCGGGGCCGAGACCCGTTCGTACACACGAGCGGTGGACTACCAGCGCTGCCTGCGGGTGGCCGGCAAGCACAACGATTTCGAGGAGGTCGGCCGCACGCCGCGCCATCACACCTTCTTCGAGATGCTCGGCAACTGGTCGTTCGGTGACTACTTCAAGCGCGAAGCCATCCACTTCGCATGGGACCTGCTGACCCGCGAGTTCGGCATCCCGCCCGATCGCCTGGCGGCCACGACCTACACCGACGACCAGGTCGCCTGGGACATCTGGCGCGACGAGATCGGTCTCCCGGCCGAGCGGATGGCGCGCTGGGGCGACGTGGACCACGGCGACGACAGCAACTTCTGGCGGATGGCCGACACGGGTCCGTGCGGCCCGTGCAGCGAGATCCATTTCGACCGCGGCGCCGAGTTCTCCGAGGGCCCGGAGTGCATCCCGGACCACAGCGAGCACTGTCCGCGCTGGCTCGAGATCTGGAACCTGGTGTTCATGGAGTTCGACCAGCGGCCCGACGGCCGGGTCCCACTGCCGTTCACCAGCGTCGATACCGGGATGGGCCTCGAGCGCCTGGCGAGCGTCCTCCAGCAGGTCCCGACGAACTACGACACGGACCTGTTCACGCCGATCCACGCCCGGATGCGCGAGCTCCTCGGGCACGACCCGGACGCCTTCGAGAGCGAGCGGTTCAGCTACCAGGTCATCGCCGACCACTCGCGCGCGGTCACGTTCCTCATCGGCGACGACGTCTTTCCCTCGAACGAGGGCCGCGGCTACGTGCTGCGCAAGCTCTTCCGGCGGGCGGTGCGTCACGGGCGCCTGCTGGGCCGGCACGAGCCGTTCATGGCCGAGACCGCCGCCGTCGTCATCGACGTGATGGGCGAGGCATACCCACACCTCGTTGCGCGGCGCGACGAGATCCTTGGCGTCATCGCCCGCGAGGAGGCGCAGTTCGGCCGGACCCTCGATGCCGGGACGAAGCTCCTGGAGACGGAGATCGGACGGGTGGTCGGCGACGACGCGCCACGGGTCATCGGCCGGTCACCGGACGACCTCCCGCCCGGCGCGCCGTCGCTGGTCGGCGAGATCGCGTTCAAGCTCCACGACACCTACGGCTTCCCGATCGACCTGACGGTCGAGCTCGCCGCCGAGTACGGCATGGCCACCGATCGGGACGGCTTCGAATCCGCTCTGGCCGAACAGCGCGACCGGAGCCGCACGGGGACCAAGGCCCAGCTGTCGAAGCACGCCGAGCTGGTGGCGCTCTATGGCGCGATCCACGGGCGTGTCGGCGACACCCGGTTCGTCGGCTACGAGACGACCGCGGCCGAGGCGAGGGTGCGCGCGATCGTGCGCGACGGCATGGAGTTCGAGGAGCTGACCGGACAGGGCGAAGCGGAGGTCGTCCTGGACCAGACCCCGTTCTACGCGGAGGGTGGCGGGCAGGTCGGCGACCGCGGCATCCTGCGCGAACCGGGCGGCGGCAGCGAGCTGTTCAGCGTGACCGACACCCAGAAGCCGCTCGGCGGGTTGATCGTGCAGCGCGGCACGCTCCACGGCCGGCTCCGGGTCGGCGAGGTCGTCGAGGCCGTGGTGGATGCCGAGCGTCGCGCCCACACGATGCGCAACCACACGGGCACGCACCTGCTCCATCGCGCGCTGCGGAACGTGGTCGGGGAGCGGGCACGCCAGGCCGGCTCGCTGGTGACGCCCGAGTCGCTCCGTTTCGATTTCCCGTTCGACCGCGCTCTGACCCGCGACGAGACCCACGCGATCGAGGACGAGGTCCATCGCATCATCCGCGACGACCGGCCCGTCTCCATCGCATTCATGAGCATGAGCGAGGCGATCGAGGGTGGCGCCGACGCCTTCTTCGACGAGAAGTACGGCGAGACCGTCCGGACGATCCGGGTCGAGGGCTATTCCTTCGAGCTGTGCGGCGGGACCCATTGCCGTGCCACCGGCCAGATCGGCGGTTTCCTGATCACCGGCGAGCGGAGCATCGGCTCCGGGATGCGCCGCATCGAGGCCGTCACCGGCGCGGCCGCCGACGCCCTCGTCCGTGAGCGGTTCGACAGGCTCGAGGCCGCTGCCGCCGCGGTCGGCGCGCAGTCGGTCGATGGGACGGTCGACCGGATCACGGCGCTGCAGGACGAGCTGCGCGACGCCAAGCGTCGCCTCAAGGCCGGTGCGGGTGCCGTGCTGCCCAAGCCCGGCGAGCTGGCGGCAGGTGCCGGCGAGGTCGCCCCTGGCATCCGCCTCGTCGCCGCCGCGCTGGCCTACCCGTCGATGGACGCGCTCAAGGCCGCGGCCCGCGACGTGAGTGGTTCGCTCGGATCGGGCGTGGTGGCGCTCGGTCTCGACGGCGACGAGCCGCAGCTGTTCGTGACCGTCAGTGACGACCTCGTGGCACGCGGCATCTCGGCCGGCGACCTGGTGACGCTGGCGATGCCCGCCCTCGAGGGTCGGGGCGGGGGACGGCCGGCGATGGCCCAGGGACGGGGGACGCGTCGTGAAGGGCTCGGAGATGCGCTGGCAGCGATCCGGGCGCACCTCGAGACCGGGGCCTGATGGCGTTCTGGCGCCGCATCTGGCAGCGCGATGGGAGCGAGGCCCTGGCCGCCTGCACCGCCCTCGACGTCGGGACCGAGTTCGCCAAGGCCCTCGTCTTCGACATCGACCCGGACGGCCACGGGACGGTCCGTGGCGTCGGTCGCAAGCGGCAGGGGCTGTCGCACATGCAATCGGGGACCGTGGCCGACATCGCGGCGGTGGTCGACAACTGTGCCGTCGCGCTCCAGGAAGCCGAGGAGATGGCCGGCTTTCGCCCGACCCAGGTCGTCATCGGGATCGCCGGTGAGCTGGTCAAGGGCTTCACCACGACCCACAGCCAGGAGCGCAAGAAGCCAGACGCGCCGATCACCGAGGCCGAGCTCCAGCGGCTGATCGACGCCGTCCAGCGCGAGGCCCTCCACGAGGCCGAGCGCGCGATCACCTGGGAGACCGGTCTGCCGCACGTGGACGTCCGGCTGGTCCACGCCGCGGTGACCGGCGCCTCGATCGACGGCTACGCGCTGACCAACCCGGTCGGGTTCCAGGGCCGTCACGTCAAGATCGGGATCTTCAACGCGTTCGCCCCGCTGGTCCACCTCGGCGCCCTCCAGAGCGTCGCCTCGCAGCTCGACCTCGAGCTGCTCGAGATCGTCGCCGAGCCGTATGCGGTCGCGCGCGTCCTCGGCAGCGACCACATCCGGCAGGCGGGCGCCCTGTTCGTCGACGTCGGTGGCGGGACGACGGATGTCGCGCTGGTCCGCCAGGGCGGCATCGAGGGGACGCGGATGTTCGCGCTCGGCGGCCGAGCGTTCACCAAGAGCCTCGCCGACCGGCTCGACCTGCCGTTCCCGCGGGCCGAGGCGCTCAAGGTCGACTTCGCGCGCGGTGTGTCGGTCGACCAGGCGGCCGACGTGACCACGATCATCGCCGACGACGTGCGCGTCTGGGCCGCCGGGGTCGAGCTGGTGATGGAGGAGCTGTCGGGCGGTGATCTGCTGCCGGGTCGCATCTTCCTGTGCGGTGGCGGTTCGCGGCTGCCGCAGATCCGCGATGCACTCGCCTCGCAGGCGTTCTACGAGCGGCTGCCGTTCGCGCGGCCGCCCGAGGTGATCGTGATGGAGCCCGGCCAGATCGAGACGATCTCGGATGCGACGGCGCTCCTGGTCGACCAGCAGGATGTCACGCCGCTGGGACTGGCCTTCCAGGCCATCGAGCTCCAGACGACGGAAGATGTCCTCGACGCGGCGCTCCGTCGCGTCCTGCGAGCGATGAAGGTCTGACGTGGCCGGACGGATCATCTACCTCGAGGTGGACGACGAGATCACCTCGGCCGCCGCCCGTATCCGCGACGCTCAGGCGCCCCGGATCGCGGTCGTGCTGCCGTACGGCTCGCGGGTCGCGACGTCGCGCATCAATTTCCGATTGTTGTCGCGCGACGCCATGACCCACGACAAGCGACTCTCGATCGTGTCCGGCGACGCGGCGACGCGGGCCCTCGCGGCCTCGGCCGGGCTGCCTGTCTTCGCCTCCGTCGCCGAGTACGAATCGTCGCTCGAGGGCATGGACGATGGCCCGAGCGGGACCGCCGGCCCGCCGGTCGCGGCCGCGGTGGCGGGCGCCCTTGCCACGCCCGACCGGGGCACACCATCGCAGCCGATCGGGTCGGCCACGGGATCGGACGGGACGCTCGGGCTGGTCGTCCCCGCTGCCGTCGGTGGCGCGGTCCTGGCCGGGGGCGCTGCGGTCGTCCCGCCGGCCGACACCATCCGGACGAGCGTGCCGCGCCACCCCTCCGTCCCCACCGCGGTGGGTGCCGGGACGGCCGCGGGCCCGCGCCGCGGCGGGCGGAACCGCACGGCATGGATGGTCGGTGCCGCGATCCTCGCGCTGGCCGTGCTGGTCGCGGGTGTCGGCATCTACCTGCTGCTGCCGTCCGCCGCGATCGGGGTCACCCCGCGCCAGGAGCCGGTCGGGCCGGTCGACCTGACCGTGACCGCCGATACGACCGCCACGGAACCGGATGCCGCGGCGCTGGTCGTGCCCGCCCAGCAGGTGCCGGTCCCGGTGTCGGTCACCGACACGTTCAACGCGACCGGCAAGCGCGTCGCGCTGACCAGCGCGACCGGCACGGTCAGGTTCCAGAACCTCGACCCGACCGGGACCAACCGGATCGCCGCGGGGAGCGTCGTCCGGACCAACAGCGGCATCCGCTTCCGGACCGATGCCACCGTCACGGTGCCACGGGCCCAGCTCATCACGATCGGCACGCAGATCACGCTCACGCCCGGACGCATCAGCGTCGCCATCACCGCGGTCGAGGGTGGGCCGGACGGGAACGTCGCGGCCGGCACGATCGTCATCGTGCCCAACGGGGAGAACTCGCTGTTCCTCAAGGTCTCCAACCCGGAGCCGACCTCGGGCGGCACACGCCAGGAGTTCACCCGCGTCACGCAGGCGGACGTCGACGGCGCGCTGGCGGCGCTCGACGCATCGCTCCACGAGGCCTTCACCGAGGCGATGGCGGACCCGGCTCTGGCCAGCGGTGGAGCGACAGTCTTCCCCGAGACCGGCGTTCTGGGACCGACCACGCCATCGGTCGATCCGGCGACACTCGTCGGCCAGGAGGTCGCCACCTTCGATCTCGGGCTGTCGGCCGACGGGACGGTCGTCACCGCCGACTCCGCGCCGGTCAGCGGCATCGCGATGACCGCACTCCAGGCGGCGGTCAAGCCGGACCACCAGCTCGTTCCCGGCTCGGCGGACGTCTCGGTCGGCGGCGCGATCGTGAACGGTCAGACCGTCACGTTCCCTGTCCACGCCACCGCCAAGCAGACCGCCGATCTCGACCCGGCGGCCCTCGAGAAGATGGTCCTCGGCAAGCCCATCCCGGAGGCGAAGGCGATCCTGGCGCCGTTCGGCGACGTCGACATCAGCGTTTCGCCCGACTGGACCGGATCGGTCCCGAGCTTCGAGAGCCGGGTCGACGTCACGGTCCACCAACCTGTCCAGATCGAAAGCCCACCACCGTCACCCACTGGCTCGACGACCCCGTGATGCGTCTGCTCGGCGTCGACCTCGGCGAGCGGCGGGTCGGTCTCGCACTGGCCGATGACGTCGACATGCCGGCCTACCCGCTCGCGACCATCAAGCGCGGACGCGACCTCGAGGCCGATGCGACCGCGCTGCGGATCGTGGTCGAGCGCCATGGCGTGGGCGAGCTGATCATCGGCTTGCCGCTCGATGCCTCGGGCGACGAGGGGCCCCAGGCTGCTTTGACCCGGACGTGGGGGGAGGCGATCCACGCTAGACTGGGTGTCGCGGTCACGTTCCACGACGAGCGGCTGAGCAGCCACCTCGCCGAGACCCGCCTCGGGCCCATGAAACGGGGCCGGTCGGGCGGACCGCCGAGCAAGACCCAGCGGGACGCCTACCGCTCGCGTGTCGATCGCGAAGCGGCGGCGATCATCCTCCAGGACGCGCTCGACACACGTGCCGGACGCCGTTCGTCCATGCCTCGACGCCCAGACCCCCAGGAGATCAGCCGATGACGATCCGCTCCGGCGGACGCCCCCGGGACACGCGCGCCGCACAGGCCCGTCCCTACGATCCCGACGCCTATGCGACGGAGACGATCCCGGAGTACTCGCAACCCGTTCCCGGCGGCCGTCGTGGCCGTGGCGGACCGGGTGGCAGCGTGATGGGGTTGGTCAAGTTCCTCATCTTCGCGCTCGTCCTCGCCGCCCTGGTCATCGCGGTCGCCCTGACCGCGCTCCGTCCGGCGGTCGCCAACGCCGTGATGAGCATCGCCGACGACAACCCGGCGGCGCTCCAGCTGCCGTTCGTGAAGGACATCGTGGCCGAGAAGCTCGGCCCGGCCCTGACGACACCGGTGTCGCAGGACACGACGCAGGTCGAGTTCCTGGTCGAGCCTGGCGATACCGCCAAGTCGATCGGCACCAAGCTGCAGGCGGCCGGTCTGCTCGCCGACAGCCGGGCGTTCGTGTTCATCGCGACCGAGCGGCAGCTCACCGGCTCGCTCCAGCAGGGCACGTTCATCCTGCGCAAGAACATGACCCCCGATCAGCTCGTCACCGAGCTCCTGGCGCCGGCTCCCGGACCGAAGTTCGTGGACATCAGCCTGCGCACGGGCCTCCGGCTCGAGCAGATCACCGCCAAGCTCGAGACGCTTCCGCTCCAGATGGACGCATCGGAGTTCCGCGATCTCGTGACCTCGCCGCCGGCCGAGCTGGTCGCCGACTATCCGTGGCTCAAGAAGATCCTCGCCGACGCGCCGAAGGGTGCATCGCTCGAAGGGTTCCTGTGGCCCGCCACGTACCGCGTCCTCCCCGACACGACGCCCGAGGAGCTCGTCCGGCTGATGCTCGACAAGTTCGCCGCGAACGTCGGACAGGATCGGATGACCGTGCCGGCTGCACGCGGCATGACCTTCTACCAGGTGTTGACCCTTGCCTCGATCGTCGAGCGCGAGGCCCAGCTCGACGAGGAGAAGCCGCTGATCGCGGGCGTCTACGCCAACCGGCTCGATCCCAAGAAGTGGCCCCTCGGCCTGCTCCAGTCGGATCCGACGATCTTCTATCTGCACGATTCGCTCGAGCTGGCCAAGAAGCCGGTGTCCGACTGGACCTCGTACGTCTTCTGGGCCCCGATCAAGGGCGGCTTGACCTCGGACGCGCTGCCGGCGGCCCTCGCCGGCTACAACACCTACACCAGCAAGGGCCTGCCGCCGGGCCCGATCAGCACGCCGACGATCACCTCGATCGATGCGGCGCTCGAACCCGACACGTCCGACGGCTATCTGTACTTCATCGCCAAGGGCGACGGCACCGGCACGTCGGCCTTCGCCAAGACGGCCAAGGAACACGCGGCGAACGTCAAGAAGTACCTGAAGCAGTGACCCGCGCGGCTCCCGCCGGCCTGCCCGTCCCGGCGGACTTCGCGCCGGCGCCCACCCGAGCGGACCTCGAGCGCTGGTCGGACGCGGACCACGCCGCGCGCCCGGCCCGCATCGAGCGTGTCCGGGCACGCTTTGCCGACGCGGGCATCGATGCCTACTTCGGCGTCCGGCGCGAGCACATGCGCTACCTGACCGGCGTCAGTCTCGGCGAGGGCGAGGAGAAGGTGGCCGGCAATTCCGGCCAGTTCATCCTCGGCGGCGATTCGTTGATGGTCCTCGCCGACTCGCGCTACACGATCCAGGTCCGCCGCGAGGCTCCCGACGCCCGGCTGGTCGAGGTATACGGCGATCTGCCGGCGCGCTGGCCCGGGCTCGTCGCGTCGGTCGGCGCACGCCGGGTCGGGATGGAAGCCGGCTTCGTGTCGCAGGCGGTCTGGACGCGCCTGGCGGCCGCCGCGCCCGACGTCGAGCTCGTCCCGATCGACGGTTGGGTCGAAGCCGACCGCGCGGTCAAGGAGCCGGCCGAGATCGAGCGCATCGCCGCGGCGTGCGCGGTCGCCGACCGGGCGCTCGCCACGCTGCTGCCCGAGATCCGCGGGGCCGTCACGGAGGCCCAGCTCGCCCTCCGGCTCGAATGGCTCATCCGGAGCGGCGGCGCCGAGGCGCTCGCTTTCGACGTGGCCTGTCTGTCGGGGCCGGAGGCAGCCCTGCCCCACGGCTCGCCGGGCGACCGGCCGGTCATCGAGGGTGCCGTCCTGCTGTTCGACTTCGGCGCCCAGGTCGCCGGCTACCGCAGCGACATGACCCGGACGCTGTTCGTCGGCACGCCGACCGAGCGCGATCTCGGGATCCATGCACTCGTCGGACGTGCCCAGGCCGCGGCCATCGCGGCGCTCGAGACAGCGGTCGCGGACACGCCGGCCGGCCCGCTCCCCAGCGGGCGGGCGATCGACGCTGTCGCCCGCGAGGTCATCGCCACGGCCGGTCATGACGACCATTTCGGCCATGGCACCGGGCACGGCATCGGCCTCGCCACCCACGAGCTCCCATCCCTCGGTCGTCGCGCCGCCGACGTCCCGCTGCCCAGCCCCACGGTCTTCTCGGTGGAGCCGGGCGTCTACCTCGATGGCGAGATGGGCGTTCGGATCGAGGACCTCGTGCTCCTCGACGCCGCGGCCGGTCGCGTCGAGCGCCTGACCCTGTTCCCGCGCGAGCCTCTGGCGCTGGCCGGCGGCTGACGGCCGGTCGTCTGCTACGATCGAGCCGATCCACCTCATCGACCTCGCCGGTCGCGCGTCCCGATCGCGGACCCACCGGCCGTCACGCCCAGGAGCCCGACACGCATGATCAGCACCGGTGAACTCAGGAAAGGCGTCGCCATCGAGCTCGACGGCGAGCTCTGGCAGATCCTCGACTACCACCACATCAAGATGGGCCGCGGGTCCGCGCAGGTGCGCATCACACTCCGCAACATCAAGCGCGGCCAGACGGTCGAGCGCTCGTTCCAGGCGGGCACCAAGTGGCCACGGGCGTCGATGGAGAAGCGGCCGGTCCAGTTCCTGTACCGCGACGCCGACGACTTCCATTTCATGGACAACGACACCTACGACCAGTTCATCCTGACCGCCGAGCAGCTCGGCGAGACCGCCCAGTACCTCAAGGACGGGATGACCCTCGATCGGACGAGCTACCAGGGCGAGACGATCGGCGTCGAGCTGCCGGTCACGGTCGACCTCAAGGTCGTGGAGACCGAGCCGGGCTTCGCCGGCGACACGCAGTCGGGTGCACGCAAGCCGGCCCAGACCGAGTCGGGCCTCGTCGTGTCGGTGCCGATCTTCGTCGAGCCCGGCGACACGATCCGGATCGACAC
>DASYSM010000088.1:0-10287 GCA_036003325.1 Candidatus Limnocylindrales bacterium
GCGCGCGAGCCATACCGTCCATCGCAGATGGATTGCAGGTCGAGGCTCCCGGGCACGAGCCTCGCCGTGCACGGAACGCCGGCGCTGATACCCGCTTGTTATGCCGCACGCGAACCACGTTGTCCGCCGACCCGTCCGCGAACGCGACAGTGGAGGCATGGCCTCGAGTCCCGGGGCCGAACGGATCGATCGCACCGGACCCTGTGTCCGGACGGATGGAGGCATCAATGAGCATCATCGCCTGGATCGTCCTGGGGGCCATCGCCGGCTATCTCGCAGGCTTCCTCGTCAAGGGCGACGAGGGACTCGGCGTCATCGGACACATCGTGCTCGGCATCATCGGTGCCCTGGTCGGTGGGTTCCTCGCCAGCGTCCTGTTCAACACCAAGCCGATCGACGGCCCGCTGGACATCAGCTCGATCGTCGTCGCGACGATCGGCGCGATCATCGTGGTCGTCGTCGTCAACCTCATCACCACGCGGACGCGCAGCACGGTCTGACGCCCGCGACCGAGCGGACGACAGAGCGCCCATCCCGACCGGGGTGGGCGCTCTTCTCATGTCCCGGACGCCATGCGACTGCAACGCCAGAGTCCCGGTCGCCGGTCCTCCCGCGACAGGCCCGCGGGCATGCTGGCGTCAGTCGGTCCCCGTGCCACTGGGGGTCCGGGGGCCGACGCTCCAGCTCCTCGGACGACGCCGAAGGGAAATCGCGATGAGATTGCAATGTCCTGGCGAGCCATCGTTTCGATGTTGCACGGGACGCGCCCCTAGGCTCGTCGGACACCAGACAAGTACTCGAACCCCTGGCGCGCCAGTGACGGGGCGCATCAGGACTCGCACGGACGGCCCGGGCCCCCTCCCCGGGTCGTCCGTTGCCATGTCTGGGCCAGGTTGCCGCCACGCCATCCCAGCCTGACGAAGGAGAGACCGATGACCACGCCCACGTCCGATCGACCCACCACCGCCACCGGCACCAAGGCCGACGAGGGCCGTCTCGCGACGGTCGGTGATTCCGTCGCCGGCGCCGCCGAGACGGTCAAGGACACCGCCACGGACGCGGTGTCGCGGCTCCCCGAGGTGGCCGCCACGACCCGTGCCGCCATCGAGGACGCGAACCGCCAGATCAGCGCCGGCAGCGACGAGATGCTCGCGGTCGGGACGCTGCTGTCGTTCGGCTTCGCGATGGGCCTCCTGGTCGGGGGAGCCAACCGCTTCCTCGTCGGTGCCGCCCTCGTCCCGGCAGCCATGCTCGGCTTCAACCTGCTCGATCGCGGGACGCGCGCCGGGAAGCGGTCGGGGACGTCGTCTCGCCTGCAAGGCGGTTGATAGCGCGCCCACCGACGCGGGTGACTGCGTGGCACGTCTCCGCCCCTACCGTGGGCTCAAGGGTCGCGCATCCGTCGCGACCGGACCTGTGGGAGAACCGAACGATGGATGACGTCAAGCGCACCTACCGTGATGTGGAGAAGGACAGCAAGCAGGCCTGGCGCGAGAGCGACGGCGGCGAAGGCCCCGCCGACAAGATCGGCGACGCGGGCGACGAGATCCGCAAGGACCTCGGCAACGCCGGCGACACCGTCGGCGAGGTCGGCAACGACGTCAAGCGCGACGTGACCGAGCCCCGCTGAGCCTCGGTCCCAACGCGGCGAAGCCCTGGTCGATCGGCCAGGGCTTCGCCGCGTCCGGGGGCCTGGACCGGGGGCCGGATTAGAGGGTCCTGAAATGTTCCCGGGCCTTCCGGAAGCGCTCGTCTGACCACGGCCGACCTAGGGTTGGTCGAACCCCACACGAGGAGATCCCTGTCATGAGAGCCGTTCTTGCCATGTTGATCGTCGCCGCGGCGCTGCTCGTCGGAGCGTGCAATTCGTCGTCCAGCTCGCCGTCCACGTCGATCGCCCCGCTCCCGACGACCGAGTCCAGCCCCGTGACCCCGGTCGAGTCGTCGCCGGCGGCCAGCCCGTCCTGATCGACTCCAGCGACACGCGAGACGTCCCTTCCAGGGGCGTCTCGTTCTTTTCGTGGGTGGGCCGGCCGCCGAGACCTGCTGCGCCCGGCGCGACACGGCTGTAACGCCGCCACCGCCGCCGCTGACGGTGCGGGACCCGCGGCGGCCTCACGATTCGGACATGCAGCAGCGCGAACGGGGCGCGCGTGGATCGGACCGGGCGAGCGGCGTCCGAGATGGCACGCCACCTCACCACAGCACACCGGCAAGCGCCGCGGCGGGCGGGCGGGACGACTCGAGCGATCCGGCCGGCCGCGACGCCTTCCTGGACATCGTCGCGCACGAGCTGCGAACGCCGGTGACCACGATCTACGGCGGGGCACAGCTGCTGGCGACGCGCGACCTGTCCGAGTCGCGGCGGCGAGCCGTGGCCGCCGACATCCGCTCCGAGGCCGACCGCCTGTATCGCCTGGTCGAGGACCTGGTCGTCCTGGTCCGGTCCGAACCCGACGGGGTGCGACCCGTCGGCGAGCCGATCGCGCTCGGCCATCTCGTCGAGCGCGCCATCGAGCAGACCCTCGCGCTCCACCCGGGCGTGCGCGTCCGCTTCCTGGGCACGCATGACGCGGCGACCGATGGAGCAGACGAGGTCCTGGTGATGCACGTCCTGCGCAACCTGCTCGACAACGCCGTCCGATACGGCGCTTCCGGGGAACCGATCGAGGTCATCGTCAGCCGGTCGGCCACGGACGTGTCCGTCCGGATCATCCACCACGGCGGACAGCCCGCCCCGGACGTCGACAGCTTCGCCCTGTCGCCCGAGGCACCCGCCACCGATGCGGGCCGGGCCGGCGCCGGGATCGGCCTGTTCGTCGCGGAGCGCCTCGTGCATGCGATGGGCGGGCGCATCTGGGCTTCGCCGGCGGGCGACGACCGGGTCGAGTTCGGGTTCGCCCTGCGCTCGAGCGGCCGGCGCGTGGACGCCTGAGGCTCTTCCCGGACGTCCTCGGCCGGGGCTATCGGTCGCGCGGGGCTCGACGACGTCGCTGCCCCTCACGCAGCCGACGGCGAAGCAGAGCGACGACCTCTGCTTCCTCGGCGGGATCGGCCAGCTCGTCCGGCAGCGGCGAGCGCCGGCGCGGGATCTCGCCCTCGGCGTACGCCTCGAGGATGGCCGGATGGACGTAGCTTCGGCGGGCCACCGCCGGCGTGTTCCCCAGCCGGTCCGCGGTCAGCCGCACCGCCTCGACCACGGTCCGGCGGGCGGCCGGTGCCCCGGTCGCCGGCGCGGCCTCGCGGAGCGCGCGATAGGCCAGGACCGTGCCCGCCCAGGTGCGGAAGTCCTTGGCGCTGATGTCGGCCCCCGAGATCTCGCGCAGGTAGTCGTTGACGTCGTCGGAGCGGATCTCGTGGGCCTCGCCGTCGGGTCCGACGTACTGGAACAGCTCCTGGCCGGGCAGGTCCTGGCAGCGACGGACGACCGCCGCCAGGCGGCGGTCGCGCAATCCGACCTCGGCCTGGCGGCCGGACTTGCCGCGGAACCGGAAGCGGATCGCGGTCCCCGTCACCCGGGCGTGCCGTGAACGGAGGGTCGTCAGACCGAACGAGCGATTGAGCCGCGCATATTCCTCGTTGCCGACCCGGATGAGCGTCGTCTCGAGGAGGCGGACGACGGCGGCCAGCACCTTCTCGCGCGCCAGACCGGGGCGTCCGAGGTCCTCGTCGACCCTGGCCCGGATCCGGGGGAGGACCCGCGCGAAGACGATCAGCCGTGCGAACTTGTCATCGTCACGGCGAGCCCGCCACAGTGCGTGGTAGCGATACTGCTTGCGCCCGCGTGCGTCGCGTCCGGTCGCCTGGAGATGGCCGTTCGGCGACGGGCAGATCCACACGTCGGTCCACGCCGGCGGGACGGCAAGGCGGCGGATCCGCTCGAGCGTGGCGCGATCGCGGACGAGGTTGCCGTCCGAGTCGCGATAGGAGAAGCCCCGCCCGGACCGCCGTCGCGAGATACCGGGCCGTGCGTCGGTGGCGTAGCGCAACCCGGCAGCTCGCGCAGCGTCGCGGTCGAGATCGTCGCTCACGGGTGGCGAGCCTCCGTCCGAGTGCCGACGCCGGCTGCGATGGGGTTGGGATGGGCGGTGGTCCGGCGAGGCAACCGCTCGCAAGGGGGGCGGGCGCAGGCTGGGGCCATGATCGCGAAGACCACACCAGGCACGGGCGCGATGCGCCGCGCGACCGGCGGGCCGGGACGTGCCGGCCGGCGACGCGTGCCTCGACGGCGAACGGATCCGGGCTCGACCGACCCGGGCTCGACCAACGAGCGCGTCCGGCTGATCACGTTCGTCTGGAGCGGCAGGACCGGCAGCCAGCCGGTGATCTTCGCGGACCGTTCATGGCTGCAGTGACCCGTCCCTGACGCCGCCATCCTCTGGGGACCGGCCGGTCCGCGGGACGGTGTCAGGAGGCTCGGCTGGCAGATGTGCTGACCGGATCGAGCACGCGGGGGCGTTTGTCGGCTGCCCGATCGGGCGATGCATCGGCCGTGGCGGCGCCAAGCATCGATCGGTAGATCGCCTCGTACTTGTCGGTCATCCGCTTCGCCGAGAACCGGTCGATGACCGACGCGCGGATCGCCTCGCGGTCGAGATCGGCCACCCGCTCCACCTGGAACGCGAGTTGCTCGACGTCGTCGCCGAAGAAGCCGTCGACACCGTCGCGGATGATCTCCGGCAGCGCCCCGACCCGGCGGGTGATGACCGGCGTCCCGCAGGCCAGCGCCTCGATCGCGACGAGGCCGAACGGCTCGGGCCACGACCCGGGCATCAGCGAGGCGTACGACTCGGCGAACAGAAGGTCGCGGTCGGCCTGCTCGAGCTCGCCGAGATACTCGACGGACCGGCCGGCTGCCTTGAGCGCGGGCTCGAACACGTTGTGGAGGTAGTCCTGCTCGCCGGCCAGCGGGCCGGCCTTGGCCGCGATCCGCAGCGGACGTCCGGTCTTGAGCGCGATGTCGATCGCCTCGACGATCCCCTTCTCCGCCGCCATCCGGCCGACGAAGCACAGACCGTCGCCACGCCGCCGGTCGAACGGGGCGCCGTCGAGCGTCAGGCCGTTGTGGACGATGCCGGCCCACGCCACGGCCGGGTGGGTCGACGCCTGGTTCGCGCTGATGGCGACCAGGCCGGCGGGCGGGTCGCGGAACGTCTCATCCGCCCAGGGCAGGTCGAGGCGGCCGTGGAACGTGGAGACGACCGGGATCGGCGCCACGCGGGCCAGCAGGAAGCTGGCCCACTCGAGGTGGCTGTGGATGATGTCGAACTCGGCGATCCGGTCGAGGACGTCATGGATGGTCAGGTAGAAGTACGGCGACGGGTCCCCGTCGTAGCCCTTGGGCCGGAGCGCCTCCGGGACGGTCGCGATGAGCCGGCCCGGCACGTCCGAGTCGCCACTGGCGAAGGTCGTCACGTCGTGGCCGCGACGATCGAGCTCGCGGACGAGCTCGAAGACGACGCGCTCGGTGCCGCCGTACGCGCGCGGGGGGACGCGCTCCATGGGCGGGACGACGTGGGCGATCCGGAGTGGCTGACTCATCGATGGTGCTCCCTTCGAACAACGATACCGCGGGCCCGCCGAAACGGGACCCGCGGCTCGTGTCGCGTCGCCGGTCGAGGATCGGCGACGTTCGCTGGCTCGGTCTAGCGGCGGTCGTAGCCGGGCGCGTCCGTGTCGTCGACGGTCACGTCCTCGCCTTCCACGTGTTCCTCGGTCTTGTCGCCCGCCCCGGCACCCGCGCCGGCACCGACGGCGCCACCGACCACGGCACCCGGGGGTCCCGCCAGCGCGCCGCCGACGAGCGCGCCGGCTGCGGCACCGCCGAGCGCACCGGTCCCGGAGCCGGCCTCATCGTGCCCTTCGCTGGCCTCACCGGCCACGGCTCCGGCCACACCGCCGATGGCGCCGCCGACGACGGCTCCCGGGGGTCCGGCGACGGCCATGCCGACCGCCGCGCCACCGAGGACGCCCGCGCCCGCACCGGCGGCCTCACGGCCGTGCTCGTGCGTGGCCGACGTGTCGTGGTCGAGGTGGTCGTGTTCGACGTCGTGCTCGGTGACGGTCGGGCGCTCGTCCTGGGGCTCGTAGGTCGTGCCGACCACGGGCTCCCAGCCCGGCGTCCGCTCGTTCGGTGGCAGGGTGGGATCGTTGGCATCCATGCGATCGTTGCGGTCCACTCGGGCCCTCCTGGTGGTCAGCGTGCCGGCGGTCCGCCGGATCGACGTCGGGTGACGTCGCTTGGCCGGAGCCTACGGACCGCGGACCCACGCGGGCACCGCACCGGGCCGAGAGAGGTGTATCAGACGCGTGACGAGCGTCGGCCGTCGACGCCGAGCCGGGTCAGAGGGCGAGCGGGTCCGTCTTGCCGGGGTCGATCCCGAGCTCGTCGAGTCCCTTCGCCGCCACCGCCGCCGGCAGCGCTCCGCAGCGGACGAGCGCGACCAGCGTCGCCGCCGCGATGTGGGGCGGGTCGATCTCGAACAGCGCTCGCAGGCCTTCGCGCGTGTCGCTCCGGCCGAAGCCGTCGGTGCCGAGCGCGAGGTAGTGGGGCGGCAGCCAGCGGGCGACCATGTCCGGCAGCGCCTTCATCCAGTCCGATGCGGCCACGATCGGCCCGCCCTCGTGGGGCAGGATCGTGCTGACGTACGGCGTCCGCGGCTTCCGGGCGTCGGGGTGCAGGCGGTTCCACCGCTCGGTCTCGAGCGCGTCGCGACGGAGCAGCGGGAACGACGGGGCGCTGTAGACCTCGGCCGCCACGCCGAACTTGTCCGCGAGGAGGTCCCTGGCGGCGAGGACCTGGCCGAGGATCGCGCCCGAGCCGACGAGCCGGGCCGGATGCGCGTCGCGCCCGAGGTCGGGCGCCGCGGCGAAGCGATACACGCCGCGCAGGATCTGCTCGTCGGTGATCCCCTCGGGCCGCGGCGGCTGAGCGTAGTTCTCGTTGTAGATGGTCACGTAGTACGACACGTCCTCGGGCTTCGGGCCATACATCCGCTCGATCCCGTCGCGGACGACCGCCGCCAGCTCGTAGGCGAAGGCCGGGTCGTAGGCGCGGATGCTGGGCACGGTCGAGGCGAGGATCTGGGTGTGGCCGTCGTCGTGCTGCAACCCCTCGCCGTGGAGTGTCGTGCGCCCGGCCGTGGCGCCCATCAGGAAGCCGCGCCCGCGCGCGTCTCCGAACGCCCACATCTGGTCGCCGGTCCGCTGGAAGCCGAACATCGAATAGAAGATGTAGAACGGGATGATCGGCAGGCCGTGGGTCGCGTACGAGGTGCCCGCTGCCTGGAGGCTGGCCATCGAGCCCGCCTCGGTGATCCCCTCCTCGAGGACCTGACCGTCGGTCGCCTCGCGATACGACAGCACGAGGTCCGAGTCGACCGGCGAGTAGCGCTGCCCGAGCGCCGAGTAGATGCCGACCTCCTTGAACAGCGGATCCATGCCGAACGTGCGCGCCTCGTCCGGGATGATCGGCACGATCCGCGGCCCGAGCTCGGGGTCGCGGATGAGATTGCGCAGGATGCGCGAGAAGACCATCGTCGTCGAGACCGGTGTGGTGCTCCCGGCCGCGAACTCGGCGTCGACCGCGGCGGCCGGGGCAGGCAGCGGCTGCGAGCGCACGACCCGCCGTGGCAGCGGTCCGCCCAGCGCGCGGCGCCGCTCGACGAGGTAGCGGACCTCGTCCGAGTCCGGCCCGGGGTGGTAGTACGGGGCGTCCTTGAGGGTCTCGTCGGGGATCGGCAGCTCGAGGCGGTCGCGGAAGACCTTGAGCTCGGCCTCGTTGAGCTTCTTGGCCTGGTGGGTGATGTTGCGGGCCTCGACCCCGGGTCCCAGCGTCCAACCCTTCACGGTGTGGGCGAGGATGACCGTCGGGGCGCCGGTGTGCTCGGTGGCCGCCTTGTAGGCCGCATAGACCTTGCGATAGTCGTGGCCGCCGCGGCGGAGCTTGGCCAGGTCGTCGTCGGTCAGGTGGTCGACGAGCTTGCGCAGGCGCGGGTCGGGCCCGAAGAAATGCTCGCGGATGTACGCCCCGCCGGCGACCGAGAACTTCTGGAACTCGCCGTCGAGCGTCTCGTTCATCTTCTGGACCAGCAGTCCGTCCACGTCGCGGGCGAGCAGGTCGTCCCACTCGCGACCCCAGATGACCTTGATCACGTTCCAGCCGGCGCCGCGGAAGGCCGCCTCGAGCTCCTGGATGATCTTGCCGTTGCCGCGCACCGGCCCGTCGAGCCGCTGGAGGTTGCAGTTGACGACGAAGGTCAGGTTGTCGAGACCTTCGCGCGCGGCGACATGCAGCGCGCCGAGCGACTCGGGCTCGTCGGTCTCGCCGTCGCCGAGGAACGCCCAGACCCGCGAGTTCGAGGTGTCGAGCAGACCGCGGTTGTGGAGGTAGCGGTTGTAGCGGGCCTGGTAGACCGCGCTGATCGGCCCGAGACCCATCGACACCGTCGGGTATTCCCAGAACTCCGGCATCAGCCGCGGGTGGGGGTACGAGCTGAGGCCGGCGACCGGGCCGGTCTCGCGCCGGAAATGGTCGAGCTGGTCGACGGTCAGCCGGCCCTCGAGGAACGCTCGGGCGTAGATCCCGGGTGCGGCATGACCCTGGTAGAAGACCTGGTCGCCGCTGCCCCCGCCGTCCTTGCCGCGAAAGAAGTGGTTGAAGCCGACCTCGTACAGCGACGCGGCCGACGCGTAGGTCGCGAGGTGGCCGCCGATCCCGGTGAACCTGTTGTTGGCGCGCAGGACCATCGCCACCGCGTTCCAGCGGATCAGCCGTCGGATCCGGCGCTCCATCTGCTCATCGCCCGGGAAGTCGGGCTCCTGCTCGGGGCTGATGGTGTTGATGTAGCGCGTCTGGGTCAGCGGCGGCAACCCGACCTGGAGCTGGCGGGCCCGCTTGAGGAGCTTGTAGATGATGAACCGGGCGCGCGCCTCGCCCTCGTCGGCCACGACCTGGTCGAGCGACGCGATCCAGTCGTCGGTCTCGTCGGGGTCGATGTCGGGCAGCTGGTGCTTGAACTCGTCGAAATACATGGCGGTCAGCTCGGTGTCAGTCGGAGGGTGGTGTCCATGATCGAGGGCTCGAGCATCTCGGGATAGCCCTCGATGCCCGTGTACTTGCGTGTCAGCGCGTCATTGGTCCGGCGGATCGAGTCACCGTCGGCCGCCGGCGAGACCGTCGCCGGGATGGCGCGGCCGGCGGCATGGACGACGACATGCCCGTCGGCGGTCGCCTCGCGAAACCAGCGGGCGGACCGGCCATGGACCGAGCGGACGAACGCGTCGTCGCCGTCGACCATGACCCAGATGATCGTCCGGTGGGCGGCCCCGTCCGGCGCCGCGGTCTCGATCTCGATCTCTTCGGTCGCTGCGAGAAGGGCGAGATCGCCGGTTTCGAAGCGCATGGGGTCAGCGTAGCCCATCTGGTTGGAGCGCGACGGTGACGGTATGGTTGCCACTGCGGCGGTCGCTGCTGTAATACCCCTGTAACGGTTTTGTTATGTGCGTCTCCGACGCGCGTCAGGCACGACCGCCGATGCTGTGGCGACCGTCACCCCCCAGGAGGTGCACATCGTGAGCACTCAGCCACTCGTGCTCGTCGCCGACGACGAACCCCGGATCACCAAGCTCGTGTCGATCGCCCTCGGAGAAGAGGGCTTCCGGGTCGTCACCGCCGGCAGCGGCGAGGAAGCCCTGACCCGAGCCGAGGAAGTCCGCCCGGACATCATCCTGCTCGACATCGTGATGCCCGACCTCGACGGAATCGAGGTCATGCGCCAGCTGCGCGAACGGCGGCCCGTCGCCGTCATCCTGCTGACCGCCAAGGGATCGACCGCCGACAAGGCGAAGGGGCTCGACCTCGGCGCCGACGACTACATCGCCAAGCCGTTCCACCCCGACGAGCTGGCCGCCCGCGTGCGCGCCGTCCTGCGCCGGTCATCGGGCGCCCAGCCCGGTTCCGGCGTGCTCGCGTTCGACGACGTCGAGATCGATCTCGAGCGGCGGATGGTCACCCGCAACGGCGAGCTGGTCCAGCTGTCGCGCACCGAGTGGCTGCTGCTGCAGCACCTGGCCGCGAACGCGGGCAAGGTCGTCCTCCACACCGAGCTGCTGACCAAGGTCTGGGGCCCGGAGTATCGCGACGACCTGCAGTACCTGCGGGTCTGGATCTCGCGCGTCCGACGCAAGCTCGGCGCGGAGCCGGGTGAGCCGGGCCGGATCAAGACGTTCCAGGGCATCGGCTACCTCCTCGACGTCGAGCCGCCGGCCGCCCCCGAGGTGGTCCAG